>NZ_BTTQ01000008.1:0-171859 GCF_036246245.1 Companilactobacillus muriivasis
AGATCCGTTAGAGATTATGACGTAGATAGGCTGCGGGTGGAAGTGTAGCGATACATGGAGCTGAGCAGTACTAATAGATCGAGGACTTAATCGAGTAAGAGTTTACAGCAGTTCGAAGTGATTCAAAAATTTAATTCATTGTTCTTAATATCTAGTTTTCAGGGTACGAGTGTCATAGTAGAATACAGTGTAGTGACGATAGTGAGAAGGATACACCTGTTCCCATGCCGAACACAGAAGTTAAGCTTCTCCGCGTCGAAAGTAGTTGGTGGGAAACTACCCGCGAGGATAGAGAGTTGCTACGCTGTCTCATGATGGAGGATTAGCTCAGCTGGGAGAGCATCTGCCTTACAAGCAGGAGGTCACAGGTTCGATCCCTGTATCCTCCATATCATGAGCCGTTAGCTCAGCCGGTAGAGCATCTGACTTTTAATCAGAGGGTCGACAGTTCGAACCTGTCACGGCTCATTTGCAACATATATATAACACACCATGCGGGTGTGGCGGAATTGGCAGACGCGCTAGATTTAGGTTCTAGTGTCCAGTGGACATGAAGGTTCAAGTCCTTTCACCCGTATTTCAATATTGTTGTTGCGATATTGTGTTTCATTTAGTAGAATATGAAAGTAACGTTTTATGCCGACTTAGCTCAGTTGGCAGAGCACCTGTCTTGTAAACAGGGGGTCGGAGGTTCGAATCCTCTAGTCGGCATAATGCGGAAGTAGTTCAGTGGTAGAACATCACCTTGCCATGGTGGGGGTCGCGGGTTCGAATCCCGTCTTCCGCTTTCATTATAGTAACGCCGGGGTGGCGGAACTGGCAGACGCACAGGACTTAAAATCCTGCGGTAAGTAATTACCGTACCGGTTCGATTCCGGTCCTCGGCACTATAATGAATATGCACCTATAGCGCAATTGGATAGAGTGTCTGACTACGAATCAGAAGGTTGTAGGTTCGACTCCTACTAGGTGCATTTGTTTTATTTTCGGGAAGTGGCTCAGCTTGGTAGAGCACCTGGTTTGGGACCAGGGGGTCGCAGGTTCGAATCCTGTCTTCCCGATAGGCAATGTATGTTGTCAGTATCATAGTTTTTGGCGGTGTAGCTCAGCTGGCTAGAGCGTCCGGTTCATACCCGGGAGGTCGGGGGTTCGATCCCCTTCGCCGCTATTTATTCCGGACCTTTAGCTCAGTTGGTTAGAGCAGGCGGCTCATAACCGCTCGGTCGTAGGTTCGAGTCCTACAGGGTCCATCGATTTTGAATGGACCTTGCATTTTATTAATGTTATCGCGGGATGGAGCAGTCTGGTAGCTCGTCGGGCTCATAACCCGAAGGTCGTAGGTTCAAATCCTGCTCCCGCAATTAGCTTCAAATAATTAAATTTGGTTCCTTGGTCTAGTTGGTTAGGACGCCTGCCTGTCACGCAGGAGATCGCGGGTTCGATTCCCGCAGGGACCGTTAGCAGATTGATATGTTTGCTATGGTAGAAGTAGTCGCAAAGGTAATATGCGGGTGTAGTTTAGTGGTAAAACCACAGCCTTCCAAGCTGTTGTCGCGAGTTCGATTCTCGTCACCCGCTTTGCCACTTTTATGGGCCTATAGCTCAGCTGGTTTAGAGCGCACGCCTGATAAGCGTGAGGTCGATGGTTCAAGTCCATTTAGGCCCACTATATCTGGAGAAGTACTCAAGTGGCTGAAGAGGCGCCCCTGCTAAGGGTGTAGGTCGCGCAAGCGGCGCGAGGGTTCAAATCCCTCCTTCTCCGTTAGATATGACCCCTTGGTCAAGTGGTTAAGACACCGCCCTTTCACGGCGGTAACATGGGTTCAAATCCCGTAGGGGTCATTGATGCTGTTGCATCATTATATTAATAGTTTTACTTTTTTAAGCAATGGAGGATTACCCAAGTCCGGCTTAAGGGAACGGTCTTGAAAACCGTCAGGTCGCGAAAGCGGCGCGTGGGTTCGAATCCCACATCCTCCTTAGTGGGTAACAGTTGATTTACTTTTTATTATCGCGGGATGGAGCAGTCTGGTAGCTCGTCGGGCTCATAACCCGAAGGTCGTAGGTTCAAATCCTGCTCCCGCAATTAGCTTCAAATAATTAAATTTGGTTCCTTGGTCTAGTTGGTTAGGACGCCTGCCTGTCACGCAGGAGATCGCGGGTTCGATTCCCGCAGGGACCGTTAAATGGCTCGGTAGCTCAGTTGGTAGAGCAATGGATTGAAGCTCCATGTGTCGGCGGTTCGATTCCGTCCCGCGCCATTTTGGAGGGGTAGCGAAGTCTGGCTAAACGCGGCGGACTGTAAATCCGCTCCTTCGGGTTCGGTGGTTCGAATCCACTCCCCTCCATATTTTTTAGGGATATAGTTTAAAGGTAGAACTACGGTCTCCAAAACCGTCGGTGTGGGTTCAATTCCTACTATCCCTGTTTCTACCTTTTATCATGGCGGTATTGGTGAAGTGGTTAACACATCGGTTTGTGGTACCGACACACGTGGGTTCGATTCCCACATACCGCCCTTTTTTATTGGGTTATAGCCAAGCGGTAAGGCAATGGACTTTGACTCCATCATGCGCTGGTTCGAATCCAGCTAACCCAATTGCTGTAATAAATGAATATGGCGGTATAGCCAAGTGGTAAGGCAGAGGTCTGCAAAACCTTCATCACCGGTTCAAATCCGGTTACCGCCTTTGGTTATGCTAAAGTAATCGGGCATGATAGTTAGTAATATTATGCCGGTGTGGCGGAATTGGCAGACGCGCAGGATTCAAAATCCTGTTTCCACTAGGAAGTATCGGTTCGACTCCGATCACCGGCACTAGAATAGAATGACAGTTAGCTTTGAACGTTGATATATCAATGTTTGAAGCTTTTTTTGTCCTTAATATTTGTGCACGTTCTGCACACATTTATCACATCTTTCCATTTGGCAACGGCCAATGTCTGTATATGAAAAAATACCTAAGTCTTGATTAGGTTTAGGTATTAATTGTGTTTACAATATAAAAGCATCAGTTTTCAGATTTCATATCATTTTTAAGATTCTGAAATACAATATTGGTAGTCTCACAATCATTCAACGCATTATGAGATCGATTTGAAACGCCAAAATAGTCTTTCAAAGTTGATAACTTATAATTAGCGACTGGTAAATCTTTTTGTTTTGCTAATCGTAGGGTATCTAAAATTGTATGCTCATCTGTTTCAATACCCGCATTTCTTAGAAATCTAAGATCAAAACTAACATTATGGCCAACGATACTATAATCGCTTATAAAGGATAGAATATTTGGAGTTATGTCATCAATTGTTGGTGAGGATGAGACGAGTTCATTATCAATTCCAGTTAAACGAGTTATATTACGACTTATCCTTTTATGCGTTGGATGTACATAAGTGTCGAAAGTATCTATAATTTGATTATTTTGCACCTTTAATGCAGCAAATTGAATAATTTCGTCATAGTTTGTTAAACCAGTTGTTTCCAAGTCTAAAACTATGTAAGAATCGGGAAGATGTTGATAGCTTTGTTTCTTAATAGATGATGCAACTGATTTGTTGACTGACAATATTCTAGTAACCAATTTGATTTTTTCTTCATATGTAAGTCCAGCAGCATCGAGTGCATTGGATATTTTTTCATCTTGTAGGATGGCTTGTGATTTTTCTTTATAGGTAACCATAAAACGGCCTTCTTTATTTCTAGTCTGATAGTTTAATTCTACCTTAACAGAGCAGTTTAGATTAGGCCGGTTGAAATTTTTTATAAGCTGATATTGTCAGCAAGCATTGAAACAACTTTCTTATTCAAATACTTCTGATTTAATCCGGAATTAATCTGTTTATCATCAATTCTGGTTTTACCGTTTAAGAATCCCTGTACGCTGATTCTACTGTTCTTTTTAATGACTTGCTTAGACTTAGTCACAATTAGAAAATATTGGTTACTGCTCTTGATAGGGGCTAATAGTAGATGATATTGTCCATAGTCGTCAATTGTTAAATCTTTAACGTAGAAATTCTTCAAAGTGACGTTCATGAATAAATTAACGCTGCTATATTGCTCCATCGAGGTGAGATCCAGTTCTTTGGAAATGTCTGGATACTTGGAATTGGGTTTTAAGTTAGGTTTGTTTTGAGCGGTTTCAGCATGCGCTTTTGTAGCATAACGTAATGGATTAGTGGTATTGACTATGGTGCCTGTTAAAATCGTTAGACCGGTTAATAGAGCGATTCGTTTACGATTCATATTGGTTCCTCCTCAGACAATTCGTTTATTAATTATAATTCTGGCAAATGGTTGTTTAACAGCGGAAAGCATAGTTAAATATTGATAGATTTTAAATTTTTATTTATTGGATAGTCAATTTTTATAACAAAGTAAATTGATAAATCGTACAAAATGGCTATCTAATTGTATGGTCGTTTGCTACTATAATGAAGCACCAAGAGATGAGGCGCTATCAAATCTAAGAATGGAGCCTAGAAGCTTGAATAATACAAAAAATTGCGTGATTCAGACGGTGTGTAATATATTATCAGCACCTGGATTTGAACGTTTTACGGTTTATGATCTATCAAGTAAATCTAAATTAGATATTCTGACCATTTATACGGAAATCGGATTTATGGAAGATGTCTACAAAACTGTTTTTGATGAAGTGATTTTGAAAAATGTTACCGAAAATAGTGAAACGTTTGAAGATGTAATTAATAATTTTATTAATTATGTTTCTGAGAACAAGACCTTTTGTTTAAATTTGTACAAGCAAACAGAAGAGGTGATTCGCTTTAAGAAAGTAATCGAATTACTTAATGATTTGATTCTTAATTATTGTGAAAACACTGATTCAAAAGAAAGATTGTATTTGATTGTTGGTTATATAAGAATATTTCAGCAATGGTCTACAGAACGTTACTATATTCTAAGCAACGAAGTTATAGAAGAAATTAGAAAACAATTGTTATTAAACCATAGAGAAATTTTGGCTTAATTTCTGAAATCGGCATTTAATTTTCATACAAAAATAAAAAAAGGGGATATTACTGACAATAATTTTACAAACCCCTGAGGTAATGATTTAAATAAAAATCATTACCTTTTTTTATGTGGAATAAAGGAAAACAAACCCGAGTAAATTTGAGAAATTCTAAAAATCATGTATCATATATAATTGAGGTGAAAAGATGTTTAGATATGCAAAAGAAGAGGATGCAGACCAGATATTGCCAATTTTGTTCCAAATCTTCGATGAGATGGAATTAGATGTTTTTAAAGAAGTTGGCGACGAAAAGATGGCACAGGTTATCAAAGAAGGTTTCTTCCAACCTGGCTATCGTTATGGTCTTGGAAATATCCTTGTAAACGAGATTGATGGCAAAGTTGTAGCCATTATGGTCGGCTATCCTGAAGAACTTGAGGATGGTATTGACGAACCATTAGTCAAGATTATGCACAAATACGGCATTAAAGAGAAGAACTTGTTTGGTGATAAGGAAGCTTGGCCTGGTGAATGGTACTTGGATTCATTTGCTGTTGCTCCTGAATTCCAGGGCAAGGGAATCGGAACCAAAACTATGGAACACTTCATTGACGTGATTCGTGATCGTGGTGAAAAGATTTTAAGTTTGAACGTTGATGTAAATAATGAGCCAGCTCAACATGTATACACAAAGACTGGTTTTAAGAAGGTTGGCCAATTATATATTGGTAGCCACTTGTATGATCATATGCAATATGATTTAACAAAATAACCAGAAAAACGACAAATATTCAGTTTCTAGCTGAATATTTGTCGTTTTTTGCTTTAAAGAAGATTTCAAATATGAGAAAAATTTATTGGATAAAATGCCTTTATAATTCATGACACATACTGAAACAACTAATCTTTTACAATTCTTTAAATATATTTGAAATAAATACGATTAAAATCTAAGCTTGAAATATTAACCAATTCATACCACAACAAAGTTTACTAAAAACTTGTCTAGTTTTAATGCCGTTGTGTAGTACTAATGACGACCAACTTGTCTAGGTTTTTAGCTCAATCCCGCATAAGCAGTGATGTAAGCGGTTTCTGGTTGTGGTAGTCTAGGAGTTGTTGGAGGGCATATGAAGAAGTATTTGACGATATATCATGATTTGTTAAGTGATATTCAAACCAAGAAATATCAATCCGGAGAAATCCTTCCCAGTAATCAGCAATTGGTCATGCGTTACCATGTATCCCGGGAAACGGTGCGTAAGGCGATGCAGCTGCTAGCTGATGAAGGATATATTCAGACGATTCGTGGAAAAGGCAGTTTAGTCTTAGCTAAGAAAAGATTTCTTTTCCCCGTTTCATCAATAAAAAGTTATAAAGAAATTGTTAAAGAGAGTGGATTGGATTCAGTCAACCGCGTACTGAAAATTCAAAATCACGTCTTAGTTCCGGAGCGATTACGTTTTGGATCACCAGAAATGTATTCTCAATTGATTGTCCGCGCACGGGTAGTTAATGGTATTCCAACGATTCTTGATTATGATTATATCAATGAGGACGTTGCCAAAGATGTTCCCAAAGCGGATGCTGAGGATTCATTATTCAATTACTTTGAAAGTAAGTTGGGTTTGACAGTCGATTATGCAATCAAACATTTGACAGTTGAAAACGCTGAATATGATGATTGTAATCTTTTGAAAATTGACCAATCAATGCCGATGGTGGTCGTCCGTAGTGAAACTCATTTAACGGATAGTCGAATATTATCTTATACCGAATCACGACACCGAGCTGATAAGTTCAGTAGTGTTGAATTTGCTCGAAGGCATCATTAAAAATACCAACAACAGAGGGGGTAAAAATTATGTTTGGATTTAATAAACATGAATCAACAGATGAACTGATTGCGCCAATTGACGGGACAATCGTAAATCTGAAGACTGTCTCAGATCCTGTTTTTGCGCAGGGGATGATGGGTGATGGTTTTGCAATTAAGCCTGACCTAAGTAGTTCTGAATTGCTTGCACCAATCAGTGGCAAAGTAACCGTTGCGCAAGGACATGCAGTTGGTATTGAACGTGATGATGGTCTAGAATTTTTGATTCATATTGGTATTGATACAGTTTCATTGAAAGGTGCACCATTTACGATTTTTGTTAAACAAGGTAAAAATGTTAAGGCGGGGACACCGTTAGTCGATATCGATTGGAATCAAATTATAACAAATAAACTTGATCCGACCGTAATGGTTTTGATTCCTAATTCAAAAACTAATTTAAAGTCTTTGAATGTTGCTGAAGAACCAGTAACTAAGAATCAATCAATCGGACAAGCAACCGCAAAATGATATGGAGGGACTGAACAAAATGTCAAAGAGTAAAGATTATTCAGCTTTAGCATCAGAGATAATTGCTGGTGTCGGGGGAGCTGAAAATATAAATAAAGTTATTCACTGTATTTCTCGTTTGAGATTTTATTTGAAAGATGAAAAGAAAGCTCAAACAGATAAGATTACTGCACTTGATGGTGTAGCCGGAGCTTTGTATAACGCCGGTTTAGGTCAATATCAGGTTGTTATTGGACCTGCTGTTACAGAGGTTTATGACGAAGTTATCGCCCAATTGGGTGAAGGTTTTGCAGATGAAGAAGCTACTCAATCAGCTGTTGCTGAAACTGGAGCTGCTGCACAAAAAGCTGAACGTCCTAAGAACCTTTGGGGCTGGATTACTAAGGCTTTCCAAGTTTTGATTGGAACAATTACCGGATCAATGATTCCAATTATCGGCTTGCTAGCTGCTTCTGGTATTTTAAAGGGATTTTTAACATTATTCACATTTAACTTGAATTTAATTGATACTAAGTCAACAACGTACATTATTATTAACGCAATGGGCGATTCCGCCTTTTACTTCCTACCTATCTTGGTTGGATTCTCTGCAGCTAAACAGTTGCATTCTGATCCAATCGTTGTTGGTGCGATTGCCGGTGTTTTAGTTCACCCTACAATTGCCGCTCTCTGGGCTGCACCAACAAAAGGGATGGCAACTTTCTTAGGCATTCCAATGAACGCTGAATTCTTTGGCCTACCAATTCACATCCCACAGTACACATATTCAATTTTCCCAATTATCTTTGCTGCTTGGTTGGCTAGACCAGTTGGTAATTGGCTTAAGAAAGTTCTACCTTTAAGTCTTCGTTCAATTTTACAACCATTGTTCACATTGTTTATCGTTGCAAGTGCTGTTTTAGTAATTATGGGACCAGTTATTTCATTGATTTCAAGTGGTTTGGCTGCCGGCATCAACATGCTTGTTACAGCAAATGAAGCTGTTGCTGGATTAGTAATCGGTGGTTTGTATCAAGTTCTAGTTATCTTCGGACTTCACTGGATGGTTGTTCCTATCGTTTCAAACGATATCGCTATGACTGGACACTCTGTTCTAAACGCTTTGATCAACTTTACTATGATTGCTCAAGGTACTGGTGCTTTGGCTGTTTGGGCTAAAACAAAACGTGCTGACATCAAAGGTTTATCACTAGCCGGTGCTTTATCAGGTTATGCTGGTGTTACAGAACCCGCTATGTATGGTATTAACTTGAAGTATGGTCACGTATTCTGGATGGCTAATATCGGTGGTGCTGTCGGTGGTTTCATCGCTGGACTATTGAAAGTTGATATGTTTGGTTTCACAGGTTCATTGATCGGATTCCCATCATTCTTCTCAAAGACAAACCCAAGTAATATTTGGACTTTCGTAATTGCTAGTGCTGCTACAATAATCGTCTCCTTCATTTGTGTATATTTCTGGGGCTTTAGTGATGCTGACTTGGATAAAGTTAAGGCTGCTCAAAAGAAGAACGTCTTTAAAGATGCTACAAATAAATAGCTAAGGAGTTTTTAGACTATGACTGAAGATTGGAAAATTACTTATCGGGATACGCCAACTGGTGTTAAATCTTATGGACAAGAATCAATCCTCACTCTAGGTAATGGTTATCTAGGATGGCGAGGAGCACCTGTAATTAGCCGTTATAGCGATGATCATTATCCCGGTCTATATGTAGCAGGTGTTTTTAATCAAACTAAAACAGAGGTTAATGATCGAGAGGTCGTTAATGAAGATTTGGTTAACTTCCCGAATCCGCAATTATTAAAAATCACTGTCAATCAAACGCAACTATTGGTTCCTTATAGCGATAGATTGGCACAATTAGATATGGAACACGGTACTTTAATTGAAAAAATGACGTTCTCAATTGAAAAGGGAAAGCTATTTCTCAAGACAACTAAAATCTGTGATCCAGTAAATTACCATCAATTTGCTTTGAAAATCGAGTTGAGCTTGGATTTTGAAGCTGATGTAAAAGTTGAATTGGTTATTGATGGCAAAGTTCAGAATAAGAATGTTGCTCGTTATCGTAACTTTAATAGCCAGGAGTTTGCTGTAACTAAAACTTCTGATCACATGTTACAAGGCGAGACATTACAGTCGGAAATAAACTTTGTACTCGGAGCTAAGACAACTAGTGATCTGACTGACTTTGCGACGACTTATACTGATGAATCTGTGGTTGATTCTGCTACGGTTCACTTACAAAAAGATGAGCCTTTAATAATTAATCGAGTTATGGCCGTTGCTACAAGTCATGAAACAGCTAATGTTTTGAATATTGTTGAAGAAGCTCTCAAGCAAAGTAGTTTTGAAAATATTTATCAGACTAACTTGGATCATTGGCAAGGATTCTGGCAGAAGTCAGATATTAAATTGACAACTGATGACAGTGATATTCAAAAGTTAATTCGATTGCATATTTTCCAACTTCACCAAGCTGCTTCAGAATTATCCAATCCCCATTTCGATGCCTCGGTTGGTTCTCGTGGACTAACAGGTGAAGGCTATCGTGGTCACATTTTCTGGGATGAGTTATTCATGGTTCCTTATTATTCAGCTAATGAACCTTTGGCAGCTAAAGCTATTATTCAATATCGCATCGATCGGTTAAAAGCTGCTATGGAAAATGCTCATTTGCAGTTGGAACACGGAGCAATGTATCCTTGGCAATCAGCTGGTATTGGGGATGAACAAGCACAATTTATTCACCTCAATCCAATGACAAATTCGTGGTATCCTGACAATTCAAGGTTGCAACGCCATGTATCTTTGGCAATCGTCTACGATCTTTGGAGCTATACTCAAATTACTGGTAAGAATGATTTGTTAGTCAATGGTGGTTTAAATTTATTACTCCAAACAAGCAAATTCTGGTTGAATAAAGTTGAGTATGACGGCAATAAATATCACTTGTCAGGTATAATGGGACCAGATGAATTTCATGAAGCTTATCCTAATACGAAGACAGGTGGATTGTCAGATAACGCCTATACCAATTTGATGTTAGCTTGGTCGTTATCATGGTTATTAGATTTGAAAGACGCCGTTCCCGAGGCTTTCGAAAAGGCTTGTCAAGAGTCAGATTTCGATGATGACTTGTTAGCAAAAGCTCAAGAAGTCAGTCAAAATTTGGCCGTTAATGTGACAAGAGATGGGGTTATCGAGCAGTATAATCATTACTTTGAATTGCAAGAGTTAGATTTGCCAGCTTATGCGAAGAAATATGGTGATATTCACCGAATTGATCGGATTTTGAAGTCAGAAGGTAAGTCATCTAATGATTATCAAGTTGATAAACAAGCTGATACTTTGATGATGATTTATAACTTGGGACCCAAAGTCATGGCTTCGGTGATTGAAAAGTTAGGTAATAAATTGCCTAAGGAATGGCTTTTGCAAAATCGTGATTACTATCTATCCAGAACAGTTCATGGTTCAACCGTTTCTCGTCCGGTTTATGCCAGTGTCGATGCAGCATTAGGGGATGCTGATGCTGCTTGGAAGAAACTAAAGGTTGCGGTCAGGTCAGATTATGATGATATTCAAGGAGGTACCACTGCAGAAGGTATTCATACCGGAGTAATGGGAGCTGATTTGACAGTTATCATGCGTGACTTTGCGGGCGTTCGCTTTGAAGACGAGCAATTGACAGTTAATCCACAATTGCCAACAACTTGGACGAAGTTGTCGTTTAGCCAAACTTATCGTGGAGTTCAATATCATTTTGATTTCCATGATCAGGAGTTGTCGATTAAAGCCGACCATGATTGTACGGTTAAGGTTGTGGATCAGGTGATTTCGTTGAAAGCTAATGAAGCGTTTGATTATAAAATTAAAGAAAATGTTTTGATATAACAAAAAGAACTCCATGATTTTCATGGGGTTCTTTTTGTGAACTAAATGTGTTTGTATAATGTTTTTTTGATATAGATTTATACTGAATCAAGCAGTTCAACTAGCCGGAGGTTGTCAGAAAAATAGTCCAGCAATGGAGGTGGCGTTATGGCTTTAGCCATTACACCACGGGAAGATTTTGGAGACTCGCGGTTTTTGCGAGGCTTCAAATCGAGGTCCGAGACCTTGGCTCGGACCGGTCCCCATAGCAGGACTATTTTTTCTGACAACCGGAGGCGGCCCTTATTCACACTTGTTCTTAAAATTATTCAAATAAGACATCTTTGACTTCATGCCTAAATTATCTAAATCGGCTTTTGGGGCTAACATAGGTAACTTGATATATTTATCCAAAAAGATTGCTAAGAGAGTGCCCATCGGACTGTCATCCATGTTTTCAAACGAAAGCTCCAATCCAGGATGTCCTTGACTCAGAATTGTCGGTTGAACTCTGAGAATTTCTTTGCCCGCCTTAGTGACATGGTATTTGGAAGCGACTAGGTTACCGACGACGTTCCAATTGGCTTGGCTGAGATAAACATACTTTAAGTCGATCACTGGCACAGCGTTGATAGTAGCTTTTTCTTCGCCGTTGATCTCGATTGAATAAATTTTCAAAAAATTATTTTTAAGCTTTATTTCACCAATTAACGTATTTAAGCGATTGTATAATTTAATCAGAAACGGATTGTCTTTATCACGCGAAGCAATAAAAGTTGTTTCCTTATTCTGATTTGCAACGACAAGAATATTACCAACTGCCAAATCTGCTTTTCGAATATAAAGTTCCATTAATTAACCTTGGGTCTGATTATCCGCAATGGTCTGCTCAATTATTTGGGCAACGCCATCGTTGATATTACTATCAGTTTGCGTTTGAGCAATTGCCTTGATTGCAGGGATGGCATTTGCCATAGCGACACCGACTCCAGCACTCTTGATCATTGAGTAGTCGTTTAAATTGTCACCAATAGCCATGATTTCTTCTGGTAAAATATTCTTGTTATCGGCGTATTGTAAAAGGGCAATTCCTTTTTGAGCGTCGATACTATTAACTTCTACGTTGTTAGGTGAAGAAGATGTTGGAACAACATCCTTGATTGTTTTGGTAATTTCTTTCTTTAGTGGTGCTAAAATACGATGTTCGTGTTCGTTGAAACCAATTAACTTCATGATTTGATATGAATCATTGTTAAGAACGTCATTGTAATTGTCGACAAAATTCATTGGCATCATTTTGACACGTTCTTGTGTATCTTTGAGAGCTTGTTTGAAGGAAGTACCAGGGTTCAACTTCATTAACAAGTTAGCTAGGTTAGTAACTCTAGCTTCACGGTCGTTGGAAAAGATACCTTTATCGGTAATGACTTCAAAGTAGACATTGTATTTGTTGAATAATGCGACAACTTTCTTTTGTGCCTCGCGAGAAAGAGGATTACTTGAGATTAGTTTTTCCTTGGGGTCAAAGACTTCAGCCCCGTTTAAAGTGATGAAACCAGGATGAACATGATTTTTCAAAAATGGTTTGGCCTCACTTAATCCACGTCCAGTCGCAATTAGAAACTCGATGCCATTTTTTTCAGCGTCCTTGATTGCTTGGATATTACGGCTGGACACCTCCATCTTCTCATTTAGTAATGTACCATCCATATCGGATGCGATTAATTTAATCATAAAGTTTCCTCCGAATGCGTTATGCTATAAGTGAATGTTACCATATTTTACGTAGTTTTATATCAAAACAGGTAGGTGTAAATTTGAAAAACTTAATAAAAAATGATTGGCAAGAAGTTTTAAATAGCGAATTTGACAAACCGTATTACGAAAAGTTGCGAGAATTTCTTGTAAACGAGTACAATACACAAACTATTTATCCGGAAATGCACAAAATTTACCAAGCTTTTGACTGGACACCTTTTTCAGAAACTAAGGTTGTTATTTTAGGACAAGATCCTTATCACGAACCAAACCAAGCTATCGGTTGCAGTTTTGCAGTCGCACCGGGAATAACGATTCCACCATCATTGCGCAATATTTACAAAGAATTGCAAGATGATCTTGGTTGTACCCCAGTTAATCACGGTTATTTGAAGTCATGGGCTAAACAAGGTGTTTTATTGTTGAACTCGGTTTTAACCGTTAGACGTGGACAAGCTAACTCTCACAAGGGTCAAGGCTGGGAAGAATTAACCGACTATGCAATCCATGCGCTATCAGAACGTGGCGGAGTTGTTTTCCTATTATGGGGCAACGCGGCTAAGAGCAAGATTCCTTTGATTGATGAAACTAAGAATACTGTTATCTCATCAACACACCCCAGTCCATTTGCTGCACGTTATGGCTTCTTTGGTTCCAAGCCATTTTCTAAAGCAAATCAAGCTCTTTTAAACTATAATGAAGAAGAAATTAATTGGCAATTACCTGCAAGTGCCGATGAAACGGAGGAAAAGTAATGGATTTATTTGACAGCCTAAAAAGTAAGATTGACGGAAAGAATTTAACGATTGTTTTCCCAGAAGGTGAAGAACCTAGAATTCTAGGTGCTGCAACTCGATTAGTTAAAGAAAATATTTTGAAACCTATTTTAATTGGTAATCGAGCTGAAATTGAAAAGATTGCTGCTGAAAAATCATTTGATATCACTGGTGTTGAAATCATTGATCCTAAGAAATACGCTGATTTTGAAACAATGGTTGAAAAATTCGTGGAACGTCGCAAGGGTAAGAATACCAAAGAACAAGCTGAAACAATGTTACTAGATAACAACTACTTCGGTACGATGCTCGTTTATATGGACAAAGCTGACGGAATGGTTTCTGGTGCAATTCACTCAACTGGCGATACAGTTCGTCCTGCCTTACAAATTGTTAAGACTGCTCCTGGTAACTCAAGAATTAGTGGTTCATTTATCATGCAAAAGGGTGACGAACGTTACATGTTTGCTGATTGTGCTATCAACATTAATCCCAATGCCCAAGAGTTGGCTGAAATTGCTGTTCAAACGGCTCACGATGCAAAATTGTTTGATATTGACCCTAAAGTTGCTATGCTTAGTTTTTCAACCAAAGGTAGTGCCAAGAGTGACGATGTTACTAAAGTAGCTGAAGCAACAGAAATTGCCCACAAATTAGCTCCAGACTTGCCATTAGATGGTGAGTTACAATTTGATGCCGCTTTTGTCCCAAGTGTTGGTGTCCAAAAGGCTCCCGGTTCAAAAGTTGCTGGTCACGCTAATGTCTTCGTTTTCCCAGAACTACAATCAGCTAATATTGGCTACAAGATTGCCCAAAGATTTGGTGGCTTTGAAGCTATCGGACCCATCTTGCAAGGACTCGCTAAGCCAATTTCTGACTTATCACGTGGTTGTAACGAAGAGGACGTCTACAAGTCAGCTATTTTAACAGCCGCTTTAGCACTTTAAGGAGAAATTATGCTTGAATATCAATTAACAACTCATTCATATGAGGATACAGAAAAACTAGGCGAGAAGGTTTCCCATTTGTTACAAGCGGGGGATGTTGTCGTTTTGAATGGTGACCTTGGTGTTGGTAAAACTACTCTAACTCGTGGTTTGGCTCGCGGATTGGGAATCAAGCGTAACGTTAAGAGTCCAACTTTTACATTGATTCGTGAGTATAAAGATGGTCGTGTGCCACTTTATCATATGGATGCTTATCGTTTGGAAAGCAGTCCAGATGAGGATTTAGGCTTTGACGAATACTTTGACGGCGATGGAATTACCATTGTTGAGTGGCCACAATTTATTAAGGATGAGATTCCTGACGAACACATTTCAATTAATATCAAACGTTTGTCTGATACTGATCGTGAAGTTGTCTTTAAATTGCATGGTGACACATTTGATGATCGTGGTTTCGGTGACTTAGTATGAGCGAACAACTAAAATTACGTGAAGCAATTCCAGATGACGCTCAGAGTCTGCTAGATTTTTTGAAAAAAGCTAGTCAGCAGAGTGATTTCATTTCATATGATGATATGAAAGATGTCACAGTTTCTGATGAAGAGATTGCATTGGATGCAATTTATCATTCTGATTATGATGAATTGATTGTGGCTGACTTTGACGGTCAAATTGTTGGTTATTGTCGTTTGGAAAATTCTGATGACGATAAAGTTGAATTTGGTGTCGTTGTTGATAAGGAATTTTGGAATAACGGTATCGCTTCGTTTCTTTTAGAAGAGGCACTCGATTGGGCATCTGAATCACCAGTAAAAGAAATCTTTCTAGAAGTATACAAAAATAACCCAGTTGCTATCCATATCTATCAAAAATATGGTTTTACAACTGAGTCTGAAACTAAAAAAACATTAATAATGAAAAAGATGGTTTAACTGGGGACGTCCACAGGAATGAGAATATTTTACCTGCTATGCGGACCGATCCGAGCCAAGGTGCGGTCTCGAATCTCGGTTTGAAGACTTGCCAAAGTTCGGCAAGTCTCCAAACACGCCCGGTGGTGTAATGGCTAAAGCCATAACGCCACGCCCACGGCAGGTAAATATTCTCATTCATTCCGACTAATTTGAAATTTAAACAGTTAACTATATAAAAATAGGAGTTATATCACACGCCTGAGATGATCAGGTATGATATAACTCCTATTTATTTAGGTATTAGCCTGTAATTTTAACCATTTTTTTGATTTGTTC
This sequence comes from Companilactobacillus muriivasis, assembly GCF_036246245.1. Classification (NCBI taxonomy): domain Bacteria; kingdom Bacillati; phylum Bacillota; class Bacilli; order Lactobacillales; family Lactobacillaceae; genus Companilactobacillus; species Companilactobacillus muriivasis. The sequence continues at coordinate 15,941 of NZ_BTTQ01000008.1, forward strand.
GATTCCAAATTGTTGCTCAGTTTTCAAAAGAATTTCTGCACAGGCCACGCTATCGGCTAAGGCATTGTGGTGATTCTTTAAGTCGATATTTAACTCATCGGAAACAGTATTTAATTTGTGATTAGGAAACTGTGGATAAAATTTGCGACTTGTCCGTAAAGTATCAATTGTCTGATACTTAGGCACCATAATGTTGTAATTTGATAGGGTATTTTTTAAAACACTGTTATCAAAACTAGCGTTATGAGCGGCAACTAAGTGACTGTTGTCAAATAAAGGACTGATATGGGTCCAGACTTGGTCAAATGTTGGAGCGTCCGCTACATCTTCAGGGCGAATATGGTGAATTTGAATATTGCGAGGACTGAAGTATTCGCGGGGATTGATCAATGTGTAAAAGCTGTCGACAATTTGGCTTTCACGTACTAAAACTAGAGCCAGTGAACAGGCACTGCTACGACTACCATTGGCAGTTTCAAAATCCATAGAAACAAAATCCATTAATTATTCTCCTTTAATATGAACGATGTGAGTTGATAACCTATTAAAAATAGTTCATCGTTTAGAAATTGATAAATACATTTGTATACTTTTACATTTTATTATTACTGATTAACTAGTCGGAAGAGCTGGGAAATATTTGTGTGCCGAGGTTCGAGACCGCATTTTGGCTCGGACCGGTCCGCACAGCTAGTGAATATTTCCCGGCTCTGTAGACGGAATATCTAAATCCAATTCGATTGGGCAGTGATCCGATCCGTAAACATCGTTGAGTATATCGGCGTTACTAATTAAATCTTTGCCATTTTGAGAAACAACAAAGTAGTCAATACGCCAACCCGCATTATTCTTGCGAGCATTAAAACGATAACTCCACCATGAATATTTAGCTTCGTCAGGATGAAGTGAACGGAAACTGTCAATAAAGCCACTGTCTAATAATTCCGTAAACTTGTCGCGTTCTTGATCAGAAAATCCCGGATTCTTGTGGTTACTCTTAGGGTTTTTCAAATCAATTTCTTCGTGGGCAACGTTTAGATCACCACAAAGAACAACTGGTTTATCGGCCGATAATTTTAACATATATGCTCTTAAAGCATCGTCATAACGCATCCGATAATCGATCCGTTTTAATTTTGGTTGTGAATTTGGAGTGTAACTATTGATTAAGTAAAAATTAGGAAATTCGAGTGTGATAGTACGACCTTCATCATCAAACTCCTCAATATTAAGTCCTTGTTTGAAGCTAATAGGTTCTTGTTTAGTGAAAACAGCTGTCCCAGAATAACCTTTTTTCTGAGCATAGAAGAAGTATTGATGATAACCATCTAGGTCGAGATCAATTTGGCCTTCTTGAAGCTTAGTCTCTTGAATACTAAAGACATCGGCATCCAATTCTTTGAATATTTCAGCAAAATCTTTTTTAACCACGGCACGTAAACCATTGACGTTCCAAGATATAAGTTTCATAAAATCACCTCGCAAATATTATAGCATTATTGTTAGGCTTGTTAGTTCGTTATGTTTCTAACTATGTGATAAAATTATACAGTAAGTCTTAGTAGCAAAAGGATGATGAATGTTGAATTTTCCAGTTGAAAAATTACCAAATATTGAATTTAAATTAAATGAACCTTTAAGTAAATATACCTTTACCAAAACCGGCGGTCCGGCTGATGTTTTGGCCTTTCCCAAAACACGTGATGAACTAGTTGAAATCGTTGATACAGCAAGAGTTAGTAAAGTTGCTATCACAGTAATCGGTAATGCCAGCAACTTGATTATCAAAGATGGTGGAATCAGAGGCATTGTAATTATTTTGCCTAACTTCCATGAAATCAAAGTTTCTGAAACCAGCGTTACAGCCGAAGCGGGCGCTACAATCATTAATACAACAATTGCGGCTCAAAAAGCTGGTTTAACTGGTATCGAATTTGCTGCTGGAATTCCCGGAAGTGTCGGTGGTGCAGTCTTTATGAATGCCGGTGCTTATGGTGGTGAAATCACTGATGTCTTTGAATCAGCTGAAGTCTTGATGCCAGATGGTCGAATTACAACGTTAACGCATGAAGATATGCAATTCGGTTACCGTCACAGTATCGTTCAAGAGAACGGTGGCATCGTTATAAGCGCTACGTTCGCATTAAAACGTGGTAATAAAGATGCTATTCAAGAGGAAATGGATCGACTAAATGAGTTGAGACGTTCAAAGCAACCATTGGAATATCCTTCATGTGGTAGTGTCTTCAAACGTCCAAAGGGTCATTTCACTGGTCCTTTGATTATTAAAGCTGGACTTCAAGGCAAGATAGTTGGTGGGGCACAAGATTCCATGAAACATGCTGGGTTTATCGTCAATATTAAGCATGCAACAGCAACCGATTATTTGAACTTGATTCACTTGATTCAAAAGACTGTTAAAGAGAAATTTGACGTTGAACTAAAAACGGAAGTCCGTATTATCGGTGAGGATAAGAAGTAAAAAAGCCTTTTTAAATGAATTTACTGTGATCAGACTAATGAATAATCTGGTCATTTTCTTAATCTGAGTATTTATTATGTTTTTAATCTCCGGTTGTCAGTAATGTAATCTGTTGAATAGTGATACCTTGGATCACACATCAGACTGCATTACTGACAACCGGAGACGGTATTTGGATTGATTTTGAACTTTTGAACTAAGAGAAATTAAGGTTGTATAACTAAATTAACTTTACATAATGTTGTGACAGTTATTTGTGTTATTTAAAAAATAAATTAGTCGGAAGGGATGAGAATATTAACCAGCTGTGGGTGTGGCGTTATGGCTTTAGCCATTACACCACCGGGCGAGTTTGGAGACTTGCCGAACTTTGGTAAGGCTTCAAACCGAGGTGCGAGACCGTTCTTTGGCTCGGGCCGGTCCGCATAGCAGGTTAATATTCTCATCCCTGTAGACAGTCAACCTTCATTAAAATTAATAGGTAGGTGTTGTCTGTGGAAATACTTGAATCAATTATTTTGATTCTTTCACTCTTAATTATTGCCAATATTGTAAGTCACTACTTTGTGTCGATTCCGCCCAGTTTGCTACAAATTGCTGCTGGTATTTTAGCTGCTTTGTTTATGCACGTTAAGATATATGTCGATACCGAGTGGTTTTTGTTAGCGTTTATTGCGCCAATTCTGTTTAACGATGGGAATAATTTTCCGAAACGAGAGCTGTGGAAATTAAAAGGTCCCATTTTAGGAAATGCGATTGTGCTGGTTGTTATTTCAACCTTGGTTGGAGGAGTTTTTGTTAAATGGCTCATTCCAACATTACCATGGGCTACGGCCTTTACGCTGGTTGCTGTTTTATCACCAACCGATCCAATTGCGGTACAGTCAATTGCTAAAAAGGCACATATTCCCGATAAACTGATGCATTTGATCAGTGGGGAAAGTTTGATCAATGATGCATCCGGATTGATCTGTTTTAAATACGGTGTCGCTGCTACAGTCACTGGGATGTTCTCATTGAAGGATGCAACGATTGATTTCTTTCATATTTCTATCGTCGGTGCCCTAGTTGGTGCCGTGATGATCTGGATTTTCAACGGTGTTAGATTGTACTTGATGAACCAAGGTGTCGATGATTCGATTCTACATGCCATAATTCAGATTATTATTCCATTTATTATCTATTATGTTGCTGAAGATATATTTGATGTTTCCGGAGTTGTAGCGGTTGTTATCGCTGGAATTTTGAATATTTCATCAAATCGTAACCTCAGTAGCTTTACACCTGAAATTAAAATGGTCACCTCGCGAACCTGGGATTTAGTTGTGTACGTCCTCAATGGAATTGTTTTCGTGCTGTTGGGTATCGAAATTCCGTTTGCCATGGAAGAACTAGTTCATAACGACAATATAAATACTATTGGAGCAACTTTCTTAGCCTTTATTATTTGGATAATGTTAGTTGTGATTCGGGCAACGTGGAGTTATGTCTATTCGACGTTCTCTAATAATGGCGATAATAAAATCGTGCTTTGGTCTAAATCGAGACTGGATGATTGCCTGATGTCTGGTATTTCTGGTGTGCGTGGCGCCGTTACAATGGTCGGTGTTTTATCATTACCGATGACTATTAAAGGTGGGGCGCCATTCCCATCTCGAACATTACTGTTGTTTCTAGCTAGTGCTGTGATTATCTTTAGTTTGTTAGGGGCAACAATTCTAATTCCTTTACTAACTAAAAATAGTGCACCGGTTGCTTATCGTGGTAATACGTTTGTCTCTACTGACGATGAGGACGAAGACGACGCGGAAGATGAACCAGTAATTGTCAAATTAACGCAGGCTGAAGCTAACCGTGTGATTTTGGATAAGACTATCAAGAAATTACGTGGCGAGATGGATGATGGTGATACAGCTGTCTATTCATCAGTCATTGGGGAATACTTGCAGGATATTCGTAATTTGAGTATTCGCAATCATAATCCGAAGATGGCTAGTCATCAAATTAGTAAACGTCGGGTTAAGAGTAAGAAAGATGCTGAACTATGGGACATTTGCTTTAATTGTGAGCTTGAGGCAATTGAAGAATTATACGTTAATCATGAAATTTCGGATGACTCGTATGATATTGCGAACCGCAAGATTGCTAAATATAAAAAAGATATTGTGCATCGCCGATACAATTCAACGATTGAGTTTTTCTTGAGTTACTTTAGAAGAACTTATCTTCAAATAAGACGCTGGTTCTATCGTTCTGTGAAGTATGATGATATCAAGCAGTTGAATCAAGATTCTATCAAAATTTCAACTGCTGGGGCTAAACGTGCTTTGGCTAAATTGCAAGAATTGAGTCAGTCGGATAATGAAGAATTTACTGATAATTTGATTTATATTTTCCAACGTCACTATGAAGATCGCTTGGAATTGCTACAAGGTAAGTATCGTGGTCGGACACCGCAATTTAGTGGTGACCGGGCAGCTTTGGAAGTTAAGGCCTTGAGTTATCAAAGAGCTTTTGTCCAAGATATGTTGGAACAAGGTAAAATCAGTAAGGCGACTGCCAATGAATTACGTCAAAATATAAATTACAGTGAAGAAGTTATTAATATAGGAGCTGACTAGTATTTAAAATATGATGAACTTTTATAATTTTTATTGTTTGTTATAATTAGTTCGAACTGCTAAGGAGCTATAAAAATGAATTTTATACCAAGCAATATATTTACATGGCAGAACTTGGCTAACTTGGTTGATATCCTAGTAGTCTGGTATTTTCTGTATAAAGTTCTGTCGATGTTACGAGGCACGAAAGCGGTACAGCTTCTAAAAGGAATCGTGATAATTTTTGTTATCAAGCTTATTAGTTGGGCTTTGAACCTACACACGGTTTCTTTTTTAATGGATCAATTGATCAACTGGGGGATTATTGTAATTGTGATAATCTTTCAGCCTGAAATTCGTCGTGGGTTGGAACATTTGGGACGAATGCCGCTGTTTAGTTCAACGAGTAACGAAGAAGGCAAAACAAAGAATCACTTGATTGAAAGTTTGGATCAGGCGATTCAGTACATGAGTAAGCGTCGAATCGGTGCTTTGATAACTTTGGAAATGAATACTGGTTTGGAAGAATATGTCGAAACTGGTATTGATTTGGATGCTGAAGTTACGGGAGCTTTATTAATCAATATTTTCATACCGAATACGCCGTTGCATGATGGGGCGGTAATTGTCCGAAATAACCGTATATCGGTTGCGGCAGCCTACTTGCCGTTGTCAGAGAGTAATACTATTCCTAAGGAATTGGGAACGCGTCACAGAGCGGCAGTTGGTATCAGTGAAGTAACTGATGCGATTACAATTGTTGTTTCTGAAGAGACTGGTAGCGTCATGATTACCAGAAATGGTCATATGATGCTTGATCTTTCTCGAGAAGATTATCTTAAGTATCTTCACGCACAATTAAAGGATCCGAATGAAAGTGACAATCATTCAATACTAGATTTCTTTAGAATTGGTCGGAAGAAGAAGGAGGGCCAAGATGATAAAGAAGATAATAAATAGTAATTATTTTTATGCCTTTATCGCCCTCTGCGGTGCCTTATGGTTGTTCTTTTTTGTAAGCACGCCAGGCGTTGGATCGACCAGAAATTCTAATCAATCAAACACTTCAACTGTGACAAAAAAGGCTACTTTTACAGTACCTTTACAGTTACAGGCGGATGTCGATAAATATTACATCACTGGTTATCCAGAAAATGTAAAAGTAACAATTGAAGGACCGGCAGCTCTAGTTACAGCAACAAAAAACACACAAAATTTTAACTTATATTTGAATTTAAAAGACTTATCGATTGGACAGCACCGTGTTCAAATCAAGGAGTCTGGCTTGAACAGTGAATTAACTTATAGCATTAAACCGAAGTATGTCACCGTTAATATTCAACAACGTGAGACTAAGAAGTTTGCGGTCGATGTAGATTACAACAAAGATTCTTTAGCAACTGGTTACGAAACCGGTAAAGTTGACGTGTCTCCTGATACTGTCACAGTTACTGGTGCTGCCTCTGAGATTGAAAAAATCAACAAGGTGATCGTTAAACCAATTTTGCCAAAAGGAATAAAATCTTCATTTGATCAAGAAGTTTTAGTGCAAGCACTCGATAAAAATGGTAAAACTGTAAATGTTACGTTGGATCCACAAACGGTTCACGTAAAAATTCCAATTACTATTCAAAGCAAACAAGTAACAATCAACTTGAAACAGTCAGGAAATTCTAATAACTCGAATTTCACATTTGAATCTGATGTGAAAAGCATCAGAATTTTCGGAACGCAAGATCAAATGGATGCGATTGATGATTCAATTGATGTGCCAGTTGATGTAAGTGATGTTACCGGAAATACCAAGAAGTCAATTGATTTAAGTGATGCTTTGGGTAGTAAAGTAGCCTTTACGGATCCTGATAGCATTAGTGTGACGATTAATACTGGTTCGTCATCCAGTTCTTCATCGAACAGCACTAATAGCAGTAATGGTACTAATACGTCAACTAATGACAGTAGTAGTACTAACAATAATTCGAGTTCGTCAAATAACGACTCGACTGAAGATAATAATAATAGCGAAGAATAATACGCTGGGGGTAAGTTTTCATGACAAAATATTTTGGAACAGACGGAGTAAGAGGTATTGCAAATAAGGAATTGAGTCCTGAACTAGCATTCAAGCTAGGTCGTTTTGGTGGCTACGTTCTAACACAACATTCAGAGAATAATGACTCACGTCCACGTGTTCTAGTTGCCAGAGATACACGTATTTCTGGTCAAATGTTGCAATCAAGTTTAATCTCAGGACTATTGTCTGTAGGTATTGAAGTGCTAGATCTTGATGTAATTACAACTCCAGCCGTTGCCTATTTAATACGTGCCGTTTCAGCTGATGCCGGAATTATGATTTCTGCATCACACAATCCTGCTGAAGATAACGGAATCAAGTTCTTTGGTTCAGATGGTTACAAATTGCCAGATGACGTTGAAGATGAAATTGAAGAATTATTGGATGCCAAAGAAGATACTTTGCCAAGACCATCAGCTGAAGGTTTAGGTAGCGTTTCAGATTATCCAGAAGGTGCTCAAAAGTATCTCCAATTCTTGAAACAAACATTGTCAGATGATTTGAGTGGTATGAAGATTGTTTTGGATACAGCCAATGGTTCAACAAGCCGTTTAGCAAGTACATTGTTTGCTGACTTGGGCGTTGACTTTGAAATCATGGCTTCACATCCAGATGGAATCAATATCAACAAAAACGTTGGTTCAACACATCCAGAAGAATTAGCAAGACGTGTTAAAGAATCAGATGCCATTGCTGGATTAGCTTTTGATGGTGATGGAGACCGTTGTATTGCCGTTGATGCTGACGGTAATATCGTTGACGGTGACAAGATTATGTTCATCCTTGGTAAGTATTTGCACGATGGTGGTCGTTTAAAGAAAGACACAATCGTAACAACAGTTATGAGTAACCTAGGTTTGTACAAAGCTATCGAAGCTAATGGCATGAAGTCAGTTCAAACAGCCGTTGGTGACCGTCACGTTGTTGAAGAAATCCGTGCCAACAATTACAACATCGGTGGAGAACAATCAGGACACGTTGTTTTGTATGAATACATGAATACTGGAGACGGAATGCTAACAGGAATCCACTTGTTGCACGTCATGAAAGAAACAGGCAAGACCCTAGCAGAATTAGGCGCACCCGTTAAGATTTATCCACAAAAGCTAGTTAACGTTCCCGTAGCAGATAAAAACTCATGGGATCAACACCAACCAATCCTTGACTCAATTAAAGCGGTTGAAGATGAAATGGATGGCGATGGTCGTGTGCTAGTACGTCCTAGTGGTACACAAGCATTGTTGAGAGTTATGTGTGAAGCACCTACAGAAGAAAAAGTTAATGAATATTGTGATCAGATTGTGGAAGTTGTGAAGAGTGAATTAAATTAGAGAGCGGAACAAGGGCGGTTAGCTCCTGAGCATTTTCGTAGTTTTGTGAATTACACGCCGAACTTGCGTGTGATTTACAAAATTATGAAAAGCGGAGGAAGCTGCCCTTGTGTAGCTCGTTTTGGTGAGAGAGTGGAACAGGCCCGGGAATTTCCGAGCATTTGCGTAGCTTCACGAATTACGCACCGAACTTGTGCGTGATTTGGGAAGTTATGCAAAGCGGAAGAAATTGGCCTTGTGTAGCTCGTTTTAGAGCCACTGCCAATATAAAAAGGGCTTTTATTTCCCCAAATGGGCAACAACTTCAAAAAAATGAAAACACAAAAATAGACATGAGCACTTCTTTATACATTGATTTAAGCGACTCAATATATAAAGATATGGGTAAACTCATGTCTATTTTTTTATAATAAACTTTCGGTCTTTACTATGTTAATAAAATAGAAATTGACCGAAGTATCTGAAATTTTAAAGGACCATTTTTAATCCCATAACGACCAACAATACCCCTATAACAGGTCTGACATAATTATTAAATTTAACTGGATTTACTTTTGCAAGTAAAATGGGAGCTACTAATGCACCGAGAATTGCTCCAATCATTAGGTTTAAGCCAATCGACCAATCAACATTGCCACCAGATAGATGGAATAATAGCCCAACGCCAGTAGTACCAACAAGTACGTATGAGGATGTAGCGGCTGCACGAACCATATCCAGATTGAGTAATAATAATCCAGCTAAAATGGGACCACCGCCACTTAATCCGGCAACTCCGACCATTAGACCACTGATGGCACCGAATACAGATGCTTTCACAGCATCATTACTGGACTTCTTTTTGGAATCTTTGGATTTGGATGGGAAGAAATGTTGTATTAAGATTTGAACTCCCAAGACAACCAGAATAATTGCAACAATCCATGTGTAAATTTTTATTGGAATATAAGGTGCAAGCCAAGCACCGATTATGACTGCAGGAATGGCTGAAATCATCATTCTATTGCCGACTTTGAATCGAATATTTCCTGTGCGATAATGACCGTAGGCACCGACCACTAGGGATGGAAAAGCTGTTAAAAGTGAAGTTGCTGCAGCTACTGGAGCACTCAAATGAAACAGACTTGTTAGTACTCCTAAGTAGAAGGCAGCACCGCCACCACCAGTCGATATTACAAAAACACCAATTACGAAACCAATTAGAATCAAAGACAAAAATGTCATTTTAGCATCTCCTATTTACTATTGGTAATTGTAATTTACAGAGTGTAAAATGTAAAGTGGAAGCAAGGAGGAACACGTATGACACAGAAACGTGATCTGTCTGAAGACAAAATTATTCAAGCAGCAATTGAGATAATCACTGATAGCAACTATGATTCAGCGACTTTCAAAAGTATTGCTGAAAAGTTAGATTGTAAAACACAGGCTCTGTATTTTTATTTTAAAAATAGAGACGACTTGAACTTAGCGTTGACCAAATATTATTTCGATAAACTGGACGATGAAATTAAGACTGAATGCTTAGGGTACAGTGGCAAGACAGGCATAATTCAAGTTGCCAAAGTAATGCGTAAGTTTGGTTTAAGCAATTTGTCTTTGTCGTTGCTGGTGTTAAAAACGGCTGAAATTTCTAAAGATGAAATTATTGGTGACGAAACTTTGCATTTGAGAATGATGATGAATACTTTTATCGAGAAATTTGTTACAGATGACAAGGTGAAAATGACTATCACCCGTGGTATCCGTTCCTTAGTGATTGGTGAGGTTGTCAATGAAGGGATTGGCTGGTTCCATAATCCGTTGATCAAGAATACTGAAAGTTTTGAGATTAATTTGAATAAGATATTAGATATTAAGGAATAAATACATGTTGTATTGTAGTGGTCCGTTTCCAGAGCTGAGAGTATTCATCTGCTGCGCGGTACAGTTCGAGCCAAAGTGCGGTCTCGAACCTCGGTTGAAGCCTTTTCAAAGACCGAAAAGTCTCCAACACGCCCGGTGGTGTAAGAGCTAAAGCTCTAACGCCACTTTCGCTGCGGATGAATACTCTCAGCTCTTCCAACTAGTTTATTTTTTAGTGAGATGTTGTTTTTAAATAAAATGTTGCTGGAATTGCTAGAACTACTGTTGTATCGGATTTTTATCTTAATCGAATATAAATAACAGATATTGAGGAAATAATTCTTCAATATCTATTTTTTTGTGCATTTTTTGGTATTTATGAGATCCATCAATAATCACCGTTCTGCTCAGGCGGCAAACCCCAAATGGCCTATACATATATACCATATAGACAATATCGGTACATACCAACCGTACCAATTTTTAAAAATATTAAACTTTTCTTGACAAAAAACCATTTGATTAGTATTCTAGGCATTGTCGCAAGATGATAAAGTATAAGAAATGAACTATACCATTAAAAATAAAAGAACTATACCAATACGAGAAAGGCATTGATTAATATGTGTGGAATTGTTGGAGTTATTGGAAATAATAAAACTACTGATATTTTATTAAACGGATTAGAGAAGCTTGAGTATCGTGGCTATGATTCAGCCGGGATTTACGTTAACAACCAAGAGGGCAAAGATTACTTGGTTAAAGAAGTTGGTAAAATTAGTAAATTGGAAAATGCCGTAACAGACGATGTTCAAGGTCTTGTCGGTATTGGACATACAAGATGGGCTACTCATGGAACACCAACTATCGAAAACGCCCACCCTCACTTTTCAGAAGATAACCGTTTCTACCTCGTACATAACGGTGTCCTAACAAACTTTGAAGAACTCAAAACTAAATATTTATCAGACGTTCACTTCAGCAGTCAAACAGATACTGAAGTTGCTGTTCAATTAGTCGATCACTTTGCAAAAGAAGGACTTGATGGTGAGGCTGCTTTTAGAAAAGCACTTAGCTTGATTGAAGGCTCATATGCTTTTGCAATGGTCGACAAGGAACAACCTGACCGTATTTTCGTTGCTAAAAATAAGAGTCCATTGTTAATTGGTTTGGGTGATGACTTTAACGTTATCTGTTCCGATGCGATGGCCATGCTTGATCAAACTCACCAATTTGTTGAAATTCAAGATGGCGAAGTTGTTATTCTCAAAAAAGGTTCCGTTGAAATTAGTAAGCTTGATGGTACTCCAGTTAAGAGAGATTCTTACACAGTTGATCTTGATGCTAGTGATATTTCTAAAGGTACTTATGAACACTACATGCTCAAGGAAATTGACGAACAACCAAACGTTATGAGAAAGATTTCTCAAAATTATCTCAATGACGATGGCAGTATGAACATTGAACCTGCTTTGCTAGAAGAAATGAAGAAAGCTGACCGTTTGTACATTGTCGCTGCCGGAACTAGTTATCACGCTGGTTTAGTTGGTCAAAATATTTTTGAACAAGTTGCTGATGTACCAGTTGACGTTGAACTTGGTAGTGAATTCGGTTATCACATGCCTAAATTATCTAAGCATCCATTCTTCATCTTCCTATCACAAAGTGGTGAAACTGCCGATAGTCGTCAAGTCCTTGTTAAAGTTAACGAATTGAACTTGCCAAGTTTGACTATGACTAACGTGCCAAATTCAACACTTTCACGTGAAGCAACTTTCACAATGGAATTGCTTGCTGGTCCTGAAATTGCCGTTGCCTCAACTAAAGCTTATACAGCTCAAATTGCTGTTGAAGCAGTCTTGGCAAAAGCTCTTGGTATGGCAAAAGGTCTGGATGATGCGAAGAAATTCGATGTTAAGAAACAATTAGCTTTAGCAGCTAATGGAATTCAAACAATCGTTGATGAAAAAGAAACAATCAAGAAATTAACTGCTGACTTCCTAACAGATCAAAAAGATGCTTTCTACATTGGTCGTGGTATTGATTATGCCTTATCACTTGAAGCCGCTTTGAAGTTGAAAGAAATTTCATACATTCACGCTGAAGGCTTTGCTGCTGGTGAGTTGAAGCACGGAACAATCGCCTTGATCGAACAAAATACCCCAGTTATTGCCTATGTAAATGACGGTGTTGGTGCCAGTCATACACGTGGTAATATTCAAGAAGTTAAAGCTCGTGGCGCTCATGTGCTTGTTATTGCCAGTCAAAAATACGCTGAAGCTGGAGACCAAATTATTATCCCTGAAATTGACGAATTAATTTCACCAATTATCAGTGTTGTACCTGCTCAACTTATTGCTTACTATGCAAGTTTGGCTCGTGGCAATGATGTCGACAAGCCTCGTAATCTTGCCAAAAGTGTTACGGTAGAGTAGTCTAATTTAGTAGAAAATGTAATGATAGCTTCCAATATGGAGGCTATTTTTTTGTTTTGGGTTTGGGGCAGTTCCGCCTGCGGGTGACATCGATGCAGTCTGCTACGAGGACCGGTGCGAGCCAAAGTCTCGCACCTCGATTTTGAACTTCGCAAAGTACGCGAATTTCAAAACTCGCCCTGTGGTGTAAGAGCTAAAGCTCTAACGCCACCTCCATAGCCGCTGCATCGATGTCACCCGCAGGCTAAATTGGTTTTGGATTGGATATGTTATCTCGCTTATTTTCATATTTAATTCAAAATCGAAACACAAACAGACCTTTATCGTATGTCGATAGAGGTTAATAATGTAGAATATTTAGTTGTATTAATTTAGAGAAATAAACTAGTCGGATGAAATGAGAGTTTCACCGCACTGTGGCTCGAGTCGGTCCGCATAGCAGGTGAAAACTCTCGTTTCTGGAGACGGCAAATAATAGATTGGTGATTTTATGAGGGATAAAAAATTAAATTTGTTCTCAACTGTAATGTTTGGTCTAAGTGCCATTATTGGTTCAGGATGGATGTTTGGTTCCAGTCAGGCTGCTAAAATAGCCGGACCAGCTGCAATTGTGGCTTGGATCTTGGGAGCCATTTTAGTAGCGATGATTGCGATGGTTTACGTTGAGATTGGAACGATGTTTCCTGAAGATGGGGCGATGAGTCGCTTTACAATGTATACGCATGGTTCACTGTTAGGACACGTTTTTTCATGGGCAAATTGGCTTTCACTTTTAGCAATTTTACCGATTGAGGCGGTGGCATCCACGCAGTATATGAGTACTTGGCCTTGGAAATGGGCCCAATGGACGCATGGTTTCATGAAAAATGGGCAGTTGTCTTTCAGCGGTATTCTTATGGCAACGGTTTTAATTTTAGTTTTTACGTTGATAAATTATTGGTCAGTTACGATTATGGCTAAATTTAATAATTTCATTTCAGTTTTCAAAATTGCTGTTCCAATTATTACAATGATTTTGCTAGTTTCAGCTCATTTTGATTTGAATAATATGGGAACAACGATTCATCAGTTTATGCCTAATGGAACGTCATCAATTTTCGTAGCCATTGGTAGTGCAGGAATTATTTATTCGTATGTGGCTTTTCAAACGGTAATTAATTTAGGTAATGATATTGTCAAACCGGCGGTTAATATTCGTCGAGGAATTATTTATTCATTGTTGATAAGTGCTTTAATTTATATTGCTTTACAAATTGTCTTTATTGGAGCTTTGCCAAAATCAATCGTCAGTGGTGGTTGGTCACAGATTAGTTTCAACTCACCATTCGCAGATCTGGCAATTCTCCTAAATGTATATTGGTTGTCAACTTTGATCTACTTCACAGCGTTCATTTCGCCAATTGGAAGTGGGATAGCTTTCTCCGCTTCAGCAAGTAAATCATTGTCTTCGATGCCTAAGAATAAGCATTTGCCTAAAATTTTGAGTAATACTAATAATAATTACAGCACGCCAAGAATTGCCCTAATGGTCGATTTTTTTGTCAGTGTGATTTTAATTATGTTATTTAAAAATTGGGCATTATTGTCACGAGTTGTTGCAGCTTCAACTTTGATTTCGTTATTATCAGGCCCAGTTGTTGCCGGTAGTTTGCGTAAAATGGGATCAAATTTCAAACGCCCAACGAAGATTCAAGGAATGAAATTATTGGCACCATTGGTTTTTGATTTAATTAGTTTGGCAATTTACTGGTCAATGTTTCCAACAACTGTCGAAGTTATCGTGATTATTATTGTGGGATTGCCTATATATTTTGTTTACGATTTTCGTCGTGGATTTAAAGAGTTCAAACAGAAGTTTTATGCAAGTCTTTGGCTGATTGTTCATCTAGTCGGACTGTCAATTATTTCGTGGATTGGTAGCAGTCATTTTGGCGGGATCAATCTGATTCAATATCCTTGGGATTTTCTCGTAATTATGATATTTTCAATCGTAATTTATTATTGGGCAATTAATTCCTCATATCATTCGGGCTATTTTGACGATGCCAAGAGACTTAATTCAACCGTGAATTGGGATGAAAAATAATGGATAAGTTAAAGAAAAATGAAAAGTGGTTCTGGGGCGGCGTGGTTTTGATTGAACTGATTCTGTTTTACAGTTCGTCTATGACCTACAAGCAACAAACTTCAGTCCCATTTCTAGAAAAATATGTACATGGCAAACCGCTTAATAGCAGTTTGAGTCGGATCCATTTTAATTATGGTGGTAAGGAACAGTCGATTGCGAATGATGGCTATTATCACTTTGTAGAGTTTTTTATTCGTAAAGGAGCTCATTTTGGCACATATTTGATTCTGGCGGTATTTCTATGTTTAGCACTTTATACGTACTTCAAAAAGAATCATTTTTTAAATGTATTTGTTCCATGGTTAATGACAACTGGTCTAGCGGCTTTCGATGAATTTCATCAAGGATTGACTGGTGGACGAACCCCCTCAGTGACAGATGTTATACTGGATAGTGCTGGAGCGCTTACGGGTACTTTGATTGTGGTTATTGTTATGTTTTTTGTCATGAGACATAAAAATGTGAAAAAAGCTTGAATTTGTTATTGAAAAATGAGTCAATCTTTTTAAAATCTATTTATAAAAGTCGACCTAGATGGTCGGCTTTTTTGCTATATTATTTGTTCATTCTTTTTTATGAACTTGCTGCATAAATACCATGTGCTAAATATTTAAAAAATAATAAGAATTGTTATAGTATACGGTTGAGATGTTTAGACAAGTTCAGAGAAATCCATCTCAATAGGACGGTTTATTATTATGGCAAATAAGAAGATCATGTTAAACAAGAAACAGTTATTGATTGCTGCAGGTGCAGCCATGACTTTGGGACTTGGAACTACACTCGGCCATGAGGCCATTATTCATGCGGCTACTACTACCGATGATACTAGTTCTGTTCCAACACCTTCTGAAAGCTCAAATACAAGTGTGAAGGATGTTACGACGACTGATAGTGGCAGTTCATTAACAACTTCAAATACAACAAATGAAAATAAAGAATCTAATACAACAAGTACTCCAACACCAACTGATGTTAGTGGAGGAGAGAACGGAAGTTCAACTGGTACAACAAGTCCTGATGTAGCACCAGTCTCCACATTGTCGTCTGCAATTTCGGACGAAATTGATCCTGCAACTCCAAAAGCACCAGTAACTACAGATTCAGAAACGGCTCCAGCGACATCAGCAAGTACAGTTAAAACTACCGGTACAGCCGTAACATCAACTTTTCCTACGACACAATCGGGTACGACTGCAGTTGTTGAAAGCACAACAATTGAAAATGACTCCACGAATTCAGCAACATCAACTGTTACTGATTCAACTACGACACCGTCAACAGCCACGCCGACTACCCCAGCACCAACGGCTTTAACACCAGTGGATACTACGGCTAATACAATTACATCAGATGCTGATCATACCGATGCCAATGACTTTACTTGGAGTACCAACGATGATACTGGTGAAGCTTCTTTGACGGGTACAACTAGTCAATTGACGGACTCATCAATAAATATCCCTACTCAAATTACAGTTACGAATAATAGTTCCAAGGATAGTAAACAATATAACGTTACGAGCATTGGTAATGATGCCTTTGCCAGCAATGAAACGATAACCAATGTGAAGGTCAACAGTGGAGTTACAAGTATTGGCAATAGTGCATTTATTTATTCAACTTTGAAGAATATTGATTTGACGGATGATACTACTCTGAAAAGTATTGGTGATTTAGCTTTTTGGGGTAATCAAATTCCAACAATCGATTTGCCTGACTCTGTTCAAACTATTGGTAACGAGGCGTTTACTTATAATAATGCAGTTACTTCAATAACATTGCCAGCTAGTTTGCAGACAATCGGTGACCAAGCTTTTGCCGCAAATACCAGTTTACAAAATATTGATTTTTCAAAAGATACGGCTTTGACAAGCATTGGAGAATCAGCTTTTTCTGGAGATTCTGAAAATAATAAAATTGATTTGAGCAATAATAATAATTTGATATCTATTGGCAATCAGGCGTTTGTATATAACAGTAGAAGCACTGAAGTTAAGTTGCCTGATAGCTTGCAGACGATTGGTGAACAAGCTTTTCTATCAAATTTAGGTCTGCAAAGTATTAGCTTTGGACCTAATTTAACATCAATTGGCGATCAGGCTTTCACTTATGATGGTGGTTTGACTAGTGCTGATTTTTCTAATGCCAACAAATTGAATAGTATCGGTAATGGAGCCTTTGAATTTGCTAATCTGACTGGAACTTTAACGTTACCAAGTAGCTTGGTTACAATCGGCAATCAAGCATTTAGCGGCAATCATATTGGAACATTGAATTTGAATGAAGGATTGCAGTCAATTGGAGAATCAGCCTTTTCTTACAATGATCTGAATAAGGACTTAACTATTCCTAGTACGATTAAAAATATCGGTAATGAATCATTTATTGGTAACCAGTTGACGAGTGTTTCTACTACCGCTTCAGATTTCTCGCTAGGTGAGAATGCTTTTTCGTACAATCGAATTACCCAAGTCAATGCCCCAAACGTTAAAATTGGAACGACTGCTTACAATATAGACAGTGCAACTAATCAATTTGCGGCTATTTTCACTGATTCAAGTAAGAATAATATTTCTGATTACTTTAACCTTGATATTGGTGGACTTACTGAGAATGCCTTAGGCATTACTGAATTATCCAACGGAGTAACGTATAGCAATGGTGTTTTCGATATTCCGGCAGGTGTGGACAGTTTTACATTTAGTTGGATTCTATCGCCAGATTCTGAAGTCGATAAAGGTTACAGCGGTATTTACGATGTAGTTTTGGATGACCCTAATATTAAAGCAATTAATTCTAGTATTCCTGCTGGGACTAATTGGGAACGTGCGGATAATTTTATCAGCGCATCTACTTCATCTGGAAAAGATATACCATTTTCGGAAATTGGCGTAAGTATAAAAAATTCTGATGGAGATTACCTTAATACAATAGATACAACGGTAGCGGGTAATTATGCAGTCACTTATAGTTATGAAACCTTTGAAAGTACGGTCAATGTCGAGGTATATAAGCGTACGGGAACATTTGACTTAGGTGGTACGGGTTCTAAAACTTATAATGGTCAAAACCAATCTTTTGATAATAGTGATTACCAAGTTATTCTATCAAATGGGACAAACTATCAAATTCAAAATGGTGATTTGGAATTGAATCAAACAGCTAAGAATGCTGGAAATTATACGGTTACTTTGACACAACAGGGTATTAATAATATTGAAAATTATGGACAGAATAGTTTATATGATTTAACGATGGGGAAGGATACAGCTTCATTTAATATTAGTAAGGCTCCAGTTACCATTACAAGTAATGACGCTACTAAAGTTGCTGGAACTGCTGATCCTGAATTTACCGCTACTGTAACGATGCCGGAAGGTGTTACTGATGGTGATCAGCTAGTTTATAGTTTTAGTAGACCTGATGGTCAAACAGTTGGTAGTTATGATTTATCAGTTGTTGCTAATGCCGCTGACAATCCTAATTACGATATTACAACGGTAAATACAGGAAAATTAACAATTACAGCCGCCACTAAAACTATCAATGGCAGTGACTATACAATGCACGTTGGTGATCCAGCGCCAACTGCTGATGATTTTAAAGCCACATCAACGAATGAAAATGGTCAATCTCAGACAGTTAATGTCGATCTCACTCAGGCCAATCTGAATACTGCCGGTACATATAATGTTGTTTTGAGTACATCTGACGGACAATCGAAGACTGTTAGTTTGACTGTTCTTGCAAAAGATACAAATGGATCAGTCGATCCAACAGATCCAACAGATCCAACAGATCCAACAGATCCAACAGATCCAACAGATCCAACAGATCCAACAGATCCAACAGATCCAACAGATCCAACAGATCCAACAGATCCAACAGATCCAACAGATCCAACAGATCCAACAGATCCAACAGATCCAACAGATCCAACGGACCCAACGGATCCAACAGACCCAGTAGATCCTAAAGATCCATCCGCTCCTGTTACTGAATCTAATAATAATGGTCAATATGTCGTTTCTGGAAATGTCTATTATGTTCCTGGATCACAGGGCAAGAGTAGTGGTAGTTTAATTGCCACTGACTACCATCCAACATATCAAAAATCAAGTGTCGCAACGTTCCCTCAAACAGGAAATGAAAGCGGAATCGGGATGCAAATTTTGGGTGTATTAATCGGTATTTTAACTTTTGGTGTAATCGATATCAAAAAAGTACACCATTAGGACAAATATCTGCTAAATTTCGTGGTTATTTGTGCTACAAATATTGTAATAACGCGTTTACTTTGATAAAATAAAATGCGGTTTATAATAATCATGAAAGAAGGAAACAGAAATGTCAGGACATTCAAAATGGCATAACATCCAAGGTAGAAAAAGTGCCCAAGATGCCAAGCGTGGTAAAATCTTCCAAAAGTTGTCTCGTGAGTTATTTATGGCAGCTAAGGCGGGTGGCTCCGATCCTAACGATAATGCTGCCCTTCGTTTGATAGTAGATAAAGCTCGTGCAGCCAATATGCCAAAGGACAACATTAAACGTGCCTTAGACAAGGCTGATGGCGGTAGTGATGAACATTATGATGAAGTTACATACGAAGGCTACGCTCCAGGTGGAGTTGCAGTTCTAGTAGAAGCTTTGACAGATAACAAAAACAGAACTGCTTCTGCCGTACGTGTTGCATTTACCCGTAACGGAGGAAGCATGGGCTCAAGTGGCTCAGTTGCTTACATGTTTGACCGTAAAGGTTATATCGTTCTTGACCGTACAAAGAACTCTCAAGATGAAGATACTGTTTTAATGGATATCATGGATCTTGGCGCTGATGATCTTCAAACATCAGATGACGCTTATGAAATCTATACTGAAGCTAAAGAATTCGCTGCTGTTCGTGACGGATTAATTGAAAAGGGTTATGAACTTGCCGACTCAGAGTTGACAATGATCCCTCAAAATACAACTCCAGTTCCAGAAGATAAACAAGAACAATTCGAACACATGATCGACCAATTGGAAGATGATGAAGATGTTTCTGAAGTTTATACTGCTGCTGCAGATGACGATGAAGAATAATTTAAATAATTAAAGACTACTGACTTTTGTCGGTAGTCTTTTTTTTTACGTAATTTTTTAGAGAAGGGAGGTTGAGATATGACCGCTGAAACGATGGTTAGTAATTTATTAACCGAAGCATGTACGAATAAAATCTCAGATATTTACTTTTTTCCACGTGATGGATTTTATCATTTGGAAGCTCGGAATTCACTGCAGAGTTATACCGTGGCTGATTTAACGATTGAGGAGACAATGGCAATTATGAATTATTTGAAATTTAATTCTGGTTTGGATGTTTCGGAAAGAAGACGGGCGCAGAAAGGTGCGTTCAATTTTGTTTATCAAAACCGTAATATTTTTATCCGAATATCCTCGGTCGGTGATTTCAAAAATCGTGAGTCAATGGTTGTCCGCTTGATTTATCCACCAGAATTGAATTCACAGATTGATGAGGGAATCATTGAAGAGTTGATGCCAATTTCTAAACGTAAAGGCATGATGATTTTTGCCGGTCCAATGGGCTCAGGGAAGACGTCATTAATGTACGCTTTGGGACGCCAATTGAGTTGGAATAAGAAAGTAATGTGCATTGAAGATCCCATAGAAATTGCGGAAGATAATTTTCTCCAGTTACAGGTCAATACTGAGGCAGGAATGACTTATGAGGAGTTGATTAAAACTAGTTTACGGCACCGCCCTGAGGTTTTAATCATTGGAGAAATCCGTGATAGTCAAACAGCCAAACAAGCTGTACAGGCAGCTATCTGTGGCTATACGGTAATGACGACGATTCATGGGAAGTCTAAGTATTCAGTCATCCAACGATTGCGACAATTTGGGGTGAACGATACTGAAATTCTCAACGCCGTTAATTATATTTCCTATCAAAGACTGGTTCCGGCTGAGTATGATTTAAAATTATTCCTCGATATTATGGAGAATGACGAAATCCGAGCTTTTATCAAGCAAGATATTACTGATGACAATTGGAAACAACTGTTACAAAATTCGTATCAAATGGGACAGATTAATGAAGATACTTACCAAGAATTTATTTTCGGATAAGAAAATCAAGACTAGTCAACAGGCTGAGTATTTACTGATTATTAGCAAGTTGTTGAAGAATGGATTTTCACTAAGTCAGTCAATTAATTGTTTACGCTTACTTGATGACCGCCAAAAAATATTTGAAAAGATTAATCAAGATTTACAGAGTGGCCAGATGATTTCACAATCGCTCAGACATTTACAGTTGCCGACGGTGATTTTTAATCAACTGGTGATTGCTCAAGAGCACGGAAATATTGCACTATCTTTGGAGCAGACTGGTCTGTTATTGAAGAATCAAGCACGACAGAAAAGTAAATTGAAAGAGCTACTGGCTTATCCATGTTTCATCTTGGCCTTTCTTTTTACGATGTTGATAGGGATGAAAATATATATCATTCCGCAGTTAGAAATTGCTGATGGTGGTAAAAATATTGATCTATTTTTACAATTATTGCTCATATCAATTGTGATTATATTAGTAAGTGGTCTGATTTTTACTTGGAAGATACGAAAAAAACATGAGTACCAAAGGGCATTAGTTCTTGTGAAATTACCAGCAATTGGTCAAATATATTTGAACTTTTTCCAATTTTTAATTTTACAGGGACTGGGAATGCAACTGGGAAGTGGAATGAATTTATTTGATATTTGTGAATCCAACAACCGCTTTCAAAAAGGCTCAATCCAAGTTTACTTAGCAGATAAATTTGTTAAAAATCTGACAGTGGGTAAAAGCATGCTGGAATTGATTGATAATGAACCACTATTGCCAACGCAATTGCGAGTACTTTTAGAAGCGGGCGAAAGTGGCTCGCAGTTAGCAGATGATTTATTTCTGATGTCGGAATTAAAGTTTGAAGAAACTCAAAGAGGTTTGAAAAAATTGTTAAATTTAGTCCAACCAATACTGTTTGGAATCATTGCCTTAGTGGTGGTAGTGACTTATTTAATGGTTTTAATGCCAATATATGGAATGATGAAAGGGATGTCCTAATGAAGAAAATTCGTAAAGGTTTTACACTAATTGAAATGGTAATTGTGCTGTTTATTATCTCGTTGTTGTTGTTGATTATGATTCCTAACTTGGTTCAACAAAAGGATCATGCAGATAAGAAATCTGAAGAGGCTTTTAGAACTACGTTGGTTACGCAGGCAGGACTCTATTTGGAAAATAACCCTGATATAGAAAGTAAAGATGTCACAATCGAGAAATTAAAAAGTGAAAAATATATTACTATTAAGCAAGCAGAACGAGCTACAAAACTTAAAATAGTTGATCCAACCACCGCCAATGTTGAAGCAGGAAGCTAGATTAGGTTTAACACTTATTGAAACAGTAATTGGTTTAGGGATATTTTGTTTGTTAACAACTATTTCACTGCATAACCTCAAAGATTACCAAGCAAAATTGGAAGAAAAACAGGCATTAGAATGGTTTAAAGATACCTTTAAAGGTGCTTATAATCGAGCATATCTGACACATCAGGGTAGCAAAATGATTATCGAAAATAAAAATACTATTGTTTTTGATATAACACAAAACGGTAAGAATGGTGACAAGGTGGTAAGAAGGAAACTGCCTTCAACAATGACTGTTTTTGACAACTCCTCTGGTCAACATATGATTTATGGTACAGGAAAAAGCTCTGCTGCTAAGATAACCTTTAGTTCAAGTCTGACTCACAAGAAATATATTTATAAGATTCAGATGGGATGGGGCGAGATTATTGAAGAAAAAACATGAGGGATTTATTCTACTGGAGTCTTTGACTGGATTTGCCATTTCATTGATGATTATTTTGACTTTAAGTTATTGCGTAAATGAACAATTCAAATTGTTGAGTCAATGGGAAGAGCAAGTTAATGCGGATAAAATAATTTTGATGCATCTAAAAAGCAAAGAAATTCCCAATGTACTGATTATTAAGGGCAAAGAGTATTCTTTTACAAATACCTCAAATTCCTACCAAGTGGAAGCAAATAAAAATGTTTATCAAATTAAAAAATAAACGTTCAGGTTTTGTTCTGTACGAGGCTGTAGTTTCGCTAATGATAACGATTATGACGTTAGGAATATTGCAACAGTCGCTTCAGATTTTACATAATGTCCAAAAAACAACATTTCGAGATCAACTGCGCTGGCATATTACTCAAGAAAAGTTGCAAGAACTATTAGGAAAAAGTCAAATTACAGGAGTTTTTGGGAATAGACTTTTTTATAAAGATGAGAATGATAAGACAAAGGCGATTAAAATGTTCGGTAATTATGGCCGAGCAATATTGGCAATTGAAAACGCTGATAATGGAGGTTATGAACCAATGATGACAAATTTAAATGATATAAACATTGAAAAAAAAGATAAATTGGTTATCATTACAACAGAGAATAAAGCCGGTCAAACTTCACAGATGTGTCTGATCAATGATCCGTAAAATACTTTTCGGCAATCAAAAACATAGCGGAACCGTACTGTTAAATAGTATATTAGTACTTGCGGTTTCAATTATGGTTGTCGGTTATAGCACGTCGTATTTAAGCAATCAGATCAATGATTACCGGCAGTTAGACAAGATTTACCGGCAACAAATTAAAGATGAAATTCATAATAAACCTAAAGAAAAATCCTTAAGTAATTTGTGAATCCTTGAATTAAATCAGTTCCAACGTTAAAATTTTATTATTAAGCAAAGAGGTTAACTATGTCCGAAAAAGATATGCAGTCGTATTTTGATAAGTTAAATGAAGCCAATACATTATTGGGAAAGTCCTTGAAAGTAGGCAACGTTGATGCACTTGCTGAAACATTGACTAATATTTCCGACAATAAAGTTTATGTGGAGAATGATGTTCCAGATAAAGATACTGTCGCTAAGTTAGAGGCTATTTACAAAGATTTGAAAGATTTAAATCTTACGCCTTCGCAATTAAAGCAAGCTATCACTGTTGCAATTATTAAAGCTCAAAAGGATGATAAAACTGAAGTCAACAAATTGATGACTCCAGATGCAATTGGTTTGATTGCTAGTCTCATTGCTTATGAAGTACTAAATGTTCAAAATAAGACGAGTGTCAACGTAGTTGATCCAACTGTTGGAACTGGTAACTTATTGATTGAGTTTATTGAGCAATTGAACATGACAGACAAGTTCAAGATCAATGCTGCTGCACTTGATAATGACGATACTTTGGTTGCTTTGGCAAAGTCTTTCAGTGAAGTGATGAACCTTAATTTGGATGCTTATCATCAAGATAGCATCGCCGAATGGGACATTACTGACATTGATATGGCCGTTGCTGATTTGCCAGTTGGTTATTATCCAGTTGACGAGAATGCATTGAAGTTCAAGACGAAAGCCGATAAGGGCCATTCTTATGCTCATCATTTATTGATTGAACAAACGATGAAAAATTTAAATGATGGTGGAATCGGTATATTCATTGTACCTTCACAAATTTTCCAAACAGATCAAGCTAAGAAATTATCCGAATGGATGGTTTCAAGTGTTTATTTACAAGCTGTTCTTGATTTACCTGCTACATTATTTGCTTCAAAAGAAGCTCAAAAAGCAATCGTTGTTTTACAAAAACACGGTGGCAATGCTAAGCAAGTAGGAAATGTTTTGATGGGCACAATACCAGATACCAATAATCCAAAGTTGTTTGAAGGGTTTAAGGACCAGTTGCAAGACTGGGCGAAAAATTTTAAAGGTTAGGTGAGATTAAATGTCTAAAATCATGGCCGTTAATTCTGGTAGCTCTACACTGAAGTGGAAACTATACACAGTACCCGATGAAAAAGTTGTTGCTAAAGGGATGGTTGATCGTTTAGGTCTATCTGACTCAGTTTTTGAAGTTGAGTTCGATGGCAAAAAGATCAGTGAGATGGGTGATATTCCTGATCACACAACCGCCGTTAACAAGATGCTCGATAAATTGATCGACCTTAAAATCATCAATAGTTACGATGAAATTACAGGTGTCGGTCACCGAGTAGTTGCTGGTGGTAGTATTTTTAAGGATTCCGCCGTTGTAACACCACGTGTTGTTCAACAAATTAAGAATCTTTCTGAATTCGCACCTTTGCACAACCCTGGTCAAGCCGATGGTATCGAAGCGTTCGAAAAAATTCTTCCTGATGTGCCACAAGTAGCTGTTTTTGACACGTCATTCCATCAGACAATGGATCCAGTCAATTATTTGTATAGTATTCCTTACGAATATTATGAAAAATATGGTGTTCGTAAATTTGGAGCTCACGGAACAAGTCACAGATATGTCTCCCAAGCTGCCGCCGATTACTTGCACAAACCACTAAACGACTTGAAGATTATTTCATGTCACTTAGGTAGTGGTGCTTCAATTGATGCTATTGAAGATGGAAAATCCGTTGATACGTCAATGGGTTTCACACCTTTAGCTGGTATCACAATGAGCACACGTTCTGGTGATATTGATCCATCACTAGTTGCTTATTTGATGCAAAAATTAAAGATTACTGATCCAACTGAAATGGTTAAAATCCTGAATACTAAGTCAGGTCTATTAGGAATTTCTGGAGTCTCACCTGACATGCGTGATTTATTAGCAACCAGAGATGAAAATGACCGTTCCGACTTGGCAATTAGAATTTATATCAACCGAATCGTTAAATACATCGGTTCATACATTGCTTTACTAAGTGGTGTCGACGTATTGATTTTCACAGCCGGAACTGGAGCTAAGAATGCTGAAATCCGTGCTGCAATCGCTAATAGTTTTAACTATATGGGCGTAAAAATCGATAAAGAAGCCAATGAAAAGGCTAATGGAACAGCAATTATCAGTAGTAAAGATTCAACTGTTAAAGTCCTAGTTGTACCAACAGACGAGGAATTGATGATTGTTAGAGATGTTGTCAGATTAACAAAATACAGTGACTAATTGGCTTGGAACAAATGAGAACAATTGTCTCAAGAAAGTTTTCTAAAAATCACCGTCATAAATAATTAAAAAAAATATCGCAAAGTAATCAAAAAATGATTACATGCGATATTTTTTTGCTTTAAGGAAGTAAATTTATAATTAACAGGTTTAACAATTAATAATCAGAAAAATCAAATTAGTTGGAAGGGCAGAACACATTCACCAGCTGTGGGTGTGGCGTTAGAGCTTTAGCTCTTACACCACCGGGCGTGTTTGGAAACTTGCGAACTTTGCAAGGTTTCAAACCGAGGTTCGAGACCGAACTGTGGCTCGGACCGGTCCGCATAGCAGGTGAATGTGTTCTGCCCTGGAGACGGCCAAAAAAAGAAACAAATCCTCATTTTTGTATCACAAATTAGACTGGAAATGTTTGATATATCGGTAATGAAAGCCTTTACTTTTTATTTGGAACTGCTATATTTAAGTTGTATAGATGAAATAGGAAGATTTGAATGGAGGTCAGTTATTATGACAAGAAAAGCCTACATGATTGGTACCGGTATTGGGAATTTAGCTGCTGGTATTTATTTAATTCGTGACGGTGGTTTCAATGGTGATCAAATCACTATGATGGGTCTAGAAACACATGGTGCCAATGATGGTGCCCCAGTTAAGGACTACGAGGATGAATATAGTAACCCGGTTTTGGCTAACAATAAGGGATTTCTAGCTAAGGGTGGCCGTATGTTGAACGAAGAAACATATGAAAACCTTTGGGACTTATTGCGTTCAGTGCCATCTTTGGATCACCCTGGTCAAACTGTTACCGATGATATTTTGAACTTTGACCACGCACATCCAACACATGATGTTGGTCGTTTGATGGACGATGATGGTCCTCGTAACAAGCCTAATAAAGATAATTACAGACATATGCAATTTACTAACAAGGAACGTTACTTGTTAAGTAAGTTGATGTTAACTCCTGAAAAGGATGAAGAGACTTTAAACAATATTAGTATTGCTGAATGGTTTGCAAGTACACCACACTTCTTCACAACTAATTTCTGGTACATGTGGCAAACAACTTTCGCATTCAAACGTGCTAGTTCTGCAATGGAATTACGTCGTTATATGAACCGTATGATTCTTGAATTCACTCGTATCAATACTTTGGAAGGTGTAACTAGAACACCTTATAACCAATACGAAAGTATTATCATTCCAATGCGCAAGTATTTGGAAGACCGTGGCGTAACCTTTATTAATAACCGTAAAGTTACTGATTTGGAATTTAAGGACACACCACTTCAAGATGATATTATCGTTACAGGTTTGAAGTATGAAGAAGTCGACAATGACAACAAGGAAGGTCACATCGACATTGCTGAAAACGACTTAGTCTTTGATACTAATGGTTCAATCACTGACAGTTCATCAATCGGTGATTACGACACACCTGTTAAAGAAAATATGGAATATGCACCAAGTGCTATGCTTTGGAAGAAAGCCGCCGAGAAGTTCTACTCACTAGGTAATCCTGATAAATTCTTTAATGACCGTACGCAAAGTGAGTGGATGAGTTTTACAGTTACAACTAACAACCACTACTTGGTCAATGAAATTTCTCGTATTACACAACAAGAACCAGGTAATGCTTTGAACACATGGATTCACAGTACACCTTTGATGTCTATCGTTGTTCACCATCAACCACACTTTAAGGCACAAAAGCCTAATGAATCAGTCTTCTGGGGTTACTTCATGTATCCTAGAAGAAATGGTGACTACGTTCAAAAGCCTGTTATCGAAATGACGGGTAAGGAAATGTTGGAAGAATTCCTTGGTCAATTGGCATCAGTTGATCCAAGTAAAGACAATATTGCTAACCATAAAGAAGAAATTATGGACAGTATCGTTAACGTAATTCCAACACACATGCCATATGCCAGTGCTTTGTTCAATCAAAGAGCTGTCGGAGATCGTCCTGATGTTGTGCCAGAACACAGTAAGAACTTGGCATTCATCAGTCAATTCTGTGAACAACCATTCGATATGGTCTTTACAGAACAATATTCATTCCGTGCTGCTCAACGTGCTGTTTACACATTGCTCAACATTCCATTATCAGAAATGACACCAATGCACCATTACGAAAAGGATCCAAAGGTAATGGCTCGTGCAACAAAGACGATGTTTAGATAAAAA
Source organism: Companilactobacillus muriivasis (assembly GCF_036246245.1). Classification (NCBI taxonomy): domain Bacteria; kingdom Bacillati; phylum Bacillota; class Bacilli; order Lactobacillales; family Lactobacillaceae; genus Companilactobacillus; species Companilactobacillus muriivasis. The sequence goes on from NZ_BTTQ01000008.1 coordinate 44,064, forward strand.
ATAATTCACAAACTGGAGCTGAAATTCAATTCAGCTTCTTTTTTTGTGAATTATAAAGGCCGATTCAGCCCACTTTGTGAAGAAATATTCACAATTGGATTGCATATTTTTTTGATGTGAAATTTTTGAAGATACCAATTTTTTATTGCTACGTGTTGATATATCAACGTGAATACGTTTACATTGATTAATTGAAATAAAATGCTTGAACAAAAGATACACAGTGATAAGATAAAACGTGAATTAGTTAACAAATATGCTTTTAAATCTTGGAGGTAATCAGATGTTGAAAGGTTCTAAAGATACAAAGGTTGAAGAAAAAGAAGATGTAAAACCTGTTATTGACGCGATGGTTGCTAAAGCTCAAAAGGCTTTGGAGATTATGGACGGATTTACACAAGAACAAGTTGATCATATTGTTCACCAAATGGCTATCGCTGGTTTGAATGCCAGCTTTGATTTAGCTAAACTTGCTTACGAAGAAACTGGTCGTGGTTTAGTTGAAGATAAAGTTATCAAGAATATGTTTGCTACCGAAGAAATTTGGCACTCAATCAAACGTGATAAGACTGTTGGTATCATTGAGAACGACAAAGAACATCGTTTAATCAAAGTTGCTGAACCACTTGGTGTTTTAGCCGGTGTTACACCTGTTACTAACCCAACTTCAACAGCTATGTTTAAATCATTGATTGCCTTGAAGACACGTAACCCAATTATCTTTGGTTTCCATCCTCAAGCTCAAAAGTGTTCAGTTGCCGCAGCTAAGGTTATGTTAAAAGCCGCTGTTGAAGCTGGTGCTCCTGAAGGTGTTATCCAATGGGTTGAAAAACCAAGTATCGAAGCTACTTCATACTTGATGAATAACGATGGCGTTGCCAGTGTCTTGGCTACTGGTGGTCCTGGTATGGTTAAGGCAGCTTACTCAACTGGTAAACCTGCTTTAGGTGTTGGTCCTGGTAATGGTCCTGCATATATCGAAAAGACTGCTAATATCAAACGTGCTGTTAACGATATTATGATTTCAAAGACTTTCGATAATGGTATGGTTTGTGCCGCTGAAAATAGTGCTATCATTGATGCTGACATTTATACAGAAGTTAAATCATTATTAGAAAAGAACAAAGTATTCTTTATTAAGAAGGCTGATTACAAGAAGTTAGCTGATGCAATGTTTAGACCAGAAGGCGGAGTTAAAGGTCCTATCGCCGGTCAATCAGCTCTAGCTATCGCTAAACTTGCTGGTATCAAAGTTCCTGATGATACAAAGGTTCTTGGTGTTGAATTGAGCAAGGTTGGTCCAGACGAACCACTTTCAGCTGAAAAACTTTCACCAGTTCTATCAGTTTACAAAGTTGCTGGTCACAAAGAAGGCTTTGAAAAGGCTGATGAATTATTGCACTTTGGTGGTCTTGGTCACACAGTTGGTATCCACACAATGGATGAAGATTTAGCTACTGAATTTGGTATCAAGATGAAAGCTAGTCGTGTACTAGTTAATACTCCTGCTGCTATTGGTGGTATTGGTAATCTTTACAACGAAATGATCCCATCATTGACTCTTGGTACTGGTTCATGGGGGAAGAATTCTATTTCTCATAACGTATCTTCATTTGATTTGCTTAATATTAAGACAATCGCTAAACGGAGAAATAATATGCAATGGATTAAACAACCAAGAGTTTACTATGAAAAGACATCAGTTCGTTACTTAGAGGACCTACAAGGTATGAAACGTGCCTTTATCGTCTGTGATCCAGTGATGGTTCAACTCGGTTATGTAGATACAATTACTGATGAATTGAAGCGTAGTAAAGTTAACGTTGAATATTCAATGTTCTCTGACGTTGATAACATCGTTACAACTGATATTGTTCAACGTGGTGTTACACAAATGAACTTGTTCAAACCTGATACAATCATCGCCTTAGGTGGTGGTACAACAATGGAAACTGCTAAGGATATGTGGTTATTCTACGAGCATCCAGATGTTGATCTATTTGGTGCAAAACAAGGATTCATCGATATTAGAAAACGTGCATACAAGTTCCCTAAGCCTGAAAAAGCTCAATTTGTTGCTATCCCTACAACATTTGGTTCAGGCGACCAAGTTACACCATTTAGTTCAATCATCGATACAAAGACAGGTACAAAGTACCCAATCGCTGACTATGCATTGACCCCTGATGTTGCTATCATTGATTCACAATTTGTTGAAACAATGCCAAAAGACATCATGGCTGAATCTGGTATGGATGTATTGACTAACGCCGTTGAATCATATGTTGCCAACATGGCATCAGATTACACAAGACCATCAGCACTTCAAGCTATCAAGCTAGTCTTTGATAACTTAGAGAAAGCTGTTGCCGGTGACAAAGATGCCCAAGAAGAAATGCACAATGCTTCAACATTAGCGGGACTTTCATATGGAAATGCCTTTGCTGGTGTAGCGCACTCAATCACAGATGTTTTGACAAACGTCTACGGAATCAGACATGGTCTAGCATCAATCGTAGCCTTGCCACAAGTTATTAACTATAACTTTGAACAACCTACAAAGATGACAACATGGCCTGCATACGAAAGCTTCAGAGCCGATTCAGATTACGCTGCAATCGCTAGTTACATTGGCTTGAGTGGTAAAGATGAACGTGCTTTGAAAGATGCCTTAGTTAAGAAGATTGTTGATTTGGCACATGCTGTTGGTATCAAACTAAGCCTTAAAGATAACTACATCGATAAGAAAGACTTCGATAGCAAGTTAGATGACTTAGCAGCCGCAACATTTGGAGATCAATTCTCATTCACTAACCCTAAAGAACCATTAATCTCAGAATTGAAACAAGTACTTGAAGATACTTACGTCGGAAAAGGAATCGAAAGTAAGTAGTAGAGAGTGGAGCAGGCCCGGGAATTGGCCTGCGGAACTCGTTTTAGAGCCATTGAATATATAAATACAAACAAGAGCTAATCCTGAATTTACCAAGTTAGGTAGATTTGAGACTAGCTCTTTTTTTGTACATTATGTAAAAATGAGAATCTATCCAAGTTCCAATCAGGCTTTAGAGAATATAATTCTGATAAGAAATTTACTTATTAAATCAGAAAAAAGATGAAAATTATGAAATGGTATAAATCCGTAAATTTCTGGATTGGAATGTTTTTCCTACTTTCAATTTCATTCACATATCCAGAAGGAATAACCAAATCAGATTTAGTGCAAAATTTATTTGATGCAGTTATGGCAGTTCTTTTCATGCTTAAGGCGCGTAAGGATATAACTGGAAAAAATCTATATAAGACGTTTAAATGGTATAAATCTTTAAATATGTTGATAGGGATAATTCTTATATTTCCAAGCTTGGACATGTTTTCCAGTAAATTTACTTTACTTGATTGGCTAGATTACCTGATTGATTTTGTTATCGGAAGTATCTTTATATATTTGTGGTATAGAGAAATTAGAAATAACAGTGGAAAAAGAACAAATCCTTAATTTTTAGGAACTTTAATTTAAAAAAAGAGTTTAAAATTTAAATAAACATTTACTAATTTCTTTATGTTTTCTTATACCAATATACCAATCAAAAGCCCAGCCCAACTAAGCTATACTGAATTTACTGGGGAGAAAGCTCTGAAAAGGGGTTATCTATTTGAGAATTAATAAAGAGCAGTGGAGTTGGATTTTTTATGACTGGGCCAATTCAGCGTATGGAATCATTGTGACGACAGCTGTTTTGCCAGTTTACTTTAAATCCATTGCCCAAACTCAGCATGTTTCAGCAGCTGGATCAACGGCCATTTGGGGTTATGCCAACAGTTTTAGCACGTTGTTAGTGTCATTATTAGCACCATTTTTGGGTGCCATGGCAGACTATCCCAATTTCAAAAAGAAAATGTTAAATATTTTTTGCTGGTTAGGAATCGTCATGACTTTCGGTCTGGCGTTGGTACCAGCAGATCAGTGGCAGTGGTTGTTAATTGTTTATGTTTTTTCTGCTATCGGTTATTCGGCTAGTAATTTGTATTACGACAGTTTTTTGATAGATGTTGCCGAGGATAAAGATATGAACAGGATTTCCACACACGGGTATGCCTATGGCTATCTTGGTGGAGTGATAGCCTTCATATTCTTTTTAATCCTACAATTGACCAGTGGTTTTGGAAAATTAGACGGTACAGGAATTGCTAGGTGGAGTTTTGTAATTGCAGCGGTCTGGTGGATTATTTTCTACATTCCGCTACAAAAAAATGTTCATCAAAAGTTTTCAGTCGCCAGTAATTCAGCACCGTTGACCGATAGTTTTAAGCGAGTTATCCAAACGCTTTATCATATCAAGCAATATAAAAAAGTTGCTTGGTTCCTAGTTGCCTATTTCTTCTATATTGATGGCGTAGATACCATTTTTACGATGGCTACAGCAATTGGGATGGATATTGGTATTAAGACTAATGAACTGATGATTGTGATGTTAGTGGTGCAATTAGTGGCTTTTCCGTTCTCAATTTTATTTGGATGGTTGGCTGATAAAACTTCAACACGTAAAGGTATCCTATTAGGAATCAGCGTGTATTTTATTATTTGTTTGTATGCTTTGAATCTCAAGACTAGTCGCGACTTTTGGATTTTAGCATTATTAGTTGGGACAAGTCAGGGCGGTTTACAAGCATTGAGTCGTTCATACTTTGGGAAAATTATTCCTAAGGATTCAGGTAGTGAATTTTATGGATTTTATAATATTTTAGGTAAATTTTCAGCAGTTATGGGGCCATTTATTGTGGCTATTGTTACACAGATGACTGGGCAGTCAACAATTGGAGCTGCTTCAATTAGTGTGTTGTTCTTGATTGGTTTGATTATTTTTGCAATTTTGCCACGAATTACAGCTAAAGAGTAAATAAAAAAATCGTCGATTAATTCGACGATTTTTTTATTTGGATAAATTCAATTAATCTTTTTCTTCGACGAGATTAATGCTAAATGATTTTTATGAACCTTATAAAATCCAGTACGAACTTTTTGATGATAAAACTTCTTCATACCTTTGGTAAATTTTTTATCATACTTTGGAACGGCAACGTATTCATATTGCTGCAAGTTCTTACGGAATGCCTTTTCTTTAGTACTGAAGACTGCTTGTCCAGTGGCATTGTTGGTGAAGAAATAATAATTTGCTAAATAGCCGGCGTAATACGTAGTAACTTCCACTTTTTGCGGATCAACAATAAGTATTTTAGTATCATTTAATTTGGTCCAAGGTTGGGCAATTTTTGTCACCATAACAGGTAATGTTCGACGATTATAATTATTGGTAAAGTTGGTACCATTGATTTCTGAGTACATCATAATGACGGAAAAGAACATGATTAAAAATGTTGCCAGTTGATAACCGTTTTTTGTCCAAATTGATTGAAAATTACGTGGTCCACGCTTATTTAAATTTTGTTCATAAAATGTTTCATCAATAACTCTGACGAGGACAATCGCGCCAATAAATAAGTTTAAAACAACTGTCGTGGACATGTATCGTTCGAAACCATCAAGCGTGATTGCTTCATCAAATGGCATTGAAAGGACATACATTCCCAGTAAACTGAAGTAATAAAGAATAGAAATTAAATCGAGTATTCCAAGAAGTTTTAGTAAATCATTGGGATGATGACAGGTATATTTAATAATAGCCCAAGCACCAATTAGTAAAATATTCAAAGCTAGGAATCCTTGAGTAGATAATGATCCTGGATTAAAAATCTGCTTGAGAAATTGTTGTCCGATACCAATAAAGCCGCGCATGCCGTCATGTGATAATTGATGAGAATAAGCTTGCGCACTGATTTCGTGTTTTGAAGTTGTGAATGTCATTTTGACATGAATTTCCCACCAAATAAAAGGTAGTGCACCAACGAATAGTGTTCCTAACCAAGTTCCAGCAATTTTCAAAGTTCGTTTGAACCAAGTACCTACGTTGATTCTTTGAATGAGCATGTATAAGTAATAGGCAGCGATGATTATTACAAAGAAAGTCGCTGAATTTTTAACTAATAATAATGTTCCACTGAATAAAGCAACGTGTGCCATTTGTAACTTAGGCTGTTGTTGATAGATGAAAATACCAACTAGTGCGGCCATGGTTAGAATAGCTAAAACGTAGTCTACCAGTAAATTATTTAAACGGATATTGATGTTGAATACATATGAGATTGAAATTGCTAGGCATAAAAGCATTGAGTTTAGTCCACGAGTACGATCTCGTAAAGTAGCAAAAATCGAATAACTGGCTGCCCAAATTAGAGCAAATTGAGCCACAAGCATTGTTCCAGAGTTGAAACCTACAAAGTTTACAAATTGAGTAATAAACAATGCGGTAGCAGGAGGATACGAAGTGAAAGAAATAATCGTATCACTAGGTCCTGGCAAATGTCCGGTGTATGTCATGAATTTCACAATGGTGGCCCAATGTGAAAAGTTATCATAATGAATCAGAGGACTCCTGAGTAAGACCAATGCCATTACGAAACCTAAGAAAACCATCCAAGCATCGAATAGATGGATGCCCTCATAGTGGAAAGAAACTTTTCCAAAGTAGCCTAGTGTTAAACGTGTTATCAGTAAAATGACGCCAAGGCTAGTAACTGCCCAGATACCAAATTTTAACAATCCCAGCATGGCAAAAATATACAGAAGTATGATTTGAACTAATATGCCAGTTATCCACGTTAGATAGGGACTGACATGAATCCAGCGCATGGCACTGCTGTAGCCGATAATGGCTAATGAAAAGAAAATAAGACCAATGAATGCCAAAGTGATACCTCCGTTATTTAGTGAATCCGTTTTAATCCGTGATTGGTGATTTTAAAGAATCCGGTAACCACGTGTTGATGATAAACTTTTTGAGTTAAAACAGTGAATGTTCTGTGAGTTTCAGGAATAGCCACATAATCATAGTTTTCAACTGCTTTTTTAAAGGCTTCTGGTGTCATCATGAAATTCTCTTGTCCGACTGCCTTATCGGTAAAGAAGTAATAACGGCCGACATATCCCGCATAGTAATCGTCAACATCGACTTTCTCGGGATCGACAATCAGAACCTTTTTGTGATTAAGGTGAGTCCAAGGTTTAGCAATTCGACTCATCTGTAGTGGCAACATATTGTGGTTCATCCTATTTGTGAAATTGGTTCCGGTAATTTCGGAATACATCATGGTTATGGCAAAAAAGCCAACGACTAAGGTAGCAATTTGATAGATATTCTTGGATGTTGCACTTTTAAATGATTGAGTATTTCTCTTTTGAAAGTTCTGTTCAAACTGTAGTCGATCTAATACTCGAACGAGGGCAATTGAACCAATAAGTAAGTTAGCAATTACCATGCTGGCCATATATCTTTCAAATCCATCGAGAACAATTGCTTCAGCGTATGGCATTGAGAGTATATACATACCGAATAAACTTCCATAATAGGCAATAAATACGATGTCTAAAATGATGGTCATTCCTAGAAGATTGTTTTTTTGATGTTTGAGTAGTCGTGCATACACCCAGGTTCCAATTAGAACGACATTGATTAATATAATCCCTTTAGTTGATAGTGAATTTAAACTCAAAATTTGGTTGATAAATTTGTGAGCAATTTTGAGTAGTTCCTGATGATTTTCACCATTTAATTGCTTGGAATAAGCCTGTGCACTGATTTGGTGTTTAGAAATTGGAAAAGTTACTTTAACATGATGTTCCCACCAAAGAAATGGCAAGAGACCGATGCCAATGGAAGTTACTAGTTTTATGGGGATGGTAATTAAATTTGTATACCAATGGCCTTTTGAGTTAGTTAATAGGGTGTAGAAAAAGTACACGCCAATCATTACAACATAGAATGTTGCGGAATTCTTCACTAACATTAATGCACCAATAAATATGGCTGTATGAATACATAACAATAGGGAATGTTTACGATATGCGAAAATCCCTACCAATGCAGCGACCATGATAATTGGTAGAACATAATCGACTAGTAGGTTATTTAATCTAATAGCAACGTTAAAGACAAATGAAATTGCCAAAGTAAAGCAGAGTGCAAAACTAGTCAAAGCTCTGGAACGATCTCGAAGACCCGCAAAGATAGAATAACCGGCTGCCCAAATTAATAAGAATTGTGCAACTAACATTGTTCCGTCACTAAAGCCTGTCCAGTGAACAAATTGAGTAATGAATAAGGCTGTGGCGGGAGGATATGAAGTGAATGAGATTAGTTTATCGGTTGCTCCGGGTAAATGACCAGTAAATGTCATGAACTTTACCATAACAGCCCAATGTGAAAAATTATCATAGTGTACTAGTGGACTTTTGATTAATGTTTGGCACATTGCGAGGCCTAAACCAATCATCCAGAGGTCAAATAAATGAATACCTTCAAATTTCAATCGACCTTTATGCCAGAAGCTTAAAGCAAACCAAAGTAATAGCAAAGCTATTCCAAAATAAGTTACAACTTGAATCCCTAAGTTGAGTAGTCCAGTCATAGCAAAAACATATAAAATTAAAATTTGTACCAACATGGAAGTAATCCACGTCAAGTAGGGACTAAATCCGAATCGTCTTAGGGTTCCGTTATATCCCGATAGTCCCAATAAATATATAAGCAAACCAATCCAAGGGTTCATTATAGTTACTCCTCTTAAAAACGATTAAAGTAATGACTCAATTTACGTTCGTAAGTTCTGACACGTACAATCAAATTCATATAAAGTTCATCAAATGGTGTTACCCAAGTATCTTGAACACTTGGTAGTGTTTTGTTGGCACCATCATAAACAAGTTGTAGATAGTGATTTTGACTCTCGCCAGATTTAACCTTAACTTGTGTACTGTAAATGGTGGTTTTATCACGATGGCTGATCCGAACGACTTTACCAGATAATTGAACGTTGTAATCCTGATGTTTTACTGTTAAGTTCACGACATCATTTTCCTTAATATCACTATCAGCACCATCTGTGGTAGTAAAGGCAACGCCGCCTTCAGAAATATCTTCAGTTTTCATTGGGTGCCATTTACCATCATTTCCTTGAACCTTGCCAGGAACTCGACGAATAAACCGTTCATTTTTACGATAAACGGGGCGTCCCATTGATATAAACAAACACATACTGAGGTTGATGAAGTGCATTAATAGCCAGAACGTAATAACACTACCGACCAGAATTTCTGAACCATATTTACCATAATTAAACTTTATGATTGCGACTAACGTAATAGTCCACAGAATTAAATATGGAAGAATATAGAGTTTGTCTTTAATAGAATAAGTGACATTTTTTGATGTAACTTTGAATTTTTTAGCCTTAATTCCGATTGATTCAAGAAATACGGGGATGAATAGATAGGGAGCAAAGAAAGTTTCTTGGACTTCACCCCAACGTTCATTACGTATTTTGGCAGCGTCACCCATACCTGATGTGTCACCCATAACATAGTGCAAAAGGAAGTAACCTGGAGCCCAAATAACCATTAGAATCCAGAAGTTAGCATTAACGACTTGAATTTTGAAGAGTGCATATAGAATTGGCGCAATCATATATATCATTCGTCTGAAGAAAGCCCACCAATAGAAGTAAGCGTTAATTAAAATAACACGATTTATCATTGTTAAGTGTGGATTGGTGAAGATATGTAAATTACGACAACTTTGCATAACACCACGTGCCCATCTGGTCCGTTGTTTGATAACACCCTTCATATCAATTGGGGTGATACCACTAGACTGTGGAACTTTAGTAGCCAGACTGACGTAACCGGCCATATTTAGTTCAGTTCCTAGTTCGAAATCCTCAGTGATTGTATCAGTAGGAAAATCGCCAACTTCGTCAACAGCACTGCGTAAAAATACTGCATTGGATCCGGTGAACAGAGCTCGTTTATTACCACCGTTTAAGACATTAATATCTCGTGAGAAAAAGTCTTGTTCGTTAGGGATGATTTTTTCTGAGAATAAATTAAATTGAAAAATATCGGCGTTATAAAAACTTTGTGGCGTTTGAACGAAACCCAAAGGATCAGTGTGGTCAGGATCATCTTTCAATTGCTGAAAGTTTTCGGTAAATAGTGGGACGGTATGGTTTAGGAAACCTGAAAATGGAATCATATCAGTATCAAAGATTGCAAATAACGGAGAATGCATTTTTTCCAAGGTGTGATTGATATTTCCAGATTTAGCTTGCTTGTTGTCTTCCATACCAGAATATCCAATGTGATACTGCTTAGCTAATGCCATTACTTCAGGACGGTTACCATCATCAGCAATAACAATATGAACTTTGCTTTTATCAGGATAGTCAATGTATGTCGCGGCATTAACTGTTTTACGAAGGAGTTCTACTTCCTCATTGTGAGTTACGATAATGATATCAACGTCTGGCAATGGTTGAGTTTTACTGTAATCAGGTATTTTTAGGTTCCATTTTGTTTTAGTTGAAAGCATTCGAAAGAAAATGAGAATAAATCCAGTAGCGTTGGATAAAATTTCACTTATTACTAGTAACAAGGCAAAAATCAATGTAAAGATATTAGAATGCCAAGGAATTGTGAAAAATATTCGCCATAGCAAATAAATTACTGAGAGAAGAATTGCCAAAAAATATAATAAACGGCGACTGTTAGACATGTTGTGGACCTTCTTTAAAGATAAAATTGCTCTGAATACGATAGCTGATCATAAAGAGAATGAAATCAACAATCATTTTGGCAATTGTCGGCATAATCGGGCCACTTGTAACAGGCAAAAGGTCTGTTAACAAATCGGTGAAAAATCCTGAGGCAAACATTTGTGCAACAAAAAGAAGTGCATACTTTATTAAAGTTTGATGTCCAGCACGGTTGAAGACAACCTGATGATTAATTGCATAATTGGCGATAGAGGATAGGACTCGAGAGGTTATTGTAGCCGATAAGATACTGTTTAAACTGTGGTTTCCTAGGAAAAATAGGACAAGATAAAATAGACTAATATCGATTAGGAAAGATATTAGCCCGCTGGCAGCAAATTTTAGAAAACGTGAATAAATAGCGATTGAATCACGAATTACTCTAAAGTGGGATGAGGAATTGCCGTCTAAATAAATTGTAGGAATAGGTTGTTCAACAACCTGAATGTCATATTTTTTTGCTTGTAGCAACATGTCAAATTCGAATTCGAAACGATTACCTGGAAAATTAATTAGGGCTGCAGTGTAATCGATTGGAATAACTCGTAGACCAGTTTGAGTGTCGGAAATATTTTGATGTGTTAATAAGCGAACTAATCCACTGGTCAAAAGATTTCCAAACTGACTTCTAAATGGAATATTATTCGTGAAATGCCTAACTCCAATCACCAAGCGCCGCGGATTTAAAGAAAACTTATCCAGACAACTTTGTAATGCGGATACAGTGTGTTGCCCATCGGAATCCATTGTTGCTACACCATCTACGTCAGATAGGTGTTCTTGAACATAAGAAAAGGCAGTTTTTAAAGCTGCTCCTTTACCTTGGTTATTGGGATGGTGCAGTATGATCAATTCAGGGTGACTTTGGTTTAATTTTGTGAAAATATCTTGATGATGAATATCACTGCCATCATCCACAATGATAGTTTGTTTGACGATGTTATATAAAGATACAGTTTCAGTGATATTTTTGATTAATTCGATTAATTTTTCGTCCGGATTGAGTGCCGGAATAATGATGTCAATTTTCAAAATAATGTTCCCCCCAATTAACTTTAGAGATACTGGTAGTCACTGTAAAAGTTAATAAAAAACTATTCATAAATTATAAAGAATACATACGATTCTTGATTAAATATAACTAGTTTTGTATAAAATTATTTTGTTCTCGTATAGCCTTATTATAGTTCAAGGGGCGACTAAGTTCGATACACTAATTAGCTTTTTTATATTAAAAAATAGCAAAGATTATATTGAAACTTTTAATACATATGATAAGAAATAAAAAAAGGTCCCAATCTGATGAATCTTTACGATTCTCACATTGGGACTATTACTTTAATGAAGATACTTTTTTATATATGGTGTCAGTTGATAATTATTTCCAACGATTAATCAATTTCGAAGTTTCTTTAGTGTTATTCGTGAAGACACTGTCTAATTTCAAAGTGTTCAATGCAGTGTAGTTATCGTTATATGTATTGAGAATCCAGCCGTTAGTTTTGAAACCATTTTTGTGAGCCAGTTTAACTAATTTAGGGGTCCATTGATCTAACTTGATTGAAATAAATTTGATGTAACGTGGGGCGTTTTCAATTTGTTCACTGTATTGACGTTCAGTTACAGAATCTAGCAACCAAAGAGTGGGAACATTTTTCAAAGCTTTGTGGACAGCTTCAATACCAGGCAAACTTTCATCTTGCATGATGATATTATTGGTCATTTTATGATTTTTTAATTCTTTGATGAGAGCTTTTTCGGTGTCGGTGTTATCGCCAGCATTCTTTTTTGTTTCTATAATATAGTGGACCTTTTTACCATAACGTTTGAAGACATCCTTCAATTGATGAATTTTCTCACCGTTATGTAGTTTTACTTTGTCGATTTTACTTGAATTAGATGTGGAAATCGTAACGTTGTGACCAGTCGACTTTTTGAGATTGTCATCGTGAGAAACATACAATTTATTATCCTTGCTTAACCAAACATCTTGTTCGATATATTGAGTCCCATCTTTAATGGCTTGATTGTAACCACTGAATGAATGATCCGGATTGTTATAAGGACTGCCACGATGTGAAAAAATTATCGGTGAATCGGGTGCGGCGTGGTTAACACTTTGAGTTATAGGAGTGAGATTTTTAGCCTTTGGAGCGGCAGCAGCCTGAGCAGTAGTAGCTACCAGCGGCATTGTCAAAACTGTCAAAAGCAATAGAATTGATGCAATTTTTATTTTCTTCATTTTTTCCCCTCGGAAACGATATTATCACTCATATTTTACCCATAAAAAAAGTGTTACCGCAAGCTAATGGGTAACACAAATTATTTAATGGAACTTAAATGGACGGTAGTTCTTGTCCTCATGATGACCTAACGCAAACTTTTTAGGCTTTTTACTGCAACAAGCTTTGTCGTTTTTAGCAGTAATTGCAGGTCCTAAAACCAATTGCTTAGTTTTTTCACGTTCAATTTTGAGCTTTTTACTTAGTTGGCGGTTCTTCCAAAAGCCGTGAACACAAATAGCCATGGGAATGGTCGTTAGAGCAATTGATGCAGGAATCAACCAAGGATTTTCTTGAACAAGTTTCATTTGGAATTCATTATATTCTTTCATTTCAGCGTGTAATTCTTCTGGTGTTAACATAATATCCCATCCTTTTAACTTTGATGACTAAAGCATAAGCTAAAATGTAAACGATGTCATCAATTAACCTTCAAAATTTGTTAGAATTAAATTAACTGCCTGAGGTGAACTTGATGCCTATAATGCTGATTAGTAGTAGGACAACAAAACCCCAAGTTAGTGGGGACAACTTATCGCCAAAGAGAAATACTCCAACGATGATGGAACCGACCGCCCCAACGCCAGTCCAAATTGGGTACGCTAAACTCATGGGCATTTTCTTAACGGCTAAAGCCAACAATCCCATACTTAAAGCGAGGCCAACGACTGTCATGATTGTGTAGTTGAGTTTGGTGAAACCATGGCTGAGTTTCATGGTAGTGGCCCAAACAACTTCAAATAATCCAGCGGTAATCAAATAGATCCAATTCATAATATTTTCCTCCAAAAAAATAAGTATCCCCATCAATTCCTTCTTTGGCCTAACGGAATTGACGAGAATACTTTTGTAAGTGACACCCGGCGGTGTTTAATGATTTCAGATTATTTTAGCAAAGATATAGGGGTGTGGCAACCGTGATTAGAAAAATGCGTCCAACTGAAGTAGATGTAGTTGGCGACATATGGCTCAATGGAAATTTAGAAGCACATGATTTTATTGATAAAGATTATTGGATAAATCATTTAGATGAAGTTAAAGAACAATTCAAGCAAGCAGATATTTACGTGTATGATAAGCAAGGCGTTCAAGGCTTTGCCGGTCTAACAGATAATTATATTGCGGGAATCTTTGTTAAAAAGGAAGCTCGTAATCGAGGTATTGGTAAGCAGTTGTTGGATTATCTTAAGCAACATTATGATAAATTGACTTTGGATGTTTATGCGAAAAATAAAAATGCATTTAAATTTTATCAAAATAACGATTTTCGTATTTCTGTTGAAAGTATTGATGAAGATAATGCCGAGAAGGATTATCAAATGATTTGGAGCAAGAGGTGATTGAATGAAAGCTTGGCATGGAATTAATTTATTATGGTTTGTTTTATTTGTGATTGGAGCAGCGTTTATATTAATTCGAAAAGTTGATGGCGCGGGGGTTGTCCAGACTCCTAAAGTTAAAATTTTGTCGCTATTAGTTTTAGGAGCTTTCTATATTTTCATCTGGTTGTGCCAGTTGATTACATTGAGATTTATAAAAAGACATAAATAAAAAGCTAGAAAATAATTAAGTTTTCTAGCCTTTGTTATTATTCTGCTTGTGCAATCGGATGCTTTCTAACAATAAATGTTAATAAGTATGATATCGCTAAAATAACTGTAACAACCAAATATGGATAATGTGTATTCCAATCCATCAATGCCCCTGACATCAATGGTCCGATAACATTACCAACACTAGTTAATGACATATTCATTCCGTTGATTAAGCCTTGATTAGATCTACTCGACTTAGTCAATAAAGTTGTAATCGCTGGTCTCAATAAATCGAATGATGAGAAGATAACCAACGTAGCAACGATAACTTCAATGTGTGAATGTGCTTGGGTAATCCAGAACACACAGACGGCACTAAGTAAGAATGCGATACTGATTAAACGCATTTCACCAATCTTACTAATGATCCAGTTGAACGCTGCCACTTGTAGGATTAATGAAATGATTCCGTTCAATGTCAAAACTAAGGCGATGGTACTCAAGCCGAAATTGAAGACTTGGTTAACGTAAATACTATAGATACTTTCGAATCCTTGTAGTCCGAAGGATGATACCAATATCATTCCGAAAAGCATGACCATTGGTAAAGTCAAAATTGAACGAATCGTTCCTTTTTCAGCAGCTTTTTTCTCAGCTTCTTCTTCCTCAAGTTCGATAACTTCTTTGTTTTCTTTCAAGAAAATCTGTGTGAAGATAGCACTGGTAATACTGAGGACACCAGCAACCCAGAAAGGTGTCTTATAACTGATACCAGCTAAAATACCACCAAGTCCTGGTCCTAAGATTAATCCACCACTAAAGGCGGCAGATAGCCAACCAATAACTTTGGCACGGTCCTTCAAAGTTGTTAAATCTGATCCCAAGGCCATCGAAGTAGGAATAACCATAGCAGCTGATAACCCACCGATGATACGAGAAATGTTAAAGATAGGTAAGGTTGTTGCCACAGCGAAGATGAATTCGGAGATCATGTACGTGAAAAGTCCGAAAACAATAACCGGTTTACGACCAATTTTATCGGACATCTTACCAACGATTGGCGATGCAACAAATTGTGCAAAGGCGAAGAGTGAAGTCATGACACCCATCTGTGAAGTGGTGAAATGATATTCATTCTTGATGAATGGTGTGACCGGAATAACCAAGCCAATTCCCAAACAGATTAAAAAGTTACTAAATACTAGAATATAAATCGATTTTTTATTTTTCCCCATATATTCCCCTCTCCGTAAATTTACTTTTTCAGTTCAAAAAAACTACCATCTGCCGATAGTAGTTGATTATAAGAAAACCGATACCCTAAGTTGCCTTAGATATCGGTTTGAACTGGAAATCTCACATTACTGATAATGATACTATCCATTTATATTATTGTCTAATAATTGACCTAAAATTTTTTATTAAAAATATATAAATAATCTGACTTTTGGCATACAAATAATTTAAAAGCTTCTATATTAATGGACATTTTGTATTCAAGTGATTATGATGGATACATGGCTGTTTAAAGGAGGTCATATTTTTGGATTTTAGGAGCGGGTTGAATAGTGATAAACCCCAGATAATAAATTTACTAGCAGATTCATTTAAAGAGTACATAACTACTAAGAACATGTTCCAACAAGAGTTTCGTTCAAGTGCTAAATTTGATAAGTTAATTAAAAAATATTTTGCGCTAGAAGTTAATGTATTTATGAAAAAAGGTTTGGTTTATGTTGGAGCTGACGGAAAGGGAACGCCTAGAGCTGTTGCTCTAATTGAATTTAATCAAGGAAGACAGATCAGTTTTTGGGACTATCTATCAATGGATGGTTTGAAAATATTACCTGAAATCCTAAAGAGTGGATTCAATGGTTTCAATGCATTCGATATCTTTAAATTCGAAGATCTTTTCGATAAGGTTAAAGGTAAGAAGAAGTGTGTTGTTGAATATCTAGCAGTTGATAAATCCTTGCGTGGTCAAGGTATCGGTAGCAAGATGTTGAACAATCACATTAGTCCTTACGTGAAGAAGATTGGTTACCGAAATATTATTTTGGAAACTAACACTAAAAAGAATGTTACTTTTTATAAGAAGAATAATTTCTCAGTACGCTCAGTTAAGAAAGTTAATTTGAGTCATGGGGATGTAAAAGATTGGGTCTTGTCTAAGGCCATTTAAATACGACACCTGCGGGTGGCGTATTTTTTTTGCAACTAAATATTGTAGGTTATTAAAGGATGCTGTTTCCAGAGCTGAGAGTATTCATCTGCTGCGTGGCAAGGTTCGAGCCAAAGAGCGGTCTCGAACCTCGGTTGAAGCCCTGCAAAACCAGCAGGTCTCCAACACGTCCGGTGGTGTAAATAACCTAAAGCCATAACGCCACTTTTGCTGCGGATAAATATCTCAGCTCTTCCAACTAATTCACTTTTAATTAGATGAATGTTCAACTGAATACGTCTGATTATTTGAATGAATTGCTACAACAACAGTTATATAAAATTTTTAGCTTTCAATTTGCGATTATAAATAACAAAAAAGAGCCGTCCACCTGTGTGAACGACTCTTTTTTAATAAAAACAACTGATTCTACCGTTTAATAGAATATCAGATTGTAAGGATAGTGAATCTTTTATTAAGGAAACTTAATTTTTCTTATGTTTTTTTTAAACGGATTCAGTTAATCCCCAGGTTAAAGTTCCGTTGTAAGCTCCTGGTAACGTATTTGCAGATAACCTAATTTGCCAATCACCTGCACCGACGTAACTTGTTAAATTGATGGCACTATCGTAATTAGTGAAGTTTGAACTTTGAATAGTTGTACCTGTTGGGGTTAAGGCCTTCCATGTACCAGGATCTGAGTCCTTGTCGGTTCTTTGCCTGATAAAGAGTAGGCCTGAGGCATCAGCAGGTAGTGTTTGACCAGAACTAGTTTTCATTTGTGTTTCCGAATTATCGTTGTCGTAGGAAACCGTGACATTATAAGGATTATTGTCCGGGTGAGTAACGATTAGTTCACCAGTTGTGCTGACATTGTTCAAAGTTTTATCTTTGCCATACATGTTTGTTGAACCAAAGTTGATATTGGTTGGATAACTAGTAATGGCATTGACGTTTTGAATATTTATATCAGCACCAGTTGAAAATTGTTTTGGAAAACTTTGATCTCCGGTGGTGTTTACGTTGGTGATATACGCCGTGTTGGTTATTTTACCTGCAGTTGCAGCAGTAACTTTTGCACTGAATTCGATTTTTACACGTTGACTTTTTCCAACAGCATGAATAGTACCAGTGTTAATGTGGGATTGAGTGTAGCCACCAGTATCATCATCTTCAGGGCCCCAAATTTTGATAGAATGTGTATCTAGTTCCAAACCATCGGGCAAATCGTCATCAATTACTGCACCGGCTTGAAGTGTATCCGTACTGGTGCTATTAACCGTGTAGAGAATTTGGTAATCAACGATATCACCATTTTTAGCATCGACACTGGTTGTATAATTGGTATCGCCATGTTTCTTGATTAATTTGGTAAAAGAATAGTTGTAAGCAGGTGGTTCAACTTTAATATCAACTGATGCGTGGAAAGTTTTCTGCGTAGTTTCATGGTTCCCGACATCTAGACCTGTGAAGTTAGCTTTGTTAGTGATAGTATTTTCACCTCCAGAACTTGATAGAGCAGCATTAGTTATTTGTGCTTCAAAAGTCACTGTAGCGTATTGCTCATCAGTTAATGACAAGGCTGGTGGGATTGTGATGGTGTTAGTGGAAGAGTCATAATCACTTGGGTCCAGAATTTGCGTTGCACCATAATTGTCAGTTAGTTTTAAAGTACTGGGGTCAACGTGAAGTCCAGCAGGCAATTCATCGACCAATTTATCATATTGCCATTGTGCTCCATACCCATTGTTGATCATTTTTAAACTAAATTTTAATTTATCACCGACTTTATTAGTACCGTCAGTTCTAGTTTCATTAGTGTATGTTTTCGTTGGAGTGGGAATTGAGTAAGGTTTAGCTGTGACGCCGATGGTAGAACTGAAGTGAGCCGTTTCACTGGGAGCTAGAGTTGTAGAATTCCATTTTAGAATATATGCGGTATCAACAGCCCCAGTCAACTTTGTTCCTTGGTGATTATTATTAGTTTCAGCACCGGTACCGGTTACTTTTCCATCAGTTAATCCAGTGGCCCAATTGTCTGATCTTACTTGTCCATTATATGAATCAAAACCATCTGGTGTTTGATTAGTTACCATCAATCGAAAGTCTTTACCTGCATATGTATCACCGATATAAATTCCTTTTTTGTCGCCTAAATCATAAACGGGGACCATATCATTACCACCATTACTGTCACCCAATTTGGTATCTTCACCAAACAAAGTGATAAATTCCGCAGGACTGGAGGCAGTATTTTTAACGTACATCTCACGCTGAATAATTGCAGAATTAGTTGGGGATGGTCTTAAAAGTATTTCAACATCCATATCGTAGGTTCCGTTTTTATATCCACTATTATTGGATCTGGTGAAATGTCCAGTAATTTTGTATGCAGGATTACCATTTGAATCTGTTCCGTAGTAGTAGGCTTTATTAGCCAATCCGGTATTACCGGTACCGTTTAAAGAACCAGGATTTCCTAAAATTGAAAAGGCTGATGAGGTTATTCCGTTTAAAGATGTTGCGGTACTAGGCGCAATCATAAAATTAGGTGATGTGGGAGAAACATTTTCCCTATTTGTTGATGAATTGGTGTAACCACCTTGAAAGACTGAACTAATATAATCTCCATTATTGTTCAAAAAAACATTCATTTTGGAATATTGGGAATTGATACCTTTTGAAATGGAATCACTTGCTACAGTGTAATCTCCTCCGGTAGTCACTTTACCGCTTGTATTTTGAGCCAGACCAAAGGCATAGCCTAATTCCAAATTTTTTCCATCAATAGGTAATTCACCGACTTTATTGTAGGCAGAGCTAGTCCAATTAGTAATGCCGTCGTTAAATTCGTATGGACCAACAGCTGCTGCTGAAACAGTATTACTAAAGCAAGTAAAGGCTAATGGTATGAAAAACAAACTAATTAAAAATAATTTCAGATTATTTTTAATATTCATAATTATTTCCCTCCAAGAGATAATATTTGATAATCATTTAGTCAGTTTATATAGATGATATTTAGTTATACTAATTCACTTATCATGATATATTATATAGTCTTTTGAGTATTATTATGTTTCACTTTTCATAAAGAGTATTATAAAATGTTGGCTTAGTTCAAAAAATGGGAGTAATAGTTTCTCGACTATTGACTTTTTTGTCATTTAATAAGGATAGAAGACTAATTTTCAGAAAATTGCTTTAACTGTGTTCTAGCTTGCTATATTCATAAATAATGAAAATTAAATAAAGAAATAGAGACTATGTTAAACTTTAAGCAATGTTTCAATAATCAGGTATTGGAAGGTATATAAATATGACAACGGAAATCACCGGTAATTTTTCAGATAATAAAATAACACTACAGTTAAATGATTTAGGAATAATTAATTATTATTTCACTAAACCAAAGGAAATTGATGAGGAATCAATTTTTATCATTATGAAAGATCAATTAGTAATTGGCATGAGTTACGGCAGCCTTGATGATTTGGACGATACGGAGAATTTTATCGAGCTGATCGTTCCAGAAAATATTATTCCGGCTGACTTTTTCTATTTCTTAACTTTGGAGATGGAACAAGCAGGTTATGAAATTAACGTTGGTTATCAAATGACTATTTCACCAGAATCAACTAAGGTTTACGCCAAATATTGGGAAACTATTATGCCATTGTTGAAGGCTTTTGGGCTCCTAATTG
This sequence comes from Companilactobacillus muriivasis, assembly GCF_036246245.1. Lineage (NCBI taxonomy): Bacteria > Bacillati > Bacillota > Bacilli > Lactobacillales > Lactobacillaceae > Companilactobacillus > Companilactobacillus muriivasis. The sequence goes on from NZ_BTTQ01000008.1 coordinate 64,453, forward strand.
TTAAGCCAAAGAAAGTTGCTGCTAAACCTCGTCATAAGTTTTCTGCCGCCTTGGCTGACGTGCCATTTTCGATTGATTACATGGGCAGTAAAGCAACTGTTTTTTGGATCAAACGCAATGAATTTGTTGTTAAAGCGGGAGCTAACTTAGTTGCTGAAGCTCCGTTGACAAAGGCTGGCGTGATTGGATTTGCCGGTAAATTTGGTTTACGTTTACGTGATGAACATGCGGATGTGATTAAAGATAATGTTTTAACAGATGATGTTAAATTACGCAGCGTCAATGAAGTTGGCACCTTCCTTTACTTTGCTGGAACCAACAGTTGGCTACAATTGAAGTCACCTGAGGGTAAAACGTTAAACGAATTGACTGTGGTCAAGTAAAATCTGTATTGACAAGGTCTCTTAGAATGATAGGATTTTCATATGTTGATCGTCAGCTTAGTGCTGGCGGTCTTTTTTTGAGGGGGCTCGGAGATGAAGAAAGTAACTGCACAAGTGTTGATAATTGGGGCTTTTCTAGAGTCAGTCGGTGCCAGTTTTATTTGGCCAATCAATACGATTTTTATTCATGATTATTTGCATAAATCGTTGGCTGTTGCTGGGACTGTTTTATTCTTTAATTCGATACTGACATTTTTAGGAAATTATGCTGGTGGAAAATTGTTTGATAAAATTGGTGGTCACAAAACGGTTATGATTAGTACCATGATAGGGATGTTGGCCTTAGTTGGCTTAATTTTTAATCATGGATGGCCAGCTTATCCGATTCTTTTACCGATATTAGGTTTTGGTGTCGGTAGTGCATTTACGGTTATTAATTCGTTTGGGGCTCAGATTGATGAAGTAGATAAATATAAATTATTTAATGCCATTTATGTTGGAACTAATTTGGGGAATGCAATTGGTACAGCCTTAGGCGGCTATATTGCCGGCATTCAAATGACATTGGTTTTCATCGCTAATTTTATTTTTCTCAGTATGTTCTTTTTATTGGCAGTCTTTGGGTATGGTAATCGGACTGTTACGGCTGAACATGTACAAAAAAGTGCTGGAAAGATTAAGTCAAAATTAAAACCAGGGACTGCCTTAATAGCTATTTTCTTAGGTACGACTTGGGTTGCATATTCACAGTGGAGTAGTAATATTTCCGCTCACCTGACTAAACTCGGCATTCCGGTCAGTAAATACAGCCTTTTGTGGACAATTAATGCCGTCGTAATTGTTGTGTTTCTACCATTAATAAATCATTTGGCTGAAAACAAAGATTGGTTTAAAAAGATTCAGATTCCAGTAGGTGTCATTTTCTTCATTGCTGCCTTTGTAACATTAATTGGTGCAACAAAGTATCTGTCATTCGCAATTGGGATGGTAGTGTTGACATTAGGTGAAATGCTTGTTTATCCAGGTATCCCAGCGTTAATCAGTGAATCGACTCCTAATTCTGAAGCCGGACGTTATCAAAGTATCATTAGTATGGCAGCTACTTTTGCTAGGGCGATTGGACCGTTGCTTGGTGGAATGTTGATCATGCATAGTTCTTACGATGTGATGTATTTGGCCGCAATTGGTGTCTTGATTGTGTCGATATTTATTTTCAAACGTGGTCGCAAAGAATTATCTCGAGGTATTACAGCTGAATAAATAGAAAAAATCCGTCATATTGGGAATGAGTTTCCTAAATATGACGGATTTTTTTTACATATAACAATAGGTTATGATTCTTTATTTATTATATGTATTAGACATGGAGTTGCTATGCGGTTATTGTAGACATAATCATTAAGTTAGGAGTGAATGACTGGTTATATGAAAAAACGTCGAGTGGTTTTTACCTTATTATTAACATCTTTATTGGTAGTACTGGGGTTTGCTTTCCATAATAGTGAACATGTTGTTTTGGCTAAGAGTGCGAAAATAGATGTTCAGGTCGGTAAAAAACATCTTAAGGGATCGTTGAATAATAGCTCAGCCGCTAAATCTTTGAAGAAGAAATTACCTCTGACAACTGTGTTTGTTAAAGGTAGAGCTGGATTGGATGAAAATACAGCTGATCTGAACTTTAATCTGAGTACTAAGAAGATGCCTAAAGGTGCCAGTGCCCAAAAGGGTAATATTGGTTATTGGTCACCGGACAAAAGGCTAGTATTTTACTTGGGGAAAGTTGATTACTATGAAGGAATTCACATTATCGGCCATTTCAACTCTAAGAATGATTTAAAAGTTATCAAGAATATGAAAGATAATCAAAAAGTAATTATTAAACTACATAAATAAAAAGAGGATTTTAATATGAAAACTGTAATGATTATTGGTGCGCATGGTGCCACAGCTAGAATTTTAACTAAGAGATTATTGGATGAAACTGACGATAATTTGGTTTTATACCTCAGAGATGCTCAACGTTTGGCTGAATACGCCGATAATGAGCGTGTAACTTTGGTCGATGGAGACGTTTTGAAAACTGATGAATTAGCTGAGGCGATGAAACCCGCTGACATTGTTTACTCAAATGTTGGTGGAACTGATTTGGCGAAACAAACTCAAAGTATTTTGGATGCAATGGATCAAACTGGCAAGAAACGATTGATCTTTATCAGTGCATTGGGTGCACATCATGAAGTTGCTGGAAAATTTGGCGAATGGAATGAACAAGCTATTGCTGCATTTTTACCAGGTTTCCGTGAGTCTGCTAAATTATTGGAGAGTTCAACTGTCGTTGATACAGAAATCCGTCCTTCATGGTTGACTAATAAGGATGAGATTGATTATGAAGAAACTAGCGTAAATCAACCGATGACAGGAACTGAAGTCTCTCGTGCCAGTGTGGCTGACTTTGCTTTAAAAGTTATTAACAATCCTGAGAAATATCAAAATGAGAGTATTGGTTTGAACAAGCCTAATACTGACGGTGACAAACCTAGCTGGATCTAAGATATTTGTTGAAATATTTGCCACGACTCTTAGAATGGAATCAATAGGATTCGGATTCATGCTAAGGGGAAAAACATGGGAAATAATAAGCAGTCTTTTAAATGGATTATTTTTCTGATTATTATTGTGATAATTGCTGTCGGTGGATTTTTGTTAGTTGGTAATAATAAATCTTCATCGAAGGATAATAATGTTAAAACTTCTCAGATAAAGAAAAAACCTCGAAATAATGTTGCTAACAAGAAACCTGCTAAAGAAGCTGTGGATAAACGAACTCCAGCTGAAGAAGAACGTTATATAGAAGGTGTTGGACAGGCTTTTGGTCAGGAAGATTCCCAGTCAATTCAGAAATATGTCGGTAGTATTTATCAGTCGGCTTTTGTCGATGGATTAGGGATGACTTATATTTGGAAGACTTCTGACGCTAAGTATATCAGGGTTGATAATACTGATAATGGTATTACGATGGTTTATTTGTATGATGATACTGCTGAAAATCATCTGGGGAAGTTACTTTATCAAGGGGAGACTATTAAGCAGATGGCACCTCGGGATGGGTATAATCGGTAAGCTATATTATGTGAAAAGTTATTTTAAAATATGAAGAAAAAACGAATTGGATTTTTAGCACTCAACAATGAAATTGAGTGCTATTTCTATATTCAAAAGATCCAAATTAGATAATACTTAATTTGGTATTGCTCTTAATCAAATATAAGCAAGCATTAAAGCCAAATAAACTTTTTATTTTGGAATTTAATTATTGAACCGGTTTTTATAAAATGCTATTATTTGAACACGATAATAGAAAGAACAGGATCCACATTGTTCAAATAATGTTGTGACTATCTTTCAAATGTGTTTTTTTGAATAAAGAAAGGGGAAAAGGATTATGACAACTGTGTCAATTGGAACAAAGATTGTGGTTAATAATGAATCTGAAAGAAAAAGAATGGACAATATTATTAATAAATCATATACCCCAAAAGAAAAAGAAGAACGCTTAAATAAGATTAAGAGTCACGTGAAATCTAATTATAGGATTATAAATTAAAAATTGAATAATAATGAGTTAAAAGCCATAAGATTGAATACATCATTTTACAATACAGAATCATTAAAATCATTCGACTGTGGTGATAGCAGAATAAATGATTATTTTGTAAATGAAGCTATCGGATTAGATCAAGAGAACATTTTTGCTACTACGATATATGTTAATAACAATGATAATATTGTTGGCTTTTATTCAACCTCAGCTTCACTTTTACTCATAGATAATAGAGACGACGGGCTTGAAAAGTCGGCGACCAGAGAGACAATGACCGAATATAGTGCAATAAAAATTCAATATTTTGCGGTCGATGAACAGTATCAAAATAATGGCGTTGGCATGTCCTTGATGCAAAATATGATTGAACGGTTAATTTTGGCAGATATGAAATATAATATTGGATTTAAAGTTTTATATCTGGAAGCTTTGACCAATGCTATGGATTTTTATGAGTATTGTGGATTTAACTTTTTAAAATCATGGGAATCAGAACAGAATTTAAAAAGTGCAATTATGGTTATGAATTATGAAGAGATGTGTGATAGCGTAGATATTTGAGAGATTCTTTCCTACATTTGATAATAAGGTTACTGAATGAATATCAGTAGATTATTTTTAACAAAGATATTGGACGTGGTTTAGTACAATTGTATTTTCACTTAGGAGATAGTCAAAAAGAAGTTGTTTTCCTCTTGATCAATAATCAAGTAGAAAACAACTTCTTTTATTTTTTCAACCAAGTTTAAGAAAGAACCTAGCTTAATGACAATTAGTTTTTTTTTATTTTCCATAACTTTTACATTGCACCCACACATCTTTTGTTTTTTATTAAATTGATTGCACTTTTGATTGCCATTTTGAATGCCATTCAAGTGGAATAGTATGAAACTATATGAATTTTGAGAAAACAAAAAACCAGTTATATCAAGGCTTACAGGCCTGATACAACTGGTTCAAATCTACAAAATGGAGGTGAGGGGAATTGAACCCCTGTCCAAGCATAATGCTATGCAAGCATCTACACTCATAGTTGTATCATTTAATGTTTCGCCACTCTGAACGCCATACAACCAGGCTAACCACAGTGACTATTCCGGTAATCTCTTTTTAACTATTCAGAATGCACGGTTAAACGTAGCCCAATTAATTTGAGACCCATTTCCAGCCCTTGGGCGAAACTAGAATGGATCACGATTAGACTGTTTTTAGGCAGCTAATGCGTAAGAATTATTATTTTTTGCAGTTATAATAAACTGTGTGTTTTTAGAGGGACACGAAACCCTAAGTGCAGCTTGCACGCTACTACACATGTCGAATCCAGAACACCCCCATGAATGTTCACCTTAATATAATAGCTAATTTTCCATAATATAGCAAATTGTATGACTTAATTATTATAAAAATATTGGTGCGTTAGAGGTGCTAGTTGGCATAAAAATTGTTAAAATACTGGTGTGAACGGAGGTATGCAAATGATAGATGAAAATAACAGCAAACCTTTCTACAGGAGAAACTGGTTCTGGGTCATAATATTTTCAATCTTTATTATCGTGTCAGCCACAACATACGTCGCAAATTTTTCTTTCTATAAAGACCAAGCTGATAAAGCTACCACTAGTCAAAGTAAGAATCTGACTGAAAAAAAGATTGATTCTGATCCTTCATTAGTTGATAAATATAATTCTATTAAAACTGGTAATAAAAAAGGTTTCAGTAAAGTTGAACTCATTGAATTGTTGGGTCAACCAACGACAACTCAACAATTGGATGTCAATAATCCAATTACAACTTTGATTTGGAAAGGGATCGATAACCAGAATGTGACGATTCAAATTACAGTTGAAAAAGATAAAGCCACATCCAAATCGATTCAAGGTCTAGATATTGACCGTAAGAAAATGTTAACTTCCAAAGATTTGGCTAAATTGCAAGTCGGCGATAGCTACAAGAAAGTTATTAATACGTTGGGTGATCCAGATGATTATTCGGATACTAACGGCGTAAAAACTTTAACCTATGAATCAGATTTGTCAGAAATCGACCAAGCATCCGATGCGATGATTAGAATTGAGATTTCCAATAATCAAATTATTAATAAAGAACAGCAAAATTTGAAATAAAAAAAGGTGCATATGTCAAAATACTCGAAATTCGATACTTTGATATGTGCGCCTTTTATTGTGCCAATTTTCTGGCATGTATGATTCCGAAGCCTTTAATTGAAAGACTGGAAATTCCTACTGACATAACAGCTAGGAGGAATGAGAAGATGTCAGTTAAAGCAATGTTGCCTAAGCAGACGATTGCATCAATGATGAATAAACTGATATATTTGTCGACCCCGAAGTTCTTATGGATGATCATTGGGGGAACTGTTGTCCCACCGCTCGACATGTTTAATGTATATAAAATTGCTAAACCAATCCCAAAAATAATACTTCCAACGACTATAGAAATGACACGACTGTTGGGAATCAAATTGTAAACCGGTGTGATATATAACAACAATGGAAGCATGAAACTTCCAAGTGCTAATTTGACCGTTGTTTGACGATCTAAATGTAAGTAAGCCAGTACTAACATCACAATATTTATGACAAGAACCGAGATGAATGTTGGGATTTTCCATCCTGCTTGCAACAAGATAGCAATTCCGGTAGCTCCACCGGCTGCTATACTGTGCGGCTCGAAGAACATATTTAGACTAAATGCGATAAGTTCCAAAGCGACTAACATTATTAGTAGTTTTGCGGACAATCTCTTTTTCTTATTCTTCATATATATAACTATAGCATGAACATACCTTCATGACAATAAAAGTTTTAAATACCTTTAATACTAATATTTCATTAGCATTACTAAGATTACATAAAATCCTGAAAATGTAACTCTGAGGTTGTCGTCATGTAATATAGGCCTGTTAGTATAGCACCATAGCAATTGAGAGAAATTAAATTTTAAACATTAAGGATGTAATTAATTTATGAAAAAAGTTTTATCTATCGCTTTAGTAAGTGCAATGGCTTTAACAGGAATCTTAGCATCAACAAATACAGCACAAGCTGCCGTAACAAATGGCAATACAGTTACAGTTGAAAAAGGGGATTCTTACAAGAGTATCGCCGAAGCTAACGGAATTAGTATTTCTGCTCTAGAACAAGCTAATGGACGTGAAGTTGGCGGATTTGACTTAATCTTCCCAGGAGAAACAGTTACATTACCTGGCGCTACAACTACAACCGCAAATACAACAACTGACACATCTGCTGATACACAAGCTGCTACAACAGCAACCTCAACAGATACTACAAGTGCAAATACACAAACACAACAAACAACAGACACAACTTCACAAGCTACAACACAATCAACAAGTACAACAGGTACATCACAAGGAACATTCAAGATTTCTTTCTATGATCCATCAGTTTTAGGTTCAAACATGGGTTATAGTGGTGTTGCCGCAAATCTTTCAGTATTCCCTAAGGGTACACAATTGAAGATTACATTGGCTGATGGAACTGTATTGTACAGAACAGTTAATGATACAGGAACATTTGCTAACTCAAATTCACAACAATTAGACGTTGCTATGCCTAGTTCATCAATCCCTTCATATGGTGTAACTACAGCTTCAGTTGAAGTTTTATCATAATTTAGAGTAAGATGTACGTGGAACAGACAATTGCAAAAAAAGGTTCTCTATTAATTTAGAGGACCTTTTTGTCGTTTTGGACTGCTTTCAGAATCGAAGATGTTACGAGTACAGGCACATCAGACTTCTTATAAACAGGGCTTCAGTTACTAGCTTAAAAGAAGTGTATTATTAATTAAGAACAAGTTAAGCGCTTACAAAAATAGTTCTACTTACGCATGGTGCTAGTTGATAACCTAGTACAAATATTTCATAGTCTAAAATTGTTTGAATGCTTTCACATTCAACTAATAATGATTAATTAGTCGGAGGAGCTGGGAAATATTTGTGTGCCGTGGTAGTGGAATAAGTACGGAAGGAATCTTCCGTACTTATTCCACCGGACGTGTTTGGAGACTTGACGAACTGTGTCAAGGCTTCAAACCGAGGTTCGAGACCGTATTTTGGCTCGGGCCGTTCCGCACAGCTTGAGAATATTTCCCAGCTCTGGAGACGGCATACTTGACTAGCACCACGCGTTTCTACTATACAATTTTTATAAATTATGTGCTCAAATTTACATTATCATTGTTCTTTTGATATATATCATTTGAAAAATGAGTTAATATTGATAATATGAATTAGTGTATAAGTATTTAAGGAATTACGCTATAATGTGAAAGACACCTAGAACATTGGTTATAACAAATTCTAGACGTCAAAGGATGATGTCGGAGGGAATTTTATGAAGGAAACACCCAAATATGTGGTGGTAGCAAATCATTTACGACAACAAATCCTGGAAAAAGAATATCAAATCAATGAACAATTACCTCAAGAAACTGCAATTGCAAGTTCTCTGAATGTCAGTAGAATCACCGTTAGGAAGGCACTGGACATCCTAGTAGAGGAAGGGTTGATATATAGAATCCAGGGTTCAGGGACTTTTGTCAAAGACAATCAAGCTAACACAGGCTTCAGTCATGGTAAAAAATCTTTAGAAATATTTGATTTCAATAAGTATCAAGTTGATCTATTAAAGTTCGGCGTTGATAAGCCCACTGGCAGCGTTATGGGCCAGTTGAACATTAATAAATTTGATTTTACTTACGGAATAGAGCGTTTGATTAAGGATAAAGACACTGTTATAGCGTTACAACGGACCTTTATGCCAGTGAAAATCATCCAAGGAATGCAGATGGATTCACTAAAAGGTTCTATTTATGATTTTGTAGATAAAGAATTGGATTTAAAAATTGATTCTGCAATTAGAACTATTTCAAGTGAAATATCTGATGAGCAAGTTACTGAAAAACTTGGACTGGATAAGCCAGAACCCTTGATAACAATGGAACAGCGCTCCTTTTTAAGTAATGGACAGATCTTCGAATATTCATATACATACATACGAGCATCGAAGTTTTCAATCCATGAATCAATCTAAGACAATAGAATTATCATTTAATTGATAATTCTATTGTCTTTTTTTACTGTTTCAAATAATTTGTTATAACAAATTAATATTTTGTATTGACACAGAATTATAAATGAACTTATAATGTAACCGTTAACAAAAACGAAGGGGGTTTCAATTATGAAACAATTAAAGATTGCTATTTTCTGTAGCGGTGGATTTTCAACAAGTCTTATCGGTGCCAAAATGCAAAAGGTATATGATGCCGAGGGGAAAGATGTAAAGGTTGATGCATATGACTTTGGTATGGTTGATGAAGTTGGCGATGATGCCGATGTCATTCTACTAGCACCACAAATTGGTTGGGCTTTTGATCAAACTAAAAAGGGTCACCCAAACACAAAGGTTATTCTTCTAACAATGCAACAATTTGGTAGTATGGATGGTCAAGTTCTAGTTGATGTATTGAAAGAGAAAGGAATAGATTAATATGGCAAAGGGAAAAGGTTGGCAAAAGTTCCAGATGGAATTTACCAAGACTGCTGGTAAAATTGCTGCGAACAAATTGCTTCTAACATTACGTGATTCCTTCATCATTGTTGCCGCAACTTCAATGATTGCTGGATTCGCTATCATGATTCAAAATGTTTTCATCGATCCTACTAATGGACTTATCTTTGGTCAACAAGGATTGGGACTTGGTAAATTAATCAGCGGTTCTTGGAAAGCTTGGGCCGCATCAGGCTTATTTAATGGATTAACAACGACTGGGAACTTGATTGGATTAGTTTCTAATGGTTCTCTAAATACTTTCGCTATTCTACTTGTAGTTATTTTTTCACACACATTTTCACGTAAGTACTTCCCAAAGAGTAAGGAACACATGACTTCAGTTCTTTATGCTTTAGGTGCATTCTTCATCTGTATGCCTTGGAAATTCCAATACACACCAGATGGTTCTAAGAAAGCTATCGATGTTCTAAATTACATGGATACTACATTCTTTGGAACAAAAGGTGTTTTCGCTGCACTATTGATTTCCGGATTTTCAGTTTGGATCTACAACAAGGTTCTTGAAAAGAACTTTACTATCAAGATGCCAGATTCAGTTCCACCTGCTGTTGCTCGTAGTTTCGAGTCATTGATTCCCGGTGTTATTACAATGGGTGTCTTCATTATTCTTACAGGTATCAGTACAACATTAACTGGTGAAACAATGCCAGAACTATTACTAACAGCTTTGCAAAAGCCAGCTCTTGCTATTTCTGGTACAGGATTATTTGCCTTTGTATCACAAACTACATGGAGTTTACTTCAATGGTTTGGTATTCACCCAACATCAATTTGGGGACCTATCTTTGGATTAACATGGAATATCAATGATACACAAAACATGTTAGGCCAAGCACATCACATTTATTCAACATTGTTCATGAACTTCTCAACTGTTGCTGCTGGATCATGTTCAGTATCACCAGTTCTAGCATTGATGCTATTTTCAAAGAGACTTGCTGCAAAGAAAGTTTCCAAGATTGCTTTAATGCCTGCTATCTTTAATATTTCAGAACCTGTTACATTCGGTCTACCAATTATCTTGAATCCTTTGTACTTCATTCCATGGCTAGTTGCACAACCATTGGCATTCTACATCGGACTATTCTTTACAAAGATTGGCTTTATCGGACCTATTGTTAACAACGTTCCATGGACAGTACCAACATTGCTATCTGGACTATTGTACACAGGATCTATTAATGGATTGATTGTACAAGCAGTTATCGTTGCAATTACAACAGCAATTTACATCCCATTCATTAAGATGGATAACAGATTAAACCCTGATAATCCTGACAAAGAAATGGAAAACGCTGCTGTAACTGCAGAAGCATAAACCGTCTCCAGAGATGAGAACATTTACCTGCTATGCGGGTAAAGATTCTCATCTCTTCCGATTAATTTGTTAATATAAATGATTTTATTATTATTCTGATTAAATAAAAAAACGGCAAAGGAGAAAAAATATCTTGGATGAAAAACAATTAAAAAGAGCAATGGAGTTGATCTCAGTTGCCGGTACTGCAAAATCACAATGTGTTGAAGCTATGACTATTGCTGAAACTGGTGATATCGATGGTGCAAGAGAAAAATTAAAGGTTGCACACAAGACTTTGCACGAAGCACATAATATTCAAACTAAATGGATGACCGATGAAATGAACGGTGAAAAGGTTGAGAAATCAATTATGTTGATTCACTCACAAGACCACTTTATTTCAGCAGATATTATGATGACAGTAGCTGAAAAGGTTATTAATTTACACGAAGAACTAAATACTCTTAAGGCTAAGGAATGATTTTATGGCAACTGAAGTATTAGAACTTGATCCACTATATTCAAATAATATGGTCATACCAGCTAATAAAGCCTTTAAAATCAGTGGGACAGCCGTTAGAAATACCGAAGTTTATGCAGAAATAGACAATCAAGTTTTGCGTACAACCTCTGATACTGATGGCAATTGGCTGATTAAAGTTGCTCCAATTGAAAGTAATATTGAAACAACTCTGAAGGTTCAAAACTTGGATGAAGAAATAGTTGTTAACAATATTAAAACAGGGCAAGTCATTCTTCTGACAGGTCAATCTAATATTGAATATGAATTTCAAAATGATTGTGAATATCAGGATCAACTAAAGGATATTAATTTTAAAGATGCTTATTACTACAATGTTCCCAAACTTGAGTATCGTGATGAGAAGCAAACTTTGCCAGATGATTTGCCAATTCCTGCTTGGAAATTGGTCAAGGATACAACTGTGGGCAGGTTATCAGCAGTTGGTTACTGGATGTTGAAGCGTCTCAAGCAAATTTATCCGGACCAAGTAATTGGAATTGTTGACTGTTATAAAGGCGGTACATCAGCGTCATCTTGGGTACCAGAGTCTGTTTTGCAGAGTGATAAAGAATTAGTAGACACATTCATCAAACCATTCCACGAAGCAATTGATGGTAAAACTGCAGCTGATTTTAAAGAAGAGTTCGCTGTTTATAATGCCGCGGTTGAGGATCACAATACTAAATTGAGTGCCTTTACCAAAAAGTATCCCGAGGTTTCACTAAGTGATGCCAAAGATAAAGTTGGACACACACCATGGCCACCTCCAATGACACCAACGTCATTCTTAAGACCAAATGGCTTGTATCACACAATGATTGAAAAGGTTAAAAACTATCCTTTCAATGAAGTTGTCTGGTATCAAGGTGAAAATGATGCTCCAAATCCTGGAGTTTATAAGAAGTTATTACGCGGATTGATCATTAGCTGGAGACAATTGTTTGAAAATACTTCATTGCCATTTTATATTGTTCAACTTCCAGGATATTTTGATGAACCAAAGGATGCATGGCCAATGATTCGCCAAAGTCAGTTGGATGTATCCCAAACAATTAATGATGTTCACTTAGTTTCAATTTCTGATACGGGCGATATGCACAATATTCATCCTGAATCAAAACGGATTGCCGGAACACGTCTGGGAGAGATTATATCAGGCATTCAATATAGCGATACGCCAACAGTTTATAAACAAGAAATTGCTGATAATGGCTTGCTACTATTTGTCAAAAATGCTTCGATGTTAAGCGCTAGAGGAAACGCCTATGTTTCGATCAGAAATAATCAGGGGTGGATCGAGCAAGAAGTATATACCCAAGGCAATACAGTGATGATTCCAAATGCTGAACACGCAATTGAGATCAGATATGAGTATAAGAATTTTCCTAAATGCACGATATTTAATGAGTACGGGGCACCGTTGTCACCGTTCGAAATGAAAGTAGGCAGAGGCTAGTATGAAAAATTTAGGATTGATTGATATCGGTGGAACTTCTATCAAGTTTGCCGTATGGAAAGATAATGAATTAAAAAAATTAAAACCAGTACCAACGCCTTCAACATTAGGAGAATTTTACAATGTTCTGACTGATCAAGTAGAAAAAATGAAGCAGTATCAAATCGTGGGTGTCGGAATTAGCTCACCAGGTGCTGTTAATAAGAAAACTGGTGTAATTGAGGGTGCGTCAGCGATTCCTTATATTCATAATTTCAAGATTCAACAGGCATTGGAAGAAAAATTTGGATTGCCGGTAAGTATTGAAAATGATGCTAATTGTGCAGCTCTTGCTGAATTGGATTCTGGAGCCGGTAAAGATGTCGATAGTTTGGTCTTCTTAATTGTTGGAACCGGTGTCGGTGGTTCAGTAATTATTGATCATAAAATTTGGCATGGTGCACATTTATTCGGTGGCGAGTTTGGATACATGCTATCGGATAATGAAAATACACTCAGCAATTTGGGAACTTCGGTAAATGTTGCTAATAGATACAATATTAATTCGAAACCTGTTTCAAAATATTCAGGTAAAGAAGTATTCGATTTAGCTAAACAAGGCGATGAACGTGCTCAAAAAGAAGTACACACAATGTATTACGCCTTGGCTAAGAGTATTTACAATTTGCAATATAGTTTTGATCCCGAATTAGTTGTACTTGGCGGAGCAGTTTCCAATAATCCTGATTTGATTCCAGCGGTTAATAAAGAAATTGAAAAAATTAGAAAAATAGTTGAGATTGCATCGATAAAGCCTCAAGTTGTTGCTTGTCATTATACGGATGAAGCCAACTTGCGCGGTGCTTTAGTCAATTTTAATCAACAAAAATAAGAGTTAAGGGTTTATTGAAGTATGCCGTTTCCAGAGCTGAGAGTATTCATCTGCTGCACGGTACGTTCGAGCCACAGTGCGGTCTCGAACCTCGGTTGAAGCTTTTCTACAGACCGGAAAGTCTCCAACACGCCCGGTGGTGTAATGGCTAAAGCCATAACGCCACTATCGCTGCTGATGAATACTCTCAGCTCTTCCAACTAGTTCATTGTTTAAATGAATTATTACTGGGATTATCATGACAACGGTTGTATAAAATATTATCTTTAGACTTTATAGAGAATTTTATTTAAAAATGGAAAGGATGGTTCAAGGGGCACCGCATGTCACTTGAGCCTTTCTTTGTAATTAAGGAGATAAAATAATGCTTAAATTTCCAAAAGATTTCGCATGGGGTGCTGCAACGTCTGGCCCTCAATCTGAAGGTAACTTTCACAAGCCAAATCAAAATGTCTTTGATTATTGGTATGAAAAAGATCCAGATGCTTTCTATGATGGAGTAGGTCCAGATACAGCTTCAAACTTTTATAATGATTACAAAAAAGACATCCCATTGATGGCAAAATCTGGCATCCGTTCGTTGCGTACGTCAATTCAATGGACTAGATTGATGGCAGATGTCGACAAGGGAATCGTTGATCAAGACGGAGTAGAATTTTATAACAACGTCATTGATTGCCTATTAGATAACGGTATTGAACCTTATATCAATTTATTCCATTTTGATTTGCCAATCGATTTATATAAGAAATACGGTGGTTGGGAATCAAAGCACGTGACTGATTTGTTTGCTGACTATGCTCAAAAATGTTTCGAATTATTTGGCAGTAAAGTTAAAAATTGGTTTACATTCAATGAACCAAAGGTAATTTTGGATGGTGAGTATTTGTATCAATTCCATTATCCATTGAAGGTTGATGGTCCAGCGGCTGTCCAGGTTGCTTATAATATCAATTTAGCTTCAGCTAAGGCCGTTGCTAGATTTAAGAAGTGGCGTAAAGAGAATAATTCGGATGCCAAAATTGGTACCATTTTGAATTTAACACCTGCATATCCGGCAACTAATGATCCAGAAGATGTTGCTGCTGCCGAATTTGCAACACTTTGGGACGATAACATGTACTTGGATCCCGCTGTTAAAGGTCATTTCCCAGAAAAATTGGTTAAAATTTTGGACGATGCTAATGTTTTATTCGACAGCACACCAGAGGAATTGAAGATAATTGCTGATAATACAATTGATGTATTGGGAGTTAACTTCTATCACCCAGAACGTGTCATGCGTCCAAGTGTTTCGCCAGATAGTTTGCAAGATTGGATGCCTGACATTTATTTCGACAATTACGAGATGCCTGGACGTGTCATGAATGTTGATAAGGGATGGGAAATTTATCCTAAGACACTTTATGATATTGCCATCAATATTCGTGATAACTACGGCAATTTGCCATGGTTCGTATCTGAAAATGGTATGGGTGTGTCACGTGAAGAGCGTTATTTAGATGACAAAGGCGTTGTTCAAGATGATTACCGGATTAAATTTATTAAAGATCATTTGACGGAATTGCATCGTGGTATCGAGGCAGGTTCCAACTGTCAGGGTTACTTTGTTTGGACCGGAATCGATTGCTGGTCATGGAAAAATGCTTATCGTAACCGTTATGGATTGATTAGAAATGATATTCATACGCAGACTAAGACGATTAAAAAGTCTGGCCAATGGTATGCGAAGTTAAGTGAAAACAATGGATTTTAGTTATTGAAAAGATATTACAATACGTGTGGTGCTAGTTAAATATGCCGTCTTCAGAGCTGGAAAATATTTCCCAGCTCTTCCGACTAAATAATCGGTAATATTTGTAAAAGGTTATCAACTAGTACCATGCGTATTACAATTAATTTTGATATTTGATTTAATAGATGAATACAGAAAGGGGCTTCCTTATAGTTTAGGCAGTCCCTTTCTTTGTTGAAATATAGTAGGAGTTCATTGGAGCTTAAGAATCTTTGATGATTAAATTAAATTCAGATATTCTAGTCGGAGGTTGAGAGATAGTCCACTAGCAGTGACAGTGGTGTTAGGACGGCGAAGCCGTTCTTACAGCACAGACGTATTTTGAGATTCGCGTACTTTGCGAAGCTCAAAATCGAGGTGAGAGACCTTGGCTCGAACCGGTCTCACAGCAAGCGGACTATCTCTCAACCGGAGACGGCCCACATTAATAAAATTCTAATTTAACTAATGTAAATCTGTAAATGAAAAAGATATTTAAAAACTTTTTATTTATAAAAATATATTGGTGTAGCCTTATAAAAGGCGTAACAGCAAACTTAATAAACCATTGAAATAACAGTATTTCTTTCAATATCATGTTATAAATACTACTTGGCATATAAATTAAAAATTAGAAAACTCACTGAAAAAACTTATTTTTATTGATTGACATTTCAAAAATTAGATTGTATTATCTAACCAACGATTAACAAAAGATATTTATTAAACAATTTGATCGGGGGAAGTAATTCAATCCCGTTTGTACAGAAAACCTCTGTTTGCTGAGATGAGGGCAACGACTTGAATGAAAATGACCCGTGATTGGTGCGCTGAATCTTCGGATAAAGATGCAATGGTTGGTACCCTTTACAGTACACGCATATAGAGCTTTTGTATGTTGTAAAGGGGATGAGTGTAAACTTATTCCGAATTAGAATGGTACCGCGAGGAGTCGCTTCTAACATTGGACAGAGATGTTCAGTTTAGGAGCGGCTTTTTTTGTTTCTATAGATATTTTTTAGTCGATTAAGTATTAGTTAAGGTGGGAGAAAGATATGAGTAAATTTAAGAAATTTGGCAAGGTTATTTTATTAGCCTTCACAGCATTATTTATTTTTGTACTAGCTGGTTGTGGTAACCAAAGCAAGACACAAACAGTTAAAGTAGGGATTAATCCTTCAGATGCTCCAATTTGGAAAGTTGTTCAAAAGAATGTTAAGAGTGAAGGAATCGATTTGAAGATTGTTCAATTCAACGATTACAACCAACCAAATACAGCCTTGGTTCAAGGGGAAGTTGATATCAACGCTTATCAACATACAGATTTCTTGAACGCTTGGAACAAAGCACACAAGACAGACTTAGTTTCAATTGGTAAGACAGTTATCCAACCAATGGCTCTTTATTCACATAAGATCACTAAACTTAGCGAACTAAAGAATGGTGCTAAGATTGCCATTCCTAACGATGCTTCAAATGAAGCCCGTGCATTACAATTGCTAGAATACAATGGTTTACTAAAGCTTGACGACAGCAAGACATTACCTTCAACAAAAGATATTAAGGAAAACAAACTAAACTTGAAGTTCACAACACTTGATGCCGCACAAACAGCCCGTTCATTAGACGACGTTGATGCCGCAGTTGTTAATGGTAACGTTGCTAACGATGCTAAATTGAACCCTAAGAAAGCCGTTGTAACAGAAAAAATCAACAAGAACTCAATTCCTTGGATCAACATCATCGTTGCTCAAAAGAAGAACAAGGACAACAAGACATACAAGAAAGTTGTTAAAGCTTTCCAAACAAAAGATGTTGAAAAGGAAATCAAGAAAGTTTACGGCGGAAACGAAATTCCAGCATGGAACGCAAAACTTTAGTATTAATATAGGAAATAAAGTTTCTTTTTAAAATTTTACGTAATATAGTTTTAGATGGAATTAAGGGTAATATTTAAATAAACGGAGTGCCACATGACTTTATGATTTGGGGATCGTTTAGTCAAACACAAACTATCACGATTCGAAGATTTTAAGTTAAGGGAGTAATTATTAAATGGCAGAACAAAATGGGATAATTCAGCTTAAGAATATTGACGTTACCTTTCAAAATGAAGGTAAGACGATTGAAGCTGTTAAAGATGTTTCAATTGATGTTAAGAAAGGCGACGTTTTCGGGGTAATTGGTTACTCTGGTGCTGGTAAAAGTACGTTGGTTCGTGTAATTAACTTATTGCAACAGCCAACTGCTGGATCAGTTATTGTTAATAACCAAAACATGCTCGAATTAAGTCAAAAAGATTTACGTAAAGCACGTCGTAATATTGGGATGATTTTCCAACATTTTAATTTAATGAATTCCTTGACCGTTTATGGAAACGTTGATTTTCCACTACGTGATTCCGGATTGAGTAAGGCAGAACGTAAGCAAAAAATCGACCGTCTATTGGATATTGTTGGTCTATCTGACCGCGCTAACAACTATCCTTCACAACTATCTGGTGGTCAAAAACAACGTGTTGCGATTGCTCGTGCACTTGCTAATGACCCTGAAATTCTAATTTCCGATGAAGCTACCAGTGCTTTGGATCCAAAGACTACCACAGAAATTTTGGATCTACTTGGTCGTTTGAATAAAGAACTTGGAATTACAATTGTTATCATTACCCACGAAATGGACGCTATTAAACAGATTTGTAACCGCGTATCCGTCATGGAAAATGGTCGTTTGATTGAAGAGGGCGATTTATTATCAATTTTCGGTCAACCTAAAGAACAATTGACAAAGGATTTTGTTAATACTTCAACTCATATTGGTTCAGTATTGGACGAAATTCGTGATAGTGGAATCGTTGACAAACTTTCAGGACGTTTGATTGAACTTAACTATATCGGTGATTCTACCAATGAACCAATCGTCGTTGGATTGTACAAACGTTTTGAAGTTGAAGCCAATATTCTCTTTAGTAACATTGAAAGATTGCAAGGAACTACCGTTGGTATCATGCTTTTCGCTTTAACAGGTGATGATGACAAGGTTGAACAAGCAATTCAATATTTAAATGGTTTAAACGTTAATGTTAAAGAAATTGATTTAAAGAAAGAAGGCAAATAACTCATGGCAGGATTAATAAATAAGTTTTTACCTAATGTTGTCGCTAACTGGGAAGGCGATAATGGTTTCGTTACCGCAATCTGGCAAACACTTTATATGACTTTTGTCAGTGCATTATTTGCTGGTATTATCGGTATTATCTTAGGAATTCTCTTGGTCGTCACAGCTAAAGACGGTATCACACCACATAAGAATTTCTACTATTGGCTAGATAAATTGGTCAACCTATTCAGATCAATTCCATTTATCATCTTGCTAGCGGTTATCGGACCGTTCACTAAGTTGATTGTCGGCCAAACAATCGGACCTACTGGTGCTTTGGTACCATTGGTTATCGGTACTGCACCATTCTTTGCTAGACAAGTTCAATTGGCATTAGTTGAAGTTGACCCTGGTGTCATTGAAGCTGCTGAGGCCATCGGTTTGTCACCAATGAAGATTATCTTTAGAGTATATCTTCGTGAAGGATTGCCAGAATTGATCCGTTCCGGGACTTTGACAATTATTAGTTTGATTGGTTTAACAGCCATGGCCGGTGCTGTCGGTGGTGGTGGACTTGGTAACATGGCTATTTCAGTCGGATACCAACGATTTGAAAATGACGTTACCATTGTTTCCATGTTATTCATTTTAGTATTAGTTTTCGTTATTCAGGGACTGGGAGATTTAGCAGTTCGTAAGTTAGAACATTAATTTAATTACAACTACCACAATAGTAATTAAATTAATAGGTATTTTGAAAAGTAGATATGAAAAAGTTTGCTTATAAATACCGCGTCAAAAAAGGCGCTTCTATTTGGCAAACATTGCCTGATAGAAGCGCCTTTTCAAATTGAGGAGGAAAATCATGAAGAGTCGAATTAAGGGAATATTTTTAATATTCATTACCACACTTAGTTTATTTATTTTAGCTGGTTGCGGCGGAAAGAGCGCATCTGGCAAGACAGTGAAAATTGGTATTACTGGTGCCAATGATCCTGAGCTGGAGAAAGTTGCTCAGATTGTTAAAAAGGATGGAATTAACATTAAGATTGTCGAGTTTTCCGATTATAGTCAACCAAATACCGCATTGGCTAACGGAGAAATTGATATGAATGACTTTCAAACATTTACGTTCCAAAGCGATTGGAATAAGAAGCACAAGACGAATATCGTTACCATGGGGACTACCGTAATTGCGCCAATGTCACTCTTTTCCAAGAAGATTAAGAATATTAATCAATTGAAAAAAGGCGATAAAGTCGCTATTCCCAACGATGTTACTAACGAAGGTCGAGCACTACAATTACTAGAGAGCGCTGGTTTGATCAAACTTGATAATGCCAAGATTCCAAGTTTGCGTGACATTACCGAGAACAAAGTTGGTATCAAACTTTCATCATTAGATGCCGGACAAACTGCCAAATCACTTGATGATGTAACCGCCGCATGTGTTAACAGTGGGGTTGCCAGTGATGCTAAGTTGAATCCTCAAAATGCTGTCTATCGTGAAAAGATTACTGCCAAGTCTAAGCCTTATGTCAACATTATGTCAGCTAATGCCAAGGATAAAAATAATCCAACCTTTAAGAAAATTGTTAAAGCCTACCACACACCAGAAGTCGCTGACGTTGTTAAGAAAGAATTCCACGGTTATGAAAAAGCAGCTTGGACATATAAAGTTTTACAATAAAAACTATCAATTCAAGAAAATTGAGGAGCATATTCATGCAGACATTGGAATTTGATTTTCCCAAGGGAACATATACCTTCACAACAATGAGTAGATCAATTTATCGAATCACAATTTCCGATTCAAAGGTCGTCCTAAATAGGACACGTGATGAATTACGAGGGCGAGAGTTACGAAAGGATTCGGAAGATATAGAAGTTTTAAATGATTTTAAGATCGAAGTCGGAAAACCAGCTGTTTTAACATTACAACCTTTAAATCCAGCTGCAACATTTACGACGCGAATAACAACTCCAGTAGTAAAAATTTCACAGGAACTTTAATTTTATAGAGGGCAATCCAATTTGGGATTGTCTCTTTTTATGGAATTAATTCATTGTAGATATTCGTATAGATTATATTTCAGTATATAAAATGAGTTGAACATAAAGCAATTGAATATTATTATATTCAATTAAAACCGATCAGTCAGTCGGAGAAGCTGGGAAATATTTGTGTGCCGTGGTAGTGGTATAAGTACGAGAGGAATCTCCCGTACTTATATCACCGGGCGTGTTTGGAGACTTGACGAACTGTGTAAAGGCTTCAAACCGAGGCTCGAGACCGCATTTTGGCTTGGACCGTCCCGTACAGCTTGAGAATATTTCCCAGCTCTGGAGACGGAATGTTTAATAAACACTGCATTCTAAATTATTAAGTTTATAAATAAATATGAAAACAATTCCTTTTCTATGCATTTATTTTATTTTTACCTTAGAATTGAAGTAGGTTATTAAATAGAGAAGTCAGGGATTGCATATGAAAAACTTAGGGGCTGTCTTAAAAGAATTACGTAAAGAAAAAGGTTTAACACAAAAAGAATTGGCCGAAGGTGTCTGTGCCCAGTCAATGTTGTCAGCAATTGAGAATGATGTTTATATTCCCAATGCTAATCTGTTGGTCAATTTAGCAAAAAAATTAGAGGTCGATCTAAATGAAATTAGTTTGGCTGCCAATTATAGTATTAGTGGTCATAGTGATTTCAATGAAACAGTGGATAAGCTGTGCAATACTCACCAATATCAAAAATTATTAGAATTCTTGGAACAGGATGCTGTGACAGATTCTTTGGAAACTTCACAACAAATGCAGGCTTATTATTACTATCTCGGGGTAGCTCAATTACAAACTGGTTCGTTAGATGCTGGGTTGAGTTCATTCAGATTATCTTTGGCAGAAGTAAATCATTTACATCTAAATACAATTTCTCGATTGGCTTATTTGGCAATGGGCGTGATTGACGTTTTGCAGAATAATAAAACTGGGGCGGTCGACAACATTGATCTTGCATTTCGTAATTGGAATGAATTTGCTTATGACGAAAATCAAAATATTATTTATTATTTAGCAGCTTTAATTTATTTCAAATTGAACGATTATCAGAATTCAACGGCTTATTTGGTTGATGGGATTGCTTTTATCGCTAAGCATAATTCACATTATATGTTGGCAAATTGTTATTTCTTGATGGCTCGTTTGGCGCAAGAGGCCCACAATGATGACGAACGTTTGGAAGCTAATCAACGAAAAGATTTATTCTCAGAATTATATGGAGAACAAATTTTCAAAGATTTCTAAAATATCAGGATACTGATTTTTAATTAAGCCCATTTTTTCATATGATTGCCTTATCAAATTAAGGGAGAAACAATCATGAAAAGATTATTTGAAAATGAAATCCTGATTAAGGCTGATAAAAATATTGTTAAAAAGTTTTTAGTGGAAGTACCAAATTTTTTGAAGTGGAATTGGGCGATTGGAAATATTAAAGAAGTCGGTGAACGTACTTATACGATTCATCGGGATGTTGATGCTTTGAATAAAGATGAAATTATTGAAGTTAAACAAGATAATAATGAAATTATTTTTCAAAGTACCACTGGAAAAATGGAGTATCAACTTGTTTTCGAATTGAGTGAAGAGTCCGGTTTTACTAGAATTACGGAGCAACTTTATCCAACTAACGATTTGAAATTACCATTGGCTTTGTTCGCCCCAATCGTTAAAAATGCTTTTAACCAAAACTTACATGTTTTAAAAAGTTTGTTGGAACTTCAAGTGACAAAAATGTAAGTTTGTTGTAAGCGAATTCTATGTACTATTTGTACGGAATAACTTATTATGTAAATAAAGATAAAGAGGAGGAGTAGCTTATGCATATTTCAATTAGACGTTCGAGAAGTAACTATGTTTTTGCTGGTGTGATTGGTGGATTGGCAGAACATTTTCAATGGAATCCAACTATCGCTAGGGTTTTGTGGGTAATTCTATGTTTGACACCATTCCCAGGTATCATAGGCTACTTGGTACTCTGGATGTTAATGGAAAATCCTGATTAATAATAGAGGTTAAGATAATGCATATTCCAATAAAGAGATCGAAAGACAATCAAATTTTAGGTGGAGTTATTGCCGGCTTATGTGAGCAATATGACTGGAATCCAGCTATTGGCCGAGTACTTTACGTGGTACTCAGTTTGACACCAATGTTTCCCGGAATTATCGTTTACTTGATTCTATTGTTATTGATGGAAAAACCTGACGAAGCTTAATTAAAATAAATTGTTAAATAATAAAAGCCATAATAATCTGTATTTTCAGATTACTATGGCTATTTATTTTATAGTTGGAAAAATTCACCGATGGTATTTAAAACTCCATCGTGATCGTTGTCATCTTTAGTAATATGGTCAGCCGCTTTGAGGACTGATGGTTTAGCATTTTTCATGGCGTAGCTAATACCAGATTCTTCAAGCAATTCCAAATCATTGGTATTGTCGCCAAAGGACATGACGTTTTCCAAAGATAGGTTTAGTCCTTCAGAAAGATGTTGCAATCCTAGGCTCTTATTGACGTTATTACTCATGATGTCGATGCTGCCGAAACCGCTAACAGCCGCATAAATTTTGTTGCCGTATTTTTGGTTTAATAATTGGACAGCTGCATCTAGATCATCGTGTTGCAATTGAATGTTAAATTTGAATATTTCATCGTCAACTTTTGTAAGGTCGGGGACAACTTCAAGATTATTGATGTGGTAGAGTGGCTGATTTTCCTTAGATTCTGAGTAACTTGCTTTTTTACCAGAAAGCGAAATTGCCTTGAGGTCTAATTCATTTGTTAAAGTTTTAATCATATCGTTCACTAATTCTTTTGGAACTAGCTTTTCATACAAAGTTTCTTGATGTGAAATGATTTGTGAACCATTTTCGGCAATAAAAGCATCAATGTCTGGACTCTTTTTAAAAATTCTTTCTAAGTGGTCGTAATTGTTACCACTGGCAATGGCAAACTTAATATTCCTTTGATGTAATAAATTTAAATAATTATTCAAACGCTTTACATCATAATTGTGTTCAGTGTCAAAAAGTGTACCGTCAATGTCGGTCGCAATCAATTTAATATCGTTCAAAGCCAATCCTCCTGAATAATGAATAATAGAGATTTTAATAACGTAACTTAACCTTACGTTTATAAAGCGGATATTTCAACAGAATGTTTAGAGATTCATGCTACAATTAATTCCTGTAAGTTTAGTTTCAAGAAAGGAAGATCACTGTGGATTTAAATAAGTTTAAGGTTTTTGTCGATTTATCAAAAACACTCAATTATACTGAAACAGCTGAGAATCTTTTCACGACTCAGGGAAATATATCCAAACAAATATTAGCTCTTGAAAAGGGCTTAAATGTTTCCTTATTTAAACGAGCGCATCGAAAGATTGAACTGACTGAACAGGGCAAATTAATCCTTCCATATGCACAAAATATTTTACATGATTATGAACAATTAACTGTTAAATTAGACGATTATCAAGCTGCTCAAAATATGACCATTGAAATGCATACGATTCCGACGATGCCAAGTTATCAAAGCTTTAGCTTAATTGGTCAATTTTTAAGCGACTATCCAGATGTCCAAATGCAGCTTAAAGAGGAAGAAAGTTACAATTTAATAACTTCTTTGAAAGCTGGTAAATGTGAAGTGATTTTTGCACGGACTTTTAAATTTGATGATCCAAAATTGGAACGGATTGTCATGGAGAATGATAAATTCGTGGCTGTTTTACCACAGGGACATGTTTTAGCCACTCAAGATAAATTAGATTTAGCTGATTTAAAGACTGAAAAATTTTTAATTTTAGGTAATTCGACTAATCTTTATTTGCCAGTTTTAGAGCTTTGTCAGCAGGCTGGGTTCAACCCTAATATTGTTTATGAGGGCACACGTGTGGACTTGATCATGCAAATGGTTCAAAATAATATGGGTGTATCGGTGATGACAGCTAAGACTGCCAAGCAATTTGCAAATAAATCAGTTGCCATTGTACCTTTGACGGCTAATATTACCAATAAATTGTGTTTTATAAGAGTTAAAGGACAACATTCGAAAGCAAATAATCTCTTTTGGAATTATATTCAAAAGCAGGTTGGAAATGATGGGGGACGAGACGATTCAAGAATTATCAACTAAAGAAATAATTGATCTGATGGAGTCAGGTCTAAATATGAAGTTCTCCGCTGAACAAATAAAAATTTTAAATAATGATTTTATGAGACCGTTATTAGTTAATGCATGTGCTGGGTCAGGTAAGACGACTATCTTTATTTTGATGGCGCTGATTGCTGTTGCTAAGGGTAACGCCGCTCCAGACGAAATATTAGGAATAACCTTTTCACATAAATCCCGAGTAGATATGGGTGAACGTTTTGATAAATTTGTTAAAGAGTTGTCTGATACAGGGTTAGAGTTTCCCGTTGGACGTCCGAATTTCACAACTTTTCATGCTTTATTCTATCAATTATTAAGACAAAATCCTGAGTATCAACGGTCTCAAGTTTTGACTAGTTATCGCTTGTTTATGCGTGATTTATCTGATCAAATTAAGCATCCTAGTAACGTTATAACGAAGGCTGAAATGTTGGGAGAAATGTTTGATCTCAACGATTATATGATTAATCAGGGATTGACAACCAATGGCGTTTTGCCGACTGTAACGGAAGATAAGCCTTTACGTGAATCAATTAAAGTTATGTCAGAGTACTCACGTCAAAATCACGATGATGATTTCTACGCTGACTATTTGGATGTCATTAATAAGTATCAAGAACTCAAGCGCCGCAATGGTTATATTGACTTTAACGATATGAAATTATTGTTATTGGAAAGTATGAATGATCCGCGGTATTTGCAGTATTACCAACGTATTATGGCTCGATATAAGATTGCCGTAATCGATGAGTTTCAGGATATTGATAACTTGCAGTGGGAGATTATTTCCAAGTTATTGAGTCCCGAAACGATGCAACATCTGATTGTAATTGGTGATGATGACCAGAGTATTTACTCATTTAGAGGTAGTAATCCACAGTATATCTTGAATTATAAACAATTGTTGCCGGATGCTCAGAAGCTGAATTTGTCGACTAATTATCGTACGGGGGAGAAAATTCTGAAACGAGTTATTCCTTTGATTAAACAGAATCATGTTCGTTTGGATAAAGAGTTGCTGTCAGGCCGTCCTGATGTTGGTAAATTTGTACTTTATAGTAGTAAGAAATCTGGTTTCAGTGGTGGGTCAAAAATGTTGAAGCGCCTTGTAAAACAAGTTAATGATCCAGAAATTAACAATAATGATATTGCTATTTTAGTACGTTATAACTCGTCAAGAATGCTTTTAGCGGACTGGCTAGCTAACCAAAAAATTTACGCTAATATTAATAATTCAGGTGCCATTCTCCAAAATAATTTGATTTATCGAATTATAACTGAATTGATGAAGGCACTTTGGCAGGATAAATATAAGTATTTCAGTAGTCAGGCCAACCGAATTGGATTTCGAGCTTATAAAGATCATACGACCAAGGTTGAAAAACGAGTTGATGATGAGTTCAATAAATTAAGTAAATATTTGTTAGCAGCTGAAGCCTATAACGCCGAAACAAATACACCATATAAACGGACTGATGAGCGGGTTCAGATGTATTTCAACAGTATCAAACGTTTTAAGACTCGCATGGATGAAGCTGATAATGATGAAACTCGACAGAAGTTATCCAAGAGTCTAATTAAAGATTTGTACACTGCGGCAACAAAATTGACTGATAGATATTTTGACTTTATGGAAGAAAAGAACTTTATGTCGAAGGTTGAAGTGAATGATATTAAAAAGTATTTGGAAGATGAATTAGACGAATACAAAAATATTGATGATTTCTTCTTTGATGAAGAGCATAAGAAGGATATTCTTTCGAATCGGGTGGAGCAGGATAAACAGCAACATCGGATTCAATTTTTGTCATTGCATCAAGCTAAAGGCTTGGAGTTCAAGTATGTTTATCTTTATGGTTTGACTGACAAAGAGGTTGAGCGTGCCGGAGTGGTATTGAACAATTGGTTCCCACCGGAAATGACAATGGCTCAGTTTGTTAAACAGTGGAAATATATATATAATCGCAGTTTTGAATTTTTGGAGCACGCGTTGCAGGCTGCTCATATCGACAACTATAAAGAAATTACGAATAATAATGCTTTTAATCCCGTTAATATGGATAAAACTTTGGAAAAATCCAAGGAATATGCCATGTTTCATACTTTCTATAAAGAAGTTGAAAATTACTCAGCTTTTATCGAAGAGGAACGCCGCTTGCTCTACGTTGGTGTAACGCGGGCACAACAAGAGCTGTCATTGCGGATTGCTCCAGATTCGAACCCATTGTTGTTTGAATTAAAGTTGCCAAAGAAGAAACCAAAAAAATAATTATTAGAGTATGATAGTTGTATATACCAAATACGCTAATTAAGTATGCCGTCGGAAGAGCTGGAAAATATTCTCAAGCTGTGCGGACCGGTCCGAGCCGAAGTGCGGTTTCGAACCTCGGTTTGAAGCCTCGACACAGTTCGTCGAGTCTCCAAACACGCCCGGTGGTATAAGTACGGAAGATTACTTCCGTACTTATACCACTACCACGGCACACAAATATTTCCCAGCTCTTCCGACTAATTATTCGTTATTAGTTGAGTGTGAAAATATTTGAATTTAGGCTGTGGAATATTTATAGTAGGCCATCAACTGGTACTAGGCGTATTGTAAGTTATATTTAACGAGTACTGTACTTTAGTTATGTATAAAAGATGGGGGAACGTAATGAAAATTCGTCGTATTATTGAAATAATTCCAACTATTATTTTGATAGCAATTTATCTCTACAGTTTGTCATTGCACATGAGTGGTGGAGCTTGGGGTACACCGTTTGTTATTGGTGTCGCTGGTTTGAGTTTTTATATTCCAGTAATATCGTTTATTGAAGCAATGATAAGTTCAACACGGAATCCTAAGTATAAAAAACAAAATAAAATATTTTATGGTTATATGATTGCAGTTTGGGTTATCTCGTTAGTTGCCGCTATGTTTTCTATGTAGTAGAACTTTAGTTGCTCTTGATTATCCAAGTGATCATGAATGAAATTACATTTGAATATAAAATAAAAGCATTCCATTTTGGAATGCTTTTTGTTTTATCCTGAATTGTTCTGAGGTATAGTCAGCCCCTATAATTAATCTTGTTAAGAAAGCGAGGCAATTGTATGTCAGAACAACTATATGATTTACGAAAAGTTATCGATGAATTAAAGAATCAGCCGGATCAATACCACGAAACTAATGTTGAGGTTGATCCTAATGCAGAATTATCTGGAGTTTATCGTTATATCGGTGCTGGTGGTACAGTTCAACGTCCTACACAAGCTGGTCCATCAATGATGTTTAATAATATAAAAGGTTTCCCTGACAGTCGGATTTATATTGGCTCAATGGCTAGTCGTCAACGTGTTGGAATGATTTTACACCATGATTATAAAACATTGGGTCGTTTCTTGAAGGATTCTGTGGAGCACCCGGTCGCTCCAGTTGTAGTTGATTCTGACCAAGCGCCTGTGCAAGAAATTGTGCATAAAGTTACTGATAAGGATTTTGATATTAGAAAGATTTTGCCAGCGGCTACAAATACTGAATATGATGCTGGTCCTTATATTACCGTCGGATTGGTACTCGGTTCAAATCCTGATAAAACAATGAGTGATGTTACGATTCACCGAATGGTTTTGGAAGATAAAGATACTTTAGGGATGTACATTATGCCCGGTGGTCGTCATATTGGCAATTTCCAAAAGCAATTTGAAAAGTTAAATAAGCCAATGCCAATTACAATTAATATCGGCTTGGATCCTGCAATTACCATTGGAGCAACTTTCGAGCCACCTACAACACCGCTTGGTTACGATGAATTAAATGTTGCCGGAGCCTTGCGTCAACAAGCAGTTCAATTAGTCGCTGCCAAAACGGTTGATGAAAAGTCGATTGCTCGTGCTGAATATGTAATTGAAGCTGAAATTATGCCTAATCAAACTATGCAAGAGGATATCAATACTAACACTGGTAAAGCTATGCCCGAATTTCCTGGTTATGATGGCGATGCTAATCCAGCGGTTAATGTTGTCAAAGTTAAAGCTATCACACACCGTAAGAATCCAATTTTCCAAACGATGATTGGACCTAGTGAGGAGCATGTTTCAATGGCTGGTATTCCAACAGAAGCTTCAATTTTAGAACTAGTCGATAAGGCCATTCCAGGAAAAGTAACGAATGTTTATAATCCTCCAGCTGGTGGTGGCAAGTTGATGACCATTATGCAAATCCACAAGGATGACGAAGCAGATGAAGGTTTACAAAGACAGGCAGCAATTTTGGCATTGTCAGCTTTTAAGGAGCTAAAGACAGTCATTTTGGTTGATGATGATGTAGATATTTTCGATATGAACGATGTGATGTGGACATTGAATACACGTTTCCAAGGTGACAAAGATATTATGGTGCTACCGGGAATGCGTAATCATCCCCTTGATCCATCAGAACGGCCTGAATATGACCCTAAGTCAATTCGAGTTCGGGGAATGAGTTCCAAAACGATTCTTGATGGTACGGTTCCGTTTGATATGAAAGCTCAGTTTGAACGGGCTAAATTTAAAGAAGTAAAAGATTGGCAAAAATATTTAGAGTAAGGAAGTATTGATATGTCGCGAATGAGAAAGATTATTATTGGTGTTACTGGCGCTTCGGGTACGATTTATGCACTCGATTTGATGAAGAAATTGCAATCAATGGAAAATGTTGAAACACATGTTGTTTTCAGTGTTTGGGCTAAGAAAAATTTACAGTTGGAAACTGATATGTCATTGGCTGAAGTTAAAAGGTTGGCTGATTATTTTTATAGTGATAGCGATTTAGGCGCAACAATTGCCAGTGGTTCATTTTTGACCGACGGGATGATTATTGTACCCGCCAGTATGAAAACAGTTGCCAGCATTGCCGTTGGTATCGGTGATAATCTGATTTCTCGCGCTGCCGATGTAACTCTAAAGGAACAGCGAAAGCTCATTATTGTACCTCGAGAGACGCCGTTGAATACGATTCATTTGGAAAATATGACCAAGTTGTCGAAAATGGGTGTCCAAATGATTCCGCCAATTCCAGCATTTTACAATCAACCACAGACGATTCAAGATTTAGTGGATCATCAAACAATGAAAGAATTGGATGCATTAGGTATCGAAAATGATATCAGTGGTCGTTGGGAGGGTATTTAATGGAATTCTCAATTACACAAGAAAATTATACGATGAAAGCTAACGTGGAAGTTATCGGGAAAGACTTGTTGATAAAGGTTACCGGTGGCGATACACCACACATTGGAACAGTAACAACGTTAACTAAAACAACTGATTTGGAAACTATTCGTTATCCTAGTCATGACGGTCGATTACATAAAGATGATGTTTTAGCTACTCGAATTGGTAAAATTATTCAACCTGATTTACCTGGCAGTTGTACGATAACTGCTGGTGTTCACGTTAATCATATTTCTAAGAAACAGATTATGGTTTCAGCAATTATGTCAAAAAATTTGGGTGGACAAATTAAGGATTGGTTAGGAAAGACTGATTTCAATAGTCTTGAACCAGTTTATTATAGTAATGATGAAAATCCACAATAAGAGAGTGTGACAAAACATGGTCAGCTTTCGAGCATTAAGGCAAATAGAGCAGTAATCCGATTTTGGATTACTGCTCTATTTGTTTTAAGCGGAAAAAGCTATGTTTTGTTGCACGTTTATGCTGCATATTTAAGATAAAAACAGTTATGTCATAGCCCCTTTTTGATTTATCTGTTCAAATAAAAGTCCCAGAACTTTTTAGCAACATCTACTTTCGACATCATTGGCCAAGTTTCTGGTTGCTGATTCTTTTGTAAAAGGGTAATGCGGTTGGTATCAACACCAAAGCCAGCATCACTTTGAGCAACATTGTTGGCAAGAATTACATCAGCGTTTTTACTTGCGAGTTTTTTCTCAGCATTCTCTAAAAGATGTTGAGTTTCAGCTGCAAAACCAACGACAAATTGGTTTGTTTTAGTAGCTGCAACAGTTTTGAGAATATCTGGATTTTTAGTTAATTTGATGGTGAAAATATTTTCATCGTCATTCTTTTTGATCTTTTGATCAGCTACGTTGATTGGCTTGAAATCTGCCACGGCAGCGGCCATAACTAAGACATCACTTTCAGGGAAAATACTTTGAAGTTGAGTCATCAATTCGGCAGCTGTTTGAACCTTGATAATATTAATCCCACCGAGAGTAGTGTCAACAGTTGTAATTAATGTAACGTCAGCCCCTAGGTCTCGAGCAACTTTAGCCATAGCCAAGCCCATTTTTCCAGATGAACGATTACCGATATAACGAACCGGATCAATAGCTTCTTTAGTACCGCCGGCTGTGACGATAACTTTTTTACCAATTAATGGATGAGGTTGAAAATTACGTTCAATAGCTTCCATAATTGTTGGAAGTTCAGGCAAACGACCTTTACCTGTCATCCCTTCAGCCAAGAATCCAGTTGCAGGTTCAACAATTTGCACGCCCATTTGTTTCAACGTGTTCAAATTATTTTGCACAGCTGGATTGTTATACATGTCAGTATTCATAGCAGGGAAGACTAACTTCGGAGCAACAGTTGCCAACAAACTTGTTGAAACAATGTCATCAGATAAACCATTAGCCATCTTTCCAATAATATTAGCAGTGGCGGGAACAACAACAGCCAAGTCAGTCCAAAGTGCTAGTTGAATATGGGGAATAAAGTCGTCAGGACTAGTTTGTGGTGTAAAATTGTCAGTAATAACAGGTCGTTGGCTAAGTGTGGCGAAAGTTAGTGGCGTAACGAATTTTTGGGCAGCATCCGTCATAATAACTTGCACTTGAGCTTCCTCTTTAATCAAACTACGTACAATATTCAAAGTTTTATAGGCAGCAATTCCGCCAGTAACGTATATAGCAATGTGTTTATCTTTAAGCATTTTTTCACCTCAAAATTTTTGTGTTAATCCGCCAAAGGTTGACAGTGATTTTTACCGCTGTGGGGACCGGTCCGAGCCAAAGTGCGGTCTCGAACCTCTCTTTTGAGCCGAAAATCACGTCTCAAAAGTCGTCCCGTGGTGTAAGAACAGAAAATCGCTGTTCTAACGCCACCTCCACTGCTGGTAAAATTACTGTCAGCCTTCGGCTAATGTACTCTTTGATGGCAGCCTCATTTTAGTTGTCTACAAATGTTTCTTGATATATTCGTTCGAATAATAGCTAAAATATAATAATGATGAATCTAGTTCTAGTGATTGTAATTAGTAACTTAATAATTGCATTATAAAAATAAAGAAAAATAACTCTAGCCGTAGGTTTTCAGCAATGTAGTCTGCAATGGAGGTGGCGTTATGGCTTTAGCCATTACACCACGGGGCGAGTTTTGAAATTCGCGGTTTTTGCGAAGTTCAAAAGCGAGGTTCGAGACCGTACTTTGGCTCGGACCGGTCCCCATAGCAGAACTACATTGCTGAAAACCGGAGGCGGCAAATCTATAATTATATGATACTATTCATTTATCAGCATTAGGAGGTAATCCATGAATATTTATACAGCAGATATAATTCTCTACCTATTATTAATTTCCGTATTTAATAATCCTATTCTAGATACTTTTCAAGCATTAGGATTGAATTTCATCCTTAGTGAAATAATTATTGGGATAATTTTATTGATTATTTTATTTATAATCCATAAATTTGTTTTACGAAAATATATTTATAAAAAATAAGTGATTGTGCAAAAACTATAACCGTGCAATCACTTTTTTTATGCTCAAAAGTGTAAAATTAAGGTAATAAACGTGTGGTGTTAGTTAAGTGTGCCATATTCAGAGCCAGAGAATATTGAATTGGATATAGATTTATTTAAATAATTCAAAAATAAATTAGTTGGAAGAGCTGAGAGTATTCATATGCCGCGAAAGTGGCGTTAGAGCTTTAGCTCTTACACCACCGGGCGTGTTGGAGACTTTCCGGTCTGTGGAAAGGCTTCAACCGAGGTTCGAGACCGTACTTTGGCTCGGATCGTACCGCGCAGCAGATGAATACTCTCAGCTCTGGAAACGGCATATGAAAAACACAACGCGGTAATTACATTTCCACCAAAGGAGTGATTAGATGGAAAGCGATATTTCGCAACGTGAATTTGAAAATCAAGAATTAGCTAAAACGGCTGCTGAAGAAGCTATCGTTTTACTTCAAAATAAAAATAAAACATTACCTCTGAGAAATAAGACTGTTGCACTTTATGGTCATGGTGCTTTCGCGACAGTCAAGGGTGGCACTGGTTCTGGCGATGTCAATCAACGTAATGTTATCAATATCATGCAAGGTTTGGAAGACAATGGTTTTAACATTGTTTCGAAGTCTTGGTTGATTCGTTTGCAACGTTATTATCAAAAAGAACAGAGTATTTATGAAGATAAATTAAAAGATGATCCGATGTCATTATTGGCACCAGCATTTAATTTTAAAGATCCAGAAATTGCTGAATTTGATGATGCAACGACTGGTATTTACGTAATTTCTCGTAGTTCAGGTGAAAATTATGACCGTCGTAATCATAAAGGTGACTTTCGTTTAACTGATAATGAATTGGCCAATATCAAGGCGATGAGTACATATTACAATCACAGTATTGTCTTGTTGAATGTTGGCGGTGTGATGGATACGAGTTTTATCGATGAATGTCCAACGCTCGATAGTGTCGTCTTAATTTCCCAACTAGGGATGATGACTGGAAAAGCTGTCGCTGATATTTTGGATGGCACGAAGAGTCCATCTGGTAAATTGACTGATACGTGGGCTTATTCTTATCACGACTATCCAACTTCTGAAAATTTTGGGATGGCAAATCCTGAATATATTGAAGGCATTTTTGTTGGCTATCGTTATTTCGACAGCTTTGATATCAAGCCTAGGTTTGAATTCGGTTATGGTCAAAGTTACGCTGACTTTTTTATCAAAACACAAAAAGTTAACGTCAATGAAAAGCGGATTCGTCTGCAAGTAAATGTTGAGAACACGACTGAAAGTTTTTCTGGTCAGGAAACAGTCCAAGTCTATGTTTCTAAACCTCAAACTGAGATTTCAGTGCCATATCAAGATTTGGTTGAATATAGCAAGACGACTAATTTACGTCCACACGCACAACAGACATTAGAATTTGAAGTTCCAATCAATGACCTGAGCGTTTTCGACACTGAGTTGGGTGCCTACGTCTTAGTTCCCGGAACCTATCTTGTTCGTGTCGGTAGCAGTTCTAGACAAACTGATGTTGTTGCCAGTTTCAAATTAGATGAAAAGGTAGTTTTGAAGAAAGTTGAGAATGTTCTAAAACCAAGAATTGATCCAACTACTTTGTTGAAAGCTAAAGTGGCTTTGAAACAAGTTAGTGGTGTGCCATTCTTTATTTTGAAAGCTGTCAATTTCAACGAACCAGACTTTGTCCAATATCAAGAAAATTCTGATGTAACAACGTTTGTGGCTGAACGTGAAGATTTGCCAGGTAAAGGATTAGATCAAGTCATCGAACATGTTCGTAACGCTGAAGGTAAGTCATTGCAAGATGTCGCTGATGGAGATGTCGAATTGGCTGAATTTATCGCTAGTTTGTCCGAGTCAGAACTAGTTAACTTAGTTGAAGGTCAGATGTCGAGTGGTAAGAATAGTATGGTCGGTATTTCTTCTGATATCGTGCCAGGTGCTGCCGGACAAACAGGGACTGATACTAACAGGAAGATTCCGTCAGTTGTCATGGCTGATGGTCCCGCTGGTATTCGAGTTGATCCCGTATTCGAACGAAATCAACAGACAATCACACACTATGCCACAGCTTGGCCAATTGGAACAGCTCTAGCACAAACTTGGAATAAGGACTTGTTGGAAAAAGTTGGCTTTGGGGTCGGAACTGAAATGAAAGAATTTGGTGTCGACCTCTGGTTGGCTCCAGGAATGAATATTCATCGTAATCCACTTGGTGGTCGTAATTTTGAATACTTCGCTGAAGATCCATACCTATCTGGAACGATGGCGGCTTTTGAAACTAAGGGTGTTCAAGCACATGATAAACTCGGTGTGACACTCAAACATTTCTTTGGTAATAATCAAGAAAGTTTCCGTAATTTGGGTAATAGTATTATCGGTGAACAGGCATTACGTGAAATTTATTTACGTAATTTTGAAATTGCTGTCAATTTTGGTCAACCAATGGCAATTATGTCATCATATAACCGCGTTAATGGCGTATTCTCAGCTGCCAATTTTGAACTGTTGACGAACGTTTTACGCGATGAATGGCATTTCCAAGGAACGGTCATGACCGATTGGTTCAGTGCTGCTGATCCAAAGCAGAGCATGCATTCCGGAAATGATTTGATTATGCCTGGAAATTCGAAATCAGAGTTGATGAGTGCAGTTAGTGATTTTGGTCCAGAGTTTGATTCACAAGGTAAAATCGAGATTAAAAAAGACTATGATTTATTGAGGAAAAAGTTCGTTGAAACTGAGATGTGGAATGACTTTAACATTGATTCAGACGGTGAGGTAATTGTTAAAGTCAGAGTTGATAGTGATTCTAGATTGAGAGACCGCATCAAAGATTGGGTTTACAGTGGTGAAGCTCAGATTGTTGATGATAACCATATTTTGTTGACTGGTAAATGGAAAGACAACAATGACATGTATCTTGGAGACTTGCAGAAGTCAGCTATTAACGTTTTGAAGATGGTATTAAAACTGAAATTCTAAACTGATTAAAGATTTCATTATATTTTAAATGTTTAAATGCTCATGATGCCGGTTGATAATCTACTACAAATATTTTGTATTCCAAAACCACTTAAATACTATTACATTCAACTAATAACGATTAACTAGTCGGAGGAGCTGGGAAATATTTGTGTGCCGTGGTAGTGATATAAGTACGGAAGAAATCTTCCGTACTTATATCACCGGACGTGTTTGGAGACTTGACGAACTGTGTCGAGGCTTCAAACCGAGGTTCGAGACCGCACCTTGGCTCGGGCCGTTCCGCACAGCTTGAGAATATTTCTCAGCTCCGGAGACGGCATACTTAACTAGCACCACACATTTTTAAATATAAATAATTCAATAGGAGTCACAATTAATTAAAATTGTGACTCCTATTTTTTTGTTTAATGCACTTTTTCATATCGATTGTAAGAACGCTTTCATTGAGATATATTATAAAAGTAAATGAGAATTGATAGTGCTTTTAAATGAACAAATCATCGAATTATTAGTATAACTTAAATAAAATAATTATATTATTAAATCAAAAATTATCAGATAATTGATTGTATTTGTTCAACGATTCTCATAAAACCAATAGGGATGGTGATATTTATAAGGGGATAAGTAATTATTTTGATAAAGAGGGAACTAATTGGCTTAAAAATTACATTCGGATAGTTTTAATAGGATAAGAAGGAGATTCTATTTATGAAAACGAGATATATGATTTTTATTAGTGCCACATTGTCGGTCCTAGCTTTGCAGGCTAACAATGTAGATGCCGCAACAACTGATAATGGGGATAACAATAAGACAGAAAATATTCAAAGCGATTCTGTTACAGAGAATAATATTTCTAATGATTCAAAAACTACCACAAACCAAAATACAATGGCAGATGTTAACAATGCCTTAAAAAATGAGCAACCAACTACTACTTATAATGCATTAATTCAAAATAAATCAGTTCCTCAAAAAGAAAATATCACTGCCACAAGTACTACTGCCACAACACCCCAAGTAAAAAGTGATGTTGCTGTGACTGCAGCTAAAGCGGTTACTCCTAAGACAGATACAACAGATAAAGATAACTATGATCAAATGTTACAATCTTGGAAAGATGTTGTCGTTGGTGACAGTTATTATGACAATTCCAATCAAGAAATGACTCAGATGGGTTCGCAAAAAGATAAAAATGTTACGCAACTTTGGAACTCGATGGATAAGAGTGATGAACGTAAAAATCTTTGGAATGGAATTGAAGAATTAACAACTTCAGCTCACATCACGACGGATTATCGTAATTTGGAATCATTAGCTATTGCCACAGCCAACCCAGGTTCGAAATATTACAATGACCCACAAATGATTAAAGATGTTGTTGATGGTTTTAATTGGTTGAATGCTAATAAATACAATCAAAACATTAAAGCCTATGGTAATTGGTGGGACTGGGAAATTGGAACGCCACTTTTCGTCAATAATATTGCCACAGTTATGCAACCACATTTGACGAAAAAACAAATTCAAAAGTCGATGGATGCAATTACGTTCTTCGTTCCGGACCCTGATTATTTCCGAGGCAGCGTTTATCCTCAATCTAAAGCTGAAGCAACTGGTGCTAATCAAGTTGATATTGCCAAAGTTAAAATTATCCAAGCTTTGATTGAAAAAGATGAAACTGGTTTGAAAAAAGCTATCAAAGCATTGGAAAAAGTCTTTCCACTTGTCGACGATGGTGAAGGATTCTATCGTGATGGTTCATTTATTCAGCATGAAAATGTTGGTTACAATGCTTCATATGGTAACGTTTTGATTGATGGTGTTTCCCAATTATTGCCAGTAATTCAAGGTACGCCATATGATTTGAGCGATGCTTCAATGAACTCAATTAAGTTTTGGGTCGAGAAGGGATTTTCACCATTTGTTTATAAAGGTAATTCCATGGATATGGTTCGTGGTCGAGCAATTTCACGTGCATATTTCCAATCGAATGACTCTGGAGCGGATTTGATTAGATCGATTACTCGTGTCATTAGTACATATCCAGCACCCGAGAGAGCCAAATTCCAAAGTTTAATCAAGTATTGGTTGAGCTATGGCAATAATTACGAGAACTATATTAAACAATTAACGAGTTATCGTGATGTTGATTTGATTTCCAAGATTATGAATGATGATTCGATTAAAGCCACTGATTTACAAGATACTAATCTTTATATTTTTGCGACAATGGATAAAGTTTTATTGAAGAATGGTGCTAAGAATTTTGCGGTCGGTATCAATATGTCTTCTAGTCGAATCAAACGTTATGAATCATTGAACAATGAGAATTTGCACGGTTGGTATACGGGTGATGGGATGTTGTTCGTCTACAATAATGATTTAAATCAATATAACGACAACTACTGGGCAACAGTTGATCCATACAAATTACCTGGTACAACAGAAACTGATGCTGTTCAAAAGAATGCTGCCGGTGCTAAGGCATCAACAAAGAATTTTGTCGGTGGTTCTGTTTTTGGAAATATCGGTTCAATCGGTAATGTTGGTTCCATCGCAATGGATTTCATCAATAATGATGGGGACTTAACAGCACATAAATCATGGTTCTTGATGAATAACGGCGTTGCTGCATTGGGAAGCGCGATTAACAATACTTCAAAAAACAAGGCTTTAACCGTGATTGATAACCGCAAATTGGAAGATAGTTCGAATTATACAATTTATGTTAACGGTTCAGTTTATGAACCAAAATTGAACGACCCTCAACAGTTGGAGAATGTTTCTTCTATATACTTACAATCTGATAAACCAGACGAATCAATTGGTTATAAATTCATCACACCTCAGAACCTTAATTTAGGCTTGATTGAGCGTCAGGGTGCTTGGTCAGAAATTAATACAGCTGAAAGTAAAACAGAATATATCAGAACATACTTAGAAATTTATAAGAATCATGTTCAGGCGAATGATACTTATAATTACGTAATTTATCCTAATGTAAGTTTGACTGAATTCAACAATATTACAGCACCTAAGATTATTAAAAATACCGCAGATGCTCAAATCGTTAAGAATGGTGCAACTACGGGTGTTAATGTTTTCAATGCTAGTGATAATAAAGTTGATGATATGGAATTCAGCAATCCTATTTCAGTTACAAAAATTGATAATGGTAATCAAAAATTATTCGGTATTTCTGATCCAAGTCAAAATATCGGAGCCGAAACAACTTTTAAAATTAAAGATAATGGCTATAAAATTTTAAATGTCGATAAGAATTTGCAAGTTAAGTTAGTCGATGGATATTGGAATGTCGGTTTATTAACTAATGGACACAATGGCGCAACATATTTCTTGTCATTAGTTAAGTAGATTTGAATTCTTAACATATCTCTTATATAGAAGAAAAAATCCAGATAATCAGAGAGGACATTAAAGTTCTCAAGATTATCTGGATTTTTCATTTAATATTTAATATCTATTTAACAAATCAACATAAGCATCGACGATACTTTGTAGGAAGCCAACTGTTCCTTCAGCAACATTGCCGTTGTCATCAAGAATCTTTGTAACATTACCAATATATGCTTCTGGTTGTTGCAATGTAGGCATATCCAAGAATACTAATGATTGACGTAGGGCATGGTTAGCACCAAATCCACTAATTGCACCAGGTGAAACGCTGACTACTGCAGCAGGTTTCTTTTCCCAAGCATTTGCACCGTAAGGACGTGAACCAACATCAATGGCGTTCTTCAAACCACCAGGGATTGAACGGTTGTATTCAGGTGTTACGAATAGCACACCAGCAGCATCCTTGATCTTATTTCTGAATTCTGTGTATTCTGCAGGGACTTTTTCAGGTGTATCAATATCCTCGTTATATAGTGGCAAGTTTCCAAATTCTACAAATTCTGGTTCGTAGTCACTAGGGAACAATTTCATCATGTTCTTAGCAATTTGTTTTGAGAATGAACCCTCACGCAAACTACCTACAATTACAGCAATTTTCTTTGACATATAAAATACCTCCATCACTTTCGATATTTCTAAATTAGCACAAAAAAATTTATTCAACAAATA
Source organism: Companilactobacillus muriivasis (assembly GCF_036246245.1). NCBI lineage: Bacteria > Bacillati > Bacillota > Bacilli > Lactobacillales > Lactobacillaceae > Companilactobacillus > Companilactobacillus muriivasis. The sequence goes on from NZ_BTTQ01000008.1 coordinate 104,124, forward strand.
TTTGTTCTCGCAAACAAATATTTTTTTTATTTTTACGAAATCGGTTACAAAAATATTGATAAAAGTATCACAATATGGTAAAATATTTGACTTTGTTTAATTACTAATAATATATTTGCAGTTTTTTGACACTTATTACAGGAACGTTACAGAAACTTCGCTCGAATGAATTTTCTTATTGTTCCTGTAATCTGTTTGTTATATTTGTCTTGTATAGTTTCATCTGGTAAACATACAACCGGGGAGAGATTAGTTGCTAAAGCAAATTAAATTAGATGCACTACTTATTATCAGTTTGATCATCACGGGGGGAATGGGATATACAGTTGCCTACGCCTCAGATTCATCATCAAGCCAAGTAAGTAATACAACAGATTTTCAAAAAACATTGACTAACTTGGAGACAAAACAAGCAGTTAATGATGATGCTAATACACTAAACAAAAAAGTATCATTATCAGACAATAAGGAATTTATGCCTGGTATTAGACATAGTGAAAAGGATCCAAATATGGGGGACGTCACAACAGAGTCAAATGATGACCAAGTTGTTGACCATGCACCAGTCCAAACTTCACAACCAGAACAAATCGAAGAATCACAACAAGCTATCACACAAGCGGCTGCAGAGCCACCAGTAGAAATGCAATCAACAGGTAGAAATGTTGGTACATTTAAAATTAGTTTTTATGATCCAGCTGTTTTAGGATCAGATATGGGTTATTCAGGAGTTGCTACAAATTTGAGCGTTATCCCACGTTGGTCACGCTTGAAGATTACCACAGCTCAAGGGGATGTCTACTATCGTACCGTTAATGATACGGGTACATTCGCCTATGACAATCCATACCAAATTGATATGGCTATGCCAAATAGCATGATTCCTTCTTATGGAATCACTAGTGCTACAGTCGAAATTATCGGCTAAAAGTATTGAAATATGGCACCCGAAAGTTAGAATCACTTTTTTAAATCTGGTAGATAATATTAATCGTTACTTAGATTGCTCGTTGTTAATGAGTGAATTACGTGACGATTTTTTGTTTGGACAAAAATAAAAGGGACTTCCAAATTTGGAGGTCCCTTTTGATCTAATCCTTTAATGCAGCACCATTAGTTTCAATGATGTGTTTCATCCAATTATAAGATTTCTTTGGTGTACGTTTCAATGAGCCATTGCCTTTGTCATCCATATCAACATATACGAAGCCATAACGTTTCTTCATTTCACCAGTTGATAGTGAGACCAAATCGATTGGAGCCCACATTGTATAGCCTAAACATGGCACCTTGTCGATATTGATTGCATCGGCCATTGCTGAAAGGTGATCTTGTAAGTAGTCGATTCGATAGTCATCTTCAACGTAATCATTCTTGTCAGCTTTATCAATAGCACCCATACCATTTTCAACGATGAATAATGGCTTTTGAATGCGGTCGTAAATTTCGTTCATACAATAGCGCAAACCTAATGGGTCAACTGGCCAGCCCCATGGTGTTTCTTTCAAATAAGGGTTCTTATTGCCACCGACGTTGAACCAGTCATCGCCAGCTTTAGTTGTGTTTGAACGGTAATAACTAAAGGCGATGAAATCTAGTTGACCTTTCATCAAGGTTTCTTTATCTTCAGGATCCATCTTGATATCTTTAACATCGTGACGGTTCCAAAGTTCTCTGGAATAACTAGGATAGTAGCCACGGCCCATGATGTCGATGAAATACCAGTTTTCACGGTGTTCTTGAAGGTGATGGAACATGTCTTCTGGCTTACATGTAGCAGGGTAAACTTCACTCATGGCATACATGGTTCCAAATTGGCTGCCAGGAACTAGTTTGTGGCCTAGTTGAACTGTCTTTGCTGAAGCAACAAACATGTTGTGAGCAGCTTGATAACGGTCCTGTCCAGTAGCTTTTCTAACACCTGTAGGTCCGAATCCACGAACAGCATTGATTTCATTAAATGTTAACCAGTAACGACAACGGTCACCAAAGTGCTCAAAGAGGGTCTTAGCGTATTTAACGTAGGCGTCGATAACTTTCCTTGAAGTCCAACCATTGTACTTGAGAGCTAAATTCATGGGCATTTCATCGTGGCAAATAGTGATGAGAGGTTCCATATTATATTTAGCCATTTCATTGATAACGTCATCGTAAAATTTTAGACCCTCAGCGTTTGGTTGTTCTTCTTCGCCATTTGGGAAAATCCGACTCCAGCAAACTGAGAAACGGAAAATATTGAATCCCATGCCGGCCATTAGTTTGATGTCTTCTTTGTAATGGTGATAGAAATCGACAGCTTTGTGGCTAGGATAGTATTGATCGTCCAAAAAGACTGGTTGAGCATCTTCAGGAACGTCGTCCGCCAAAATAAATGAACTCTTTGGACTGATAATTGAGCCATCGGCAGTTTTTAGTGTGTGATGACGAGGATTGTCTTGAGAACCATCAGTCTCATAATCGTGGGAAAGGATTCCACGTCCGCCTTCGTTAAAGCCACCTTCATATTGAAAGTCAGCGGTAGCACCGCCCCATAAGAATCCATCTGGTAATTTTTTAGTCATGATTTACTCCTTTAAAATTTTAATTTAGTTTTGTTCCAATTTTGACAGTTCCACTTGATTTGAATTTGATTGTCTTGTTATTAGCATTAGTAATGATCAACATAGTTGTTAAATCGTAACCTTTCTTAGCGATAGCATCACGATCAACACGGACTATAGGTTGTCCGGCACGAACTTTTTCACCTTGTTTAACGAGAACATCGAATCCTTCACCTTTTAGTTGAACAGTATCAAGACCGATATGAATCAATATTTCAACGCCTTCATTTGTTAAAAGTCCAAAGGCATGACCAGTAGGAAAGACTGTTTCTAGTGTACCGTTTGCTGGGGCACAGATGAAATCATTGTCGAGCTTGAGTGCAACACCGTCACCCATCATTTTTTGTGAAAATACATCATCATTAACATCTTCAAGGTTTACTAATTCACCATCACTGACAGCAACAATTTCATCGTCAGCGTGTGTTTCTTGAACAGGTTCGGTAACTTTTGGAGCTTTTTTCTCGTCAATTCCGAGAATGAATGTAACGATTGCGGAAGTTGCGATGGCAGCAATAATAGCAATAACCATAGCCATAGCAGTTTTTTGGAAGATTGGTAAAGCTAACACGTTTGAATAACCCATGACGTAAGCTTTGGCACCCAACAAACTAGCGATGAATCCACCAACGAAACCACCAGCCATAACACCGTACATTGGTCGACGATACTTCAAGTTAACACCGTAAATAGCTGGTTCGGTGACTCCGGCAACGATACAACCAATTGCTAGAGAAAGACATTCACTTCTAAATTCTTTATTTTTTGTTCTAGCGGCGACACCAAGGTTGGCACCACCTTCAGCCATATTGTGAATTAAAAAGGCTGGACGTAAGATAGCATCATATCCGGGATTTGATAAGAGTTGAGGCATGAAAGGTGTCAAAGCGGTATGCATACCTGCCATAACCATCCATGGAAGTACGGCTGCTAGTAAACCAACAGCTAGAGGTCCAACAGTACTGTTTAAGAACATGAATGCGGAAGCAATACCTTGACCTAACATGTTACCTAGAGGTCCTAGTACAAGAAATCCTAATGATCCAGCGACAAAAATTGTACCCATACCAACGAATACAGAACGGAAGATACCTGGAACAATTTTGTTGAAAAACTTTTCAGCGTAATAAGCAACAATAGCAATTAATAAGGCCGGTAATAAAGTAGTTCCATAGCTGAGCATTTTAACTGGTAATCCGAAGAGGGTTGCGGCTTTGCCAGCGGTTACTAAGGTAGTGAAATTTCCATGTAGTAGTGCGGCAGTAGCAACCATCGCATATACCGGAGTTCCACCAAGTTTTGTGGCTGCACCATAAGCAACAACGATAGGCATAAAGTAAAATGGTGCGTCAGCGATTGCTGATAATAGTAGGTATGAAGTTGCAGTAGCGTAATGTGGATTTATGAATGAGACAATTAATAATAAAGCAACTTTTAACATACCACCGGCAATTAGTCCGGGAAGTAATGGCGTAACGGAAGCAGATATAAAACCGATTACCTTTGTTCCAACGTTTTTCCAAGTTAATGGTTCTTTCTTCTGGTCTAAGTTATCAAGATTTTCGTCGATGTTCTTACCAGCGGAAACATTGAAATCTTTAACCACAGCCTCATAAGTAGGAATCAGGTTTTGACCCAAAACGACCATGTATTGTTCACCTGCATAAACGACACCCAAGACTCCATTGAGATCTTCCAAAGCCTTTTTGTCAGCTTTAGAAACATCAACCAAACTGAATCTTAAACGTGTCATACAGTGATTTACGATTTTAATATTATCAACACCACCGACATTTTTTACAATGTCAGCAGCCAATTTTTTGTAATCCATGTTGGCACCTCTTTTAATTATTGAAAATATTGTCATATTTATCTGACAAATTTATCACAACTGAATAATAGCACCATGTGAAAACGCTGTCAATGAATTATCAAAATACTTTGACAATTTTGTCAAATACGCATATCCTGAATTCAAAAGCAAATATTGGAGTATACCGATGAATATAATAGAAAGTATTAAAAACCACTATGATGATTTTTCTAAATCTGAATTAAAAGTTGCTGAATATATAATCAAAACACCCGAGCGAGTTGAAGTTATTACAATTACCAAATTAGCTACTGAAGCTGGTACATCAACTTCAGCAGTACTGAGGTTTTGTCAGACATTAGGATTTAATGGCTATAAAGATTTCCGTTTTGAAATGGTGAATTTTATTCACGAGCAGAAGAAGGAAGTAAAACCCAACAGTTTAATTGATAATTTGGTCGATGGTTATATGAAGAGTATCAATCAAATGAGGGATATTGACTCTAAAAGTATGAATGAATTGGTTGATGCCTTAACGAATGATAATTTAAATTATATTTTGGGAATCTTTTATTCATCTTTGCCAGCCAGAGAATTGTATTTGGGATTAAATGATTTGGGACATGCTTCGATGTTTGCCGATGATTATATGATTTCCGAACATATTACACGACCAGTTAATGATGACTCGACCGTAGTGTTATTCTCAATTGATGGTAATAAACACAATTTCAAGAATTATTTAGCTGATTTGGCCACTAGTATGCCGAAAAATTCTTTCTTGATCACAATGAATCCTAAAGCGGAATTAGCAGCTGATTTTCCACATACAATTGTGTTGCCGGAACGAACATTTTCTAGCAAATCGGTTGTCGATACCCAGTCTATTCCAATGGTGTTTGTTGAATTATTGTTGAATCTAATTTATGGCAAGAACTAAAGGGATAAAAATTTTATCAATTAAACTTTTATTGTAAGATGGATATAACGTGAAAAGAAGGTCAGATAAATGAGAGCATTTGGTGTAACTGATAATAAAATAGATAGTTTTGTTGAATTTGATAAAGTTAAGGAAACACCTACTGGACGTGACTTGCTGGTCAAAATTGAAGCTGTTTCAGTCAATCCAGTCGATATTGCTACTAGAAAGAATGTCGCTGGGGAACTGGACAGTCCGAAGATTTTAGGCTATGACGGCTATGGAGTTGTTGACGCTGTCGGTTCTGAAGTTAAGAATTTCAAAGTAGGTGAGAAAGTCTTCTTTGCCGGTGATTATACGAGGGATGGTTCAAATCAAGAGTATGAAATTATTGATGAGCGGATTGTTGCCCATGCACCAAAAGAGACTTCAATTGAAAAGAGTGTTGCTATGCCATTGGTAACTTTGACAGCTAGTGAATTGCTTTTTGAAAAATTAAAGATTAATCCAGCTGCTGATAACCGTGATAAAACTATTTTGATTATCAATGGTGCCGGTGGTGTTGGTTCAATTGCTACTCAATTGGCTCATTTAGCCGGTTTAAAGGTAATTGCTACAGCTTCAACACCAGAGAAAGTCCAGTGGGTCAAAGACCTTGGAGCAGACTTAGTGGTCAATCATCATCAAGATTTAATCAAACAAGTACATGACTTGGGGATTGAAAATGTCGATTACATTATCGGCTTGAGTGATAATGATCCACATTGGAATGAAGTTGTTGAATTGATCAAGCCTTTTGGAACTTTTGCAACAATTACCAATTTACGTGAATCACAGATTGGCGATTTGAAGTCGAAGTCAGTTAACTTTGCCTGGGAATGGATGTTTACTAAGGCTAAGTTCAAGTTGGATTCCATGTCAGATCAAGGAGCTTATTTGGAAAAATTAGCTGATGGTTTGGATAGTGGGATGATTAAATCCACTGTTACTAAGGTCTTTAATGGTTTTAATTTGGAAAATATCAAGGCAGCTACTGAATTAGTCGAAGCTGGTCATATGATGGGTAAGGTTGTTATTAAAGCGTAGTTGATTAAAATGGAGACATTAAAAAATCATAGAAGCTATTGGATTGTAATCTAATGCTCTATGATTTTTTTAATTCAATAATTTAAATTTACTCTTTTGATACTTTTTAGAGCATTAAATTTTTAATAGCAGTAAATCAATTTTTGTAATGGTAATAAAATCTTTCAATAACATAACTTGAGTATAATGTTAATTGACAAATAATTAATAATTATCGAGGAAAAATATGGCATATAAAGTTAATTTTAAACGGGTAGAGACAATTGGCTTGGAGAGTTCTCCGGTTGCTGAAAATCTTGCAGGTCTTAGAGCTAATGAAGCACGTTATTTTAATAATAAATATCAGCATGAATTTGTAACCATTCCAGCAGATGAGAATCCAAAAATTTTGAATCGAATTGAAGAGATTTTAAAGGAACGTGACATGGTATTTCCGTATAAAGCGCTAGAAGTGAGTGACTTTGTTGTTGAGGATACGCGTTGGTCATATGTGTTTTATGATAATGGACTAGTAGTTAATATTTTATATAGTTTAGATTCCACTGGTAAACGGGCAGTTGGTTTTAAATTAGCAGAGGGAATCGAAGTTCCTGAAGAATTTAATGGCAAATTCAAGTTTGCCCGTCAACGTTCAAGTTTGGCAGGAATTATTCGGGGTAGTTATTTCAAGATTAAGGGTAATTACTAATGTGGTCTGAATCAGAAATGCAAAATTAGTTCAAACAAAGTGCAAGTGAAGTTGCTAGTCAAATGCTTTGGAATATGATGCTAATGTGTCTCAAAAGGTTATTAATTATACAGATAAGAAATTAGACTATTAAGAGTCTGAAATAGAAATGAAAATAGGCAACTAAAAAATATCTGACAACGAATAAGGGAGAAAAAACTAATGGCAAATGTTCTCATTACAGCAGCGATTCCACAAGCCGCTTTAGAAATCCTGCAAAAAGCAGGACTAAATGTGGAAAGTTATACTGGCGATGCTTTGATAACTAAGGATGAATTATTGAAGCGAATTGTTGGCAAGGATTACTTGATTACACCGCTATCCACTCAAGTGGATCAAGATGTTATTGATGCTGACCCACAATTGAAACTGATTGCTAATTTTGGAGCTGGTTTCAATAATATCGATGTTAAATATGCACGTCAGAAAAATATTCCTGTTACTAACACGCCCAAGGTTTCCACAACTTCGACGGCTGAAGTGACGACTGCATTAATTATTTCTTTAGCTCATCGAGTAGTTGAAGGAGACAAATTAATGCGTACGAAGGGCTTTGCTGGCTGGGCTCCACTGTTCTTCTTGGGTCATGAATTGGCTGGTAAAACCCTAGGAATCTTTGGCATGGGACAGATTGGTCAAGCAGTTGCGAAGAGAATGGCTGCCTTTGACATGAGAATCATCTATACTCAACGTCATCAATTAGCCCCTGAAATTGAACAAAAGTTAAATGCTAAGTTTGTCTCAATGGATGAGTTGATTGCCAATAGTGATGTCTTAACATTGCATGCGCCATTAACACCACAAACCAAGCATATTTTAGGAGCTGAACAATTTAAACAAATGAAAAATTCAGCCTACTTGATCAATGCTTCTCGTGGACCAGTGCTTGATGAGGCGGCATTGTTAACGGCTTTACAAAACCATGAATTAGCCGGAGCTGCCTTAGATGTTTATGAAAATGAACCGCAGGTAGCTGATGGATTCAAGCAATTAGACAACGTGATTTTGACACCACATATCGGTAATGCCACAGTTGAAGCACGTGATGCGATGGCTGATATTGTTGCTAACAATGTTGTTTTAGCCAATGAAAATAAAGAACCACTATATGTAATCAATTAAAAAAACGTAATCTGAAGTCATTATCGACTAAAGGTTACGTTTTTTGAGTTAAATTAAATTGAAATGTTTTAGACCGTTAACGATACCACCGTTGACGTTTTCAGTGGTAACATAAGTTGCGGCCTCTTTGACTGCATCTATACCATTACCCATGGCAACACTGTAATCGGCAAATTCAATCATTGGTAAATCGTTAGTTCCATCGCCGAATGCGTAAACGGGTTTATCGGTTAAATCAAAGGCTTTGAGTACTTCTTTGATACCGCTCATCTTGGAAACACCTTTAGCGACGGTATCGATTGAGAAATAGCCAGTATTGTAAAACTGTAATTCAGGATACTTCTTTTGATAGCGTGTACCGTCATCAGCTGTTAAGATGACAAACATTTGAATGGCATCTTTTTTGTAAAAGTCAGCGTCAATTTTTGGTACATCTAGTCGTAATTTATGGAAGAATTCTTTGATATATGGGGTTTCACCACTCAAAAAAGTCTTGTCAGGCGTATGCATATATACGGTGTCACCAGTTTTGTGAGCCGTATCGATTACATCTTTAATTAGTTCTGGTTTAATATCATTGTGATAAATAATTTTATCCTGTGATTGGACAAATGCGCCATTTAAAGTAACATAGGTATCAATACCGGTCGCACTCGTAGCCGCTTCAATTTCAATTGGTGAGCGACCAGTGCAGATAACTGGTAGATAGTTGTTCTCTTCAACTTGATGGACGGCAGTAGCTACTGAGTCATCAACTTGAGATTGGGCATTCAAAAGGGTTCCGTCAAGATCAAAAAAGACGGTTCCGCGATAATTTTTTTGCAAAAGATCACCAACTTAAATTTATTTTGTATACTAGCAATATGGTAACAATTTTTTCTGTAATGAGATAGTCTAATTTTGAAAAATACGGAGTGATTTTTATGAAAATTTTAATGATTGAGGATAATAAATCTGTCTCTGAAATGATGGGGATGTTTTTCCAAAAAGAGAAGTGGGAAGCAAGTTTTGCTTATGATGGCAATGAAGCGGTCGACATGTTCAATGAGGACCCCGATAAATGGGATATGATCACGCTAGACCTTAATCTTCCTGGTAAAGACGGGATGGAAGTTGCCAAAGAGATTCGTAAGGTTTCTAAAACTGTTCCTATTATTATGTTAACAGCTCGTGATACTGAGAGTGACCAAGTATTGGGACTAGAATTTGGTGCTGACGATTACGTTACTAAACCATTCAGTCCGATTACTTTGATTGCCAGAATGAAAGCCATTCACAGACGTGATGAAAATTTAGCTGAAAAACTAGCTGAAAGCACACCAGTCAACGCTGAAGTTGAAGAAGCTGATGATGGTTTCGATATCAATACTGGCTTTTTCAAGTTGAATTCCAACACTCGTGAAGCTTATTTAGATGATAAAGAAATCCCTGATTTAACACCGAAGGAATTCGATTTATTGAAGACTTTGGCAAGTAAACCTAAGCAAGTTTTCTCTCGTGAACAATTGCTTGAGCAGGTTTGGGATTACGACTACTTTGGTGAAGAAAGAACTGTCGATGCCCACATTAAGAAATTACGTCAAAAGATGGAAAAAGTTGGCCCACAAGTTATTGAAACTGTTTGGGGCGTTGGCTATAAATTTGATGATTCAGGAGCAAAGACTAAGGCATAATGAAATTAATTTATCAAAACATGCTGAGTTTTTTGATTGTTATTTTAACAACGCTTGGGATTATTCTTTATTCCGTAACTAGTGCTTCAACTAGTTGGGAGTACAACCGGACATACAAAAGTTTGGAAAGTTATGCTGGAAATCTCGAGAAAATTGCATTAAAAACCGATCCCAAAACTGGGCAAATTCATAATATTACAGGCGACAATATTCGAACGGTTGAGCAAGTCCTTTCCGAAAGAAATGTTCAATTTGCGATTTTTGATTATAACAATAATCAAGTTTATCCAACGCCACCAACTAACGTTAAGTTGCATTTGAAGCAATCTTACTGGAACAAATTGAAGCAAGGTAAGACGATTCGAAATATTCAAAAGCCACAGAATACTGAGGGTAATCCCCGACTGCGAAAGGACGATAATCGGAGTTATGTTTACGTTCTGACGCCGTGGTTCCAAAATGGTAAGTTGATTGCGGCTGTCTGGGCTGGTTCGGATGTTTCCGAATTGCAGACAAATATCGGTGAAATTAATCGTCGATTGTATTTTGCCTTGTTGATTTCCTTGTTAGCAGCGATTATTTTGAGTTTCTTGCTTTCAAGGTATCAAGTTAACCGAATTAACCGTTTACGTGGAGCCACTAAGAGAGTTGCCAATAACGACTTCTCCGTTCAGATTGAAAGTAAAGGTCGAGATGAATTGGATGACTTGGCTGATGACTTTAACCAAATGGTCAAGTCACTGGAGGCTTCAGATACTGAAATTAAGCGTCAGGAGCAACGTCGTAAGGAATTTATGGCTGATGCATCTCACGAAATGAGAACGCCTTTGACGACTATTAATGGACTTTTGGAAGGGCTGGCATATGATGCTATTCCTGAAGAGTCCAAAGGTCAAAGTATTCAATTGATGCGTAATGAAACGAAACGTTTGATTCGCTTGGTTAATGAAAATTTGGATTACGAAAAAATCAGAACTAACCAAATTACGATGGCTAAACGTATTTTTGATGCTAATAAACCATTGCAAGATATTACTTCACAATTGGATAAAAAGGCTAAGACTTCTGGCGATGAGCTGATTCTTAAACCATATGATGGTGCATTGCAGACATACGCTGACTATGACCGTTTTGTTCAAGTTATTTTTAACGTTATGCAAAATGCCATTCAGTTTACTAATGATGGCAAGATATTTATCAGTGGTATTCGTAATGAAGAGCGCCACGCTTCCGTCTTTACCGTGTCAGATACTGGTATCGGGATGTCAGAAGATCAAGTTAAAAATATCTGGGATCGTTATTACAAAGCTGATCCATCACGTAAGAATCGTAAGTATGGTGAGTCTGGATTAGGTTTATCGATTGTTCACCAACTGGTCGAAAATCATGGCGGTGAAATTGAAGTTAAGAGTAAACTCAATGAGGGTACGACTTTCATAATTACTTTGTTTGATGAAGGATATGAACACAAGCCAAACGAGGAGAAATGAGTTAGAATGTAGCTGTAAAGGCTTACATAAAACTCAGGTTAAACTAAAATTGAATCATGCTAGACAAATTAGTTTGTCTTCAATCTGAGAGTCTTTATTTTAAGGGCTCTTTTTTTGTTTTTCAGATTCTCATGTTCAAAAATCAGGAGGAATGGATTATGAAATTGAAGTTGGATAAAGTAACTATGTCGTGTGTTGCAGTTTTAAGTAGTGCAATTTTATTTGGTGTTAATAGTAATGTGGTTAAGGCTGATAGTGGCGGTGAGCAAGGTACGGTTAGTGCTGTGCAGCTTAAGGATGATACCCCGATTGCTTCAGGAGAACCAGATGGATATGGAAGTATTTCTTGGGCCGTTTACACAACAAACGAGGATACCAATAATTTGCAATTAAGGCTTGGAAATCCTGATGGTAAGACTGTTGAAAAATTAGGCAAAACCACTGGTACAGGTAATAATGGCTGGATGCCATATGCAAACAAAATAACTTCAGTGGTTATTGTTGGTGATGTTAAGGCTAGTGGTGTAGCACAATATCTTTTTTCAGGTTTAAGTAAGTTACAAAAAATTTCCGGATTGAGTTTATTGGATACTTCAGATACAACAGACTTTTCATATATGTTTTATGACGATACTAGTCTGGAATCAATTGATTTATCAGAAATTGACATGTCCTCGGCAAAAACAACGACAAATATGCTTCAAAATACAAATTTGTCATCAATAACACTTGGAAAAAATTCAGTTATTAACAAAGCCAATCTTTCTAGTGATCCATTTACTTATAGTGATGGTGGTACTTACTTTACTGCCAGTGGATGGAAGGACTCTAGTGATGCGAAGAATTATCTATCGACAGAATTGTTAATGGAGAGATATTCGACTGGAAATACTGATAGAACACAAACAACTTGGGTTCCCAATGATCCGACAGAAAACACCAATTTTAAAATCCAATATATTGATAATGATTCTGGAGAAGTGTTGTTTACGTATGATGAAGTTCAACATGTATTACTAGTATCACAAAATCAGAATATTGATTTAACAAATTATACGTTGGCTCAAATAAATCAATTACAACCAGGATATGCAGGAAATTCAATTGAAAATTTAAAGACAGGCCAAATTGAGCCAGATGGCAATGGTGGTTATATTGTCAAAGCCTATGTTAAAAAGGTGTCGCCAGTTCAGATTAAGGTTACGCAAACAGTTGGAACTGATAAGCCAAAAGATGCATCGTTTGATATTCAGAAAAATGATACCAGATATAAATATAGTGATATTTCGAACCCATCAAATGGTGTGCTTGATTTGGACAAGTCCACAATTAAAGTTGGCAATGATGAGGCAAAGTCATTTAATGATTATGTAGCATCATTTGAAGATCAGAAACCATCAGTTATTAACCCTAATCCTATTGAGCCACCAGAAAAGAATTTAAATTCAATTTTATCAACCGCAATTAATACTCAACTTAGACTTGATCAGAACAAAGTTTTTGGTGATAATTCCTCAGAAAATCCAATAACAGTAGATGCCGTTTACACCAAGACAAGTTCTGGCGGTGATAATGGCAATAGTGGTGGTAGCAGCAACGGTAATCACAATAATGGCAATCATAATAACAACGAGAACAATAATCAAAGCAGTTCTAGCAAAGATGTAAACCAAACTATTTCTACGGCTACAAAATTGGTCAACATCTATGATGAAAAAGGTAAGTTGGTTACAGATAGAGTTTTAGACAAAGATTCTGCTTGGTTCAGTGATCAAGAATATACCTTAAACGGTACACAATATTATCGAGTTTCGACAGGTGAATACGTTAAAGCCAGTGATGTTTACGTTTATACTGCGTTAAACCAAATTCAATCGTCTACTTAGTTGATTCTCAAGGGAAGAAAATCACTGACCGGGCTTTAGGGCCTTCGAGTGATTGGTTCACAGATAGATACACAATGATTAATGGTCAGAAATATTATCGTGTTGCTACTAATGAGTTTGTAAGCGCAGATAAAATTTCATTAGTATAAATTAATTAGCCTAGTGGTCATCGTTGATTACTAGGTTTCTTTTTGATTTAATGAGTTTAAATAGCAATTTAGTGAGGATTAAATCATGAAGTATGAGTGGCGTAAACAGGAAAAAAATTTGTATTCAACTAAGAAACAACCAGTAATTTTGACGGTTCCTAAACAAAAGTTCATTTCATTACATGGAATTGGAAATCCTAACGGTCCTGAATTTGCTCAAAAAATTCAGACACTTTATCCATCTGCCTATGGAATCAAGGGTGCCTATAAAAGATTTTGTATTGATAGGGATGTGGAATATGAAGATTATGTAGTTTTTCCATTGGAGGGTGTCTGGTCATTGACTAAAAAAGGTCAAAAGATGGATCATTTGGACAAAAATGAATTCAGTTATGACATCATGATTCGAATCCCTGAATTTGTGCCAGATGAATTGATTCAACCAACTTTGGAAGACGTTAAGAAAAAGAAGAATTTACCTGAGATTTCAGACATTGAAATAAAAGAATATCCTGCTAAAGAAGTTGCTCAAATCTTGCATGTTGGAAAGTATGATGATGAACCTGCCAGTTTTAAAAGGATTGACGAATTTGTGGCAGAAAATCAGAAACAACGTGTTTCAAAGATTCATCGAGAAATTTATTTATCGGACGCCAGACGTGTTGCCCCAGAAAAGTTGAAAACAATTTTAAGATATGAAATTAAATAGTATCAAAAGGGGCTGTGACATAACTAATTTTGTTTTAAATGTGGCAGTATAAACGTGCAACAAAACATATCCTTTTCCACTCAAAACAAAAAATCCTAGTAATCCAAAATCGGATTACTAGGATTTTTTACTTTAATGCTCTAAAGCTGACCATATTTTGTCACACTCTTTTGTTATTTCTTATTCAAATATGACCAACTATCAATCGGAGTTCGATCATCCTGCAATTGAACTGAATCAGTATTGTAGAGGTCAGTCGTAGATTTATTACCATTCTTAGAATAAAGGCTAGTTGATTTATCGCCTAAATCATTTCGAATTTTTTCCATCTGTTGAACTTGATTTTGATATGAATAATTAGCCGGATTGACAGGATTAAATCCGCTTGGTGTATAGAATCTCAACAAGTTTTTATTATTGATATTATCTGAAGTCTTTAGCTGTAAATCAACGTCATATTCCCATCGATCAATTTTCGTCAAAAGTTCTGGATTATTGCGCATATCAATTTTTTCGCCAGTAGCGTTGGAATAAACTTGCGTACTTGCGCCACCATTGCGGAAGACTGTGTATTGTGGTGTGATGAAATCCTTATTTCTAAAGGCAACAATTTGACTATGATGTTTCGAAAGTAAGTCAGTTCCAAGTTGAACGTACTGTTTCGTATTAACTCCGGCTAAATGTAGGATAGTAGGTAAGATGTCAATTTCGCCACCGTAAGTATGTTTGATACCACCTTTTAGGCCGTCCATATGAATCATAAATGGAACTCGTTGCATTTGCGTATCATTGAATTTAGTCCAAGTGTCGGGTGTTTTACCGACCATAGTTGAAAGTGCCTTGTGTTGCGTATCATTCAGGCCGTAGTGGTCTCCGTATAAGACAACCATGGTATTTTTGTCCAAGCCAGAAGCTTTGAGATAATTGAAAAATTCTTCAACCGACTTGTCCAAATAATGAGCTGTTTTGAAATAGCTATTAACGGTTGGATTAGGATTATCAGCAGTTTGGAAATCGGCATTGTCTTCATCTGAAAATTGATAGCCAACGTGATTGGTAATAGTTAAAAATTTAGTGTAGAAAGGCTGTTGCATCTGTTCAAGATACTTGGCACCTTCCGCAAATAAAATCTTATCTTTGACACCGTAACCGTTCAACGACAAGGTATCAGGGTCTTTAGTATCGTAATAGGTTTCATCAAAGAAGTAGTTATATCCCATATTCTTATAAGTTACATTTCGTCCCCAGAAACTACCGATATTACCGTGGAAAACGGCACTCGTGTAGTTTTTTTGTTGCTGCAAAATAGCAGGAGCAGATTGGAAAGTATTGTCTCCACCGAGTTTCTGGAAGAATGATCCTTCAGGTAATCCAAAGAGGTCAGATTCAAGCATTGTTTCAGCGTCACTTGTCCGTCCGCCTCCAACTTGGTTGAAGAAGTTATCATAGGAAAGGGTGTTTTGGTCATTGTAAAGACTGTTTAGAAATGGTGTAACTTCTTGACCATTAATCTTCATACCGATTAAAAATTGTTCAAAGCTTTCCAAATGAATGACGATAATATTTTTGCCATTGGCCTTGCCGAAGTATTGAGCGTTAGGGGCAGCGTAATGGTCCTTGGTATAGTCGAGTACTGTATCAACTTCAGTCTCGGTGGCACTAGAACGTACTTGATCATTTTGAATTGAACGAACCGAATCATAGGCTAGAAAGCTGTTAATACCTAAGTATTTGACGATATAAGAGTGGTCAAAGGTTTTCCCAAGTAATTGGGGACGATTGGCTTCAGAGCCTGCCAAATCGGCTGAGAATAGCGCCAGACCTAAACAAGTAGTTGCTAAAGCAGTGACTTTTCGAAAAGGTCGTTTATCAATTTTTATAAAGTGAGTAGCGAACAAAATAATTATTATTATGAGGTCAATGAAGTAGAAGATATCGCTGAATTGCATGGCACTAGCGGTACTTTTACCAAGACCCTTAGCAACTTTTGAAACACCTGTAATAGTGCTGACAGATAGAAAGTCACCGTTTTCACGATAATAAAGGATGTTTGCGTAAATAAAGATGGTATCCACAATATGAATAATACCCATAACGATGTAGGAGAGTTTCGGCTTATTAAGGTAAAGTGCCAAACTCAACAAAAGAACAGTTGTTGCGAAGGGATTCACGATGATAAAGAAGTATTGCCAAAGGTTATTGATGGCAAGTGAAAATCCCATGAAGTACGCAAGAACTGATTTGTACCATAAACAGAGAACCAACAAGGTTAGAAAACCTAGTCTCGTGTTTAAAATGGATTGAATTTTTTTCATGTTTTTCCTCGTAACTAAAAAGTACCATGCCGCAGGCGGGTGCAAGAGATGAAGCCTGCTGTGGGACCGGCTCGAGCCGAAGTGCGGTCTCGACCCTCGCTTTTGAACTTCGAGAAAACCACTCGAATTTCAAAAGACGTCCTGTGCTGTAAGACTGGAAAATCGCCAGCCTAACAGCACTACCACTGCGGTCTTCATCTCTTACACCCGCCCGCTAGTTTTTTGATTATTTGTTTTGGTGTTGATATTTGTTATGTCTATTAATCAGCAATTAAATGTTTTTTTGTTCCTAATGGAAATGACTAAGTTTTAATGATAATCAGATTAATGTAGAAATAAGTATCCATACAAATAAATTAGCCGAAGGTGGACATCAAGGCAGTCTGCTGTGAAGGTGGCGTTATGGCTTTAGCCATTACACCACGGGGCGACTTTGGAGACTTGTGTATTTTGCAAGGCTTCAAAGCGAGGTTCGAGACCTTGGCTCGGACCGGTCCCCATAGCGACTGCCTTGATGTCCACCTTCGGCGGCAGACCACCAAAAGACCCACCGGTTAATAATACGTTATTTCCAGCAATAAAAAAAGCCAGCGTTTGCTGACTTAATTTGATGAATCGTTATTGCCCTTGAGAATACTGGACCAACTGTCGATTACAGTTCGATCACCATTTAACTCCGGAGCGTCGGTATTGTACATGTTAGTAGTTGTTTTATTGCCATTCTTAGAATAAACACTGGTTGATTTCAAACCGAGGTCATCACGTGTTTTAACTAATCTCTGGATTTCGTTTTGATAACTGTAATCCTTGGAATCGATTGGTGTGAAGCCTGTTGGCGTATAGAAACGTAATAGATTCTTGTTATTAATAGTATCGGATAATTTCAACTTAGTATTAACGGCATCTTGCCATTTAGCAACTTTTTCTTTCAAAACAGGATTCTGATCAAGATCAACTTGTTCACCAGTACTATTTTTGAAGACTTGAGGATTGCCATCGCTATCTTTTAAGACAGTGTAGTTTGGTGTAATAAAGTTCTTATTACGGAAAGCCACGATTTGACTGTGATTCTTCGATAATAAGTCGGTTCCTAATTGAACATACTGTTTAGTATTGATACCCGCCATGTGGAGAATAGTTGGTAAAACATCAATTTCGCCACCATATGTGTGATTGATGCCACCTTTGAGACCTTTCATATGAATCATAAATGGAACTTTTTGCATTTGCGAGTCATTGAATTCAGTCCAGTCACTGCTGTCGACACCAACTAATGGTGCTAGAGCAGTATTTTGACTGTTGGAAAGTCCGTAGTGATCACCGTAAAGGACAATCATTGAATTGTCATAAATCCCACTAGATTTCAGATAATCGAAGAATTCTTTTAAGGCATTATCCAAATAATGAGCTGTGACAAAGTAGTTATTAACTGCGCTGTTATCGGTATTTGGAGCCTGGAAGCCATCGTTATCTTCATCTGGTAAATCGAACGGATAATGGTTGGTAACGGTGATAAATTTGGCGTAAAACGGTTGTTGCAATTGTTCGAGATACTTGGCACTTTCGGAAAGCATCAATTTATCTTTCATACCATATTGCATACTTGAATCGGCAGTTTTATTGTAGTAACTGGAATCAAAGAAGTAGTCGTAACCCATGTTTTTATAAACGTTGTCACGATTCCAGAAACTACCGACATTACCATGAAAAACAGCACTGGTATAACCTTCTTTTTGTCCCAGAATGGCAGGAGCAGCTTGGAAGGTATTGTCAGTACCAAGCTTTGAGAAAAGTGATCCCTCGGGTAATCCGAAGAGGCCAGTTTCAAGCATATTTTCAGCGTCACTTGTTTTACCTTGACCAACTTCATGATAAAAATTATCGAATGATATCGTATTTTTATCGTTATAGAGGCTGTTCAAAAATGGGGTAACTTCTTGACCATTGACTTTGTCGTTGATCAAAAATTGTTGGAAACTTTCCAAATGGATAATAATAATGTTCTTTCCTTTAGCTTCACCAAAATATTTGGGATTTGGCTTGGCATAATTTTGTTTGGTATAGGAAAGCACATCGTCCATATCAGTTCCGACAGCTTCCGAACGAACTTGATTGTTTTGAACCGTTTTGATGGAATCATAAGCTAGAAAAGTGTTGAGTCCCAAGTACTTGACGATATAGGCGCGATCAAAGGTTCGACCGAGTAGTTGTGGGCGATTACTCTCGGCAATTGTTAAATTAAGTGAGAATAAAAAGATTCCCAAAAAAGTTGTTGCAATTGCTGTTAATTTTCTCATTGGTCTGGCGTCAATTTTGATATAATGGGTAAGTAACAATATAGCGATAATAATGAAATCTAAACCATAAATAAAATCATGTGGCTGCATCATATTGGCAGCACTGCCACCGAGGCCTTTGGAAACTTTAGAAACTCCGGCAATCGTGTTGAATGATAGAAAATCGCTGAACTCACGATAGTAAAGAATATTCCCGTAAAGTAGGGCTGATTCTAAGACATATATAACGCCCATAACGATGTAAGATGCTTTGGAACGGGTTATGTATAACGCTATACTGAGTAAGATAACGGCTGTTGCAACCGGATTGATGATCAAAATCAAATGTTGTAACGGGTCCGAAACGCCTAGTGAAAAATCGGCGTAATAGGCAATGACCGTTTTAAACCATAGGAAAAAGATTAGGAGTCCCATGAACCCTAGTCTTTTATTGAGGATATTTTTTAATTTATTCATTGATAATTCCTTTTTTGTAAAATTTCTTTAATAAATCTATTTAAAGCCTAAATAAAATGCTTAATTGTTAGTATAATACGATATAGGTAAAAAGTGGGAAAGAATGAGTAAAATGATATTTTTAGGACCGTTGTATGATTACATATACAAGCTATATGCAATGAAAATCAATCATTTTCCATTGATTAGGCTTTCCTTTTACGCTGTTGATAAAGCAATATTGTATACCTTATTTTTTATTGTCTTGAGGTTTCTGTGGATAAAAATTAAGAACAAAAAGACGAACTTTGGCCGGGAACTCGGGTTGGCCGTTTTTGCGTTTTATGTTTTCCTACTTTTTGCTTTAACAGTTTTTCGGGATGGCTATTTCTTATGGCAATTCAAATTTTATTTCCATCGACCATTGTCCCAAATAAATATTATTCCGCTCGTAGAAACATTTAAATTATCAAAAGGTCAATCGTTAGTTGACTTTTTTTATAATTTATATGGTAACATTGTGTGGTTCGTACCAATGGGAGTATTTATCCCAGCATTGACCAAAAAGCACCTTGGATTCTTCCAGGTTGTCCTGATTGGTGCCTTGATTTCAACTTCAATTGAGACTTTACAGTTCATTTTGAACACCGGAGTCACTGACATTGATGATGTGATCTTCAATACTCTTGGAGCCGCGGTCGGATATTTATTATATTTTGTTGGAAAATGGATAAAAAAGTTAATAAAAATTTGAAATTTTCTGCGAAAATGATTAATCTAGTTTTGACGATATATATGGAGGAGAGAAAATGTCACAAATTAAATTTGATGATTCAAAATTAAGCAAGTTTATTCAAGATAATGAACTTGGCGAAATGCAAGCACTTGTTACAGCTGCTGACGATGAACTACGTAAGGGTACCGGTGCCGGTGCTGACTTCCGTGGTTTCATCGACTTGCCTGTTGATTATGACAAGGATGAATTTGCTCGTATTAAGAAAGCTGCTAAAAAGATCCAATCTGATTCAGAAGTATTTATCGGAATTGGTATTGGTGGTTCATACTTAGGTGCCCGTGCTGCAATCGACTTCCTAAGCTCATCATTCTATAACGTTAAGAATGAAAAAGATGTCCCAGAAGTTTACTTCTGTGGTAACTCAATTTCTCCAAACTACATTGCTGATTTACTAGAAGTTATCGGTGACCGTGACTTCAGTATCAACGTTATTTCAAAATCTGGTACAACTACAGAACCTTCAATCGCTTTCCGTATTTTGAAAGCTAAATTGATTGAAAAATATGGTGTTGATGGTGCCAAAGGCCGTATCTATGCTACAACAGACCGTGCTAAGGGTGCTTTGAAGACAGAATCAGATGCTGAAGGCTACGAAGAATTCGTTGTTCCTGATGATATCGGTGGTCGTTTCTCAGTTCTTACAGCCGTTGGTCTATTGCCAATCGCCGTTGCTGGTATCGACATTGACAAGTTGATGGAAGGTGCTGCACAATCACGTGAAGACTATTCATCAGCCGATCTTACAAAGAACGATGCTTACAAGTATGCTGCTTTGAGAAATATCTTATACCGTAAAGGTTACACAACAGAATTGCTAGAAAACTACGAACCAAACGTTCAATACTTTGGCGAATGGTGGAAGCAATTGATGGGTGAATCTGAAGGTAAAGATCAAAAGGGTATCTACCCATCATCAGCTAACTTCTCAACTGACTTGCACTCATTAGGTCAATATATCCAAGAAGGTCGTCGTAACCTTATGGAAACTGTTGTTCTAATCGACACACCAAGACATGATGTTACAATCCCTGCCGAAAAGGATAATCTTGACGGCTTGAAGTACTTGGAAAACAAGTCAATGGACTTTGTTAACAAGAAGGCTTACGAAGGTGTTGTTCTTGCACATACTGACGGTGGCGTTCCTGTTATGTCAGTTCACATTGAAAAACAAGATGCCTTTAACTTAGGTTACTTGATGTACTTCTTCGAAATTGCTGTTGGTATTTCTGGTTACTTGAACGGTATTAACCCATTCAACCAACCAGGTGTTGAAGCATACAAGAGAAATATGTTTGGTCTTCTAGGTCGTCCTGGCTATGAAGAACTAGGTAAAGAATTAAACAAGCGTCTATAATTTATAATAATTAATTTGGTAGTAGTCTTTTATTAGGCTACTGCCTTTTTTTTGTCTTAAAAACTGCCGCCTACGGGTTCCAGTGATTCCGACGCTATGGACCGGTGCGAGCCAAGGTCTCGCGCCTCGATTTTGAGCTTTGCATAAACCGCAAATCTCAAAATACGTCAGTGGTGTAAGAGCAGAAATTCACTGCTCTAACGCCACTCTCAAAGCTGTCTCCATCACTGGAACCCGTAGGCTAACGTATTTAAGAAAGTCAGTTGTCTCAAAGACTTCTGATTATTTAGGATTGGATTTAGATTAATGAGTTAGTTAATAATTAAATATTGGCTTAAGAAATAAATAATCGAAATATATACAAAAGTTTAGACATAGATCAAATATGTAGAAAATGAATTAGTCGGAAGAGCTGAGAGCGAGAATTCACCCGCTGTGGGTGTGGTGTTATGGCTTTAGCCATTACACCACCGGGCGAGTTTGGAGACTTACCGGTTTTTGGTAAGGCTTCAAACCGAGATTCGAGACCGTACTGTGGCTCGAATCGGTCCGCATAGCAGGCGAAATTCTCGCCCTCAGCTCTGG
Organism: Companilactobacillus muriivasis; assembly: GCF_036246245.1. Taxonomy (NCBI): domain Bacteria; kingdom Bacillati; phylum Bacillota; class Bacilli; order Lactobacillales; family Lactobacillaceae; genus Companilactobacillus; species Companilactobacillus muriivasis. The sequence continues at coordinate 126,080 of NZ_BTTQ01000008.1, forward strand.
AGATGGCAAAATTCCTAACATAAGTGAAAAATCCATTGTGCGATATTAATACCTGTATTATTATTAGAACACGGGGGATTTTATGCTTAAAAATAAAAAGATTATAACGGCAGTCATTGCCATTGTCGGGGTATTAGCAATCGCTCTTGTTGCTTTTGCTGTAAATGCTAATAGTACAGACTCAGTTGAGGCTGAGTCTAAGACAGCTAAAGTTTCTAAGAAAGCTAAAGCTAAGGTTGCCAAAAAAGTTGCAGCCAAAAAGAAGGATTGGGACGAATGGAAACATCCCTCTGAATCGAAAGCTTATCCAGATTTAAATAAATATAAGGATGCTTATATCGAAGTATCAATTGCTAAACAAAGAGTTTATATCAAAAATAATAATGATGTTCTTTACACTATGAAAGCAGCCACTGGTAGTAAGGATTCACCAACTCCAAAGGGAAACTTCCAAATTCAGAATCGTGGAGATCATTTCTACAATGCTGAATCAAAGGAAGGTGCCAATTATTGGACTTCTTTCAAGGACTGGGGCGTTTATTTGTTCCACTCCGTTCCGACAGATGAAAAAGGCAAGTATGTTGAAAGTGAAGCTCATAAACTGGGTGAACCTTCAAGTCATGGTTGTGTCAGATTAACGATTCCTGATGCTAAATGGATTAACACTACTGTTCCTGACGGTATGAAAGTCATCGTTAAATAAAAATTGAAGACATGCAAAAAGCTCTCAGTAAATCATAATTTGATTTACCGAGGGCTTTTTTAGTTGGTGCTTAATGAGAATGGCAATTCTTCGTTGCTAGCATCTGCAGGCAATAAACATAAGTTTGAAACGAGTTCGCCGCCAGATGTCAATTGAGCTTGTTTTATAAAACGTTGTGCTAACTTTTCACCATTTAATATGCGTGATTCCACAAATTGATTTTGAGGATAGTTACGTTTTGAACGGATAGTGAATTTTTTACTACCTTGAATGTTCAAGACAATTTTATCGAATTGTGAGATACCAAAGACATATTCGTCTGATCCTGGGCAAACAGGGTAGAAACCAAGACAGGAGAAGACATACCAGGCTGACATTGAGCCGTTGTCCTCATCTCCGGGATAGCCATCAATTGAGTCGTTGAATTGGTTTGATAATTGTTTGACCAACAGTTGAGTATATTCTGGGTGGTCTGTGTAGGTGAATAAGTATGGAAGGTGGAAACTTGGTTGATTGGAAATGGCGATTTGCCCAAAGTCGATGGCAGACATTTCCGCCATTTCATGAATTTGGAAACCATAGCCACCAACGTTGAAACTTGGTTTTTGGTTAGCCAATTTAATTAACGTCTGTTCGAAAGTTAAGTCTTTACTGTAAAGGCTCTTGAGGCCATTAATATCATGGTAAACAGCAAAACTATTTTGCCAAGAACTACCTTCAGTGTAATCGTCGCCCCAACTAATGGAGTCAAAGTCAGGTTTGAATTCGCCTTCTGAATCCTTTGGACGCATCAAGCCAGTTTTAGGGTCGAAAATATTTTGGTAGTTTAAAGCTGTTTTTTCATATTTGGCCGCTAATTCGTCATTACCAACTAATTTGGCAACCTGTGAAATACAAAAATCACTGAAAGTATAGTCGAGCGTTTGGTTAACTGATTCCTTGTATTTGTCGAATGGAAGATAACCGTATGAATTAAAGTCACCCATACCAACTCTGCCTAAACGTTCATCAGAACTTTCAACATTAGCACTCTTAAGCATGGCATCTAAGAACTGTTGCATCTCGCCTTGTGTCAAAATCCCTTTAACTGAAGCATCAGCGATAACGGCATCAATCAAGGTACCAGGCATCATTCCACGTTCCTCGGGAGCAAGCCATTTAGGTAGATAACCGCTCTCTAAGAAGCTGTTGTAGAATCCTAGAAGCATTTGATGGTACTCATCCTTAGCTAACAGTGAGAATAGTGGGTAAACACTCTTACTTGTATCCCAAAAACCATTATTCATATATAAATAACCTGGTTTTACTTCGTTATTATAGAGATCATAATGAATTGGCTCATCATTTTCATCAATTTCATAACATTTTTGTGGGAATAGGAAAAAGCGGTATAGACAGTGATAGAAAGTCGAAACTTTAGCACGATTTCTGTCGGTCACATCGACTAAATCTAGGTAATGTTGCCAACTGTCTTGAGCTGTTTTTTTAACGTCTTCAAAACTGGAATCATTCAAGCGATTTAAGGCAACAGTAGCTTGGTCAAAGTCGATAAATGATGTTGCCAAACGTACGTTGATTTCATCAGTATTTTCGAATGATAAAATCATTGAATCGAAGTCTGGATCAGTCTGATGCATAGTTACAGTCGATTGAATCTTACGGTCGAATTTCAACTTAGCGTAAAATCTAAAATCGTCGTTGAAGTGAGCATCGAAGTTTTGAACAAGTAACTCTAACTCATCTTGATTGGAGTTTAATTTGAACTGACCTTTTTTAGGGATGTGAACAATAACTTTAGGCTCATTTCGATCAAAGCTGTATTTGAAAATTGCTCCATATTCAGTGGGGGCAACTTGTGTGCAAACTTCATATCTTTGATCGTAGATTGAAACTTGGTGAGGGTTAAAAGTAGCCTCATCTGGCCGATAAGAACCAACTTGATCAAAGGATTTACTGCTTAAATCGATTTTTCCAGTTGCACTGGATAATGTGAAAGCTGAGAAATCTCCAATCCAAGGACTAGGTTGGTGAGTAATTTTAATCCCAGCAAATTGATGTGAAGTCGGTGAGAAGTACCAAGATGTATCTTCAAAAGTAGTTTGTGGAACGAAATAATTCATTCCGAAGGGAACACCCGTATATGGAAGTGTATTCCCATGTGAAAAATCAGCAGTGTTGTTAGTACCTTGTCGAGTGTCGATTTGTGAAACTTGCATTATTAGTCTCCTAGCTTTTGAATTGATTGACGGTTGATTAGAGTAACCGGAATAACGGTTCTTTCTGGTGCAATGTAGGCTGGGTCGGTGATGATTTTTAGTAATATCTTAGCCGAGTGTTGACCTAACGAAACGAAGTTTTGATCAATTGTCGTCAGAGCAGGGTAGCTAAGTTTTGAGGCTTGAATATTATCAAAACCAACAATGGAAATATCTTGGGGAATTTTGATATCGAAGTCGCGCAGTTCGTTCATGATTTTAATGGCGACAACATCATTTTCGATGACTAGTGCAGTGATGTTGTTATCCTTAATCTGTTGAACTAGTTCGGTTAAATCATCGTCCTGTTCCAGATTGATTTTCAAAACTGAAGGAACAGTCTGTTTTTCATTCAATGCTGAAAGATAGCCGAAGAAGCGCGATCTAACTGATGCCTCACTCAACTTGGGCGTGACCATCAAGTATGAGATGTTTTGATGTTTATTCTTCAACAGTTCTTTAGTTGCTAAGTAGCCACCGTTAAAGTTATCTGAAGTCACAGCGGGAATTGGCAAGTCTTCGAAGAATTTATCCAAGATAACAATTGGCACGTTGTGAAGATATAAATTAGTAATCGTTTCAATTTCTTTGTTGAGTGTTTCGATGTAGTAAATGACACCTTCGGCAGATTTTATCCGATCAATCGGCAGTTTGCGAAAGACTTCATTAGTGATAGTAGTTAATTGATATTTATCGCCCAAGACTTGTAGCAAACCATTGGTGTAGTCGCCGAATTCATTATTGTTAGCAAAAGGGATTACGAAAATAATCTCTTTTTTTTGTGGAGTTTCTAGTTCAGCTTTCTGAACAATTGTCCCAACTCCGGCTTGACGTGTGACCAAACCATCGTTTTCCAATTCAGTTAAAGCACGTTTGGATGTGATGCGACTAACTTGATAATCAGCAGCTAGTTGAATTTCACTGGGAAGTTTATCTCCAATTGAATATTTTTGATTAATTATATCGTCTTTTAAACTTTGATATATCAGCTTATATTTCGGTTCCATATGTCCAAATCCTTTCTGTTGCATATAATATAGCACAAAATATTGAAAAAAGAACTAGTTTTTTGTAAACGTATGCATTATACTGATTGGACAAATGATATATCAATTGGAGGATTCAAAATTGACAAAACAAATGATTTCACCAGAGATTAAACAATTTATGTCAGAGGTTACTGAAAAGGCCGGTGTAGAGCATGCCGATTGGGCCAAAGTCTTCAATGTTACCTATGCTAATACACTTGAAACGACAGTTAAAAAGATTGCGGATGATGATAATTTCATTTTGACGGGAGATATTCCAGCAATGTGGCAGCGTGATTCAACTTGCCAAGTTCGTCCATATTTAGTTATGGCGCAACAGATTCCGGAAGTATCTGATTTTATCCGTGGCGTTATTAAACGTCAATTCTTCAATATGAATCATGATCCTTATGCCAATGCATTCAATAATGAACCTAACAATGCTGGTCACCAAAAAGATCACACTGAAATGACACCTTGGATTTGGGAACGTAAATTTGAAATTGATTCACTCTGTTTCCCAGTTCAATTGGCATATCTATTATTCAAAAACACTGGTCGAATTGATCATTTCGATGCAGATTTCATCAGTGGAATCAAAAAAATGTTAACGGTTTTTGAAACTGAGCAACATCATATGACTAAGTCAGAATATCGTTTTGAACGAGATGATGACCGGCCTGAAGATACACTGACTCATAATGGCTTGGGCTCACCAGTTAAGGAAACAGGGATGATTTGGTCAGCCTTTCGTCCGAGTGATGATGCTTGTGTCTACGGATATTTAGTACCTGCCAATATGTTTGCTGTGTTGGTTTTAGATTACGTGCAAGAAATTTTTAGTAGTGTTTTGAATGATGAAAAAATTGTTGACCGTGCTAAGAAACTTCAGACAGAAATTAGAGCTGGAATTGAAGAATATGGCACGACTACTAACGCAGCTGGAGAAAGAATTTATACCTATGAAACTGATGGCTTGGGCAATTATTTAATTATGGATGACGGGAACGTTCCTAATTTATTGAGTGCTCCATACTTACATTACGTAGACTTAGACGATTCCACTTATATAAATACTAGAAAAACTATTTTAAGTCCGGAAAATCCTTATTATTATGCCGGAAAATATGGCAAGGGCTTGGGCAGTCCGCACACACCTAAGAATTATATTTGGCATATTGCCTTGGCAATTCAAGGTTTGACATCAAATGATCAGACTGAGAAAGCTCGTTTATTGGAAAATATGGTTCAAACAACTGCCGGAACTAACATGATGCATGAAGGATTCAATGTTGATAATCCAAAAGAATATACACGTGAATGGTTCTCTTGGGCCAATATGATGTATTGCGAACTATTCTTAAACTATTTCGACTACAAAATTAAAGAATAAAGGTAGAAAAAACATGAAAAAGAAAGTATTCGTTGTTTCACACAGTCACTGGGATCGTGAATGGTATATGGGATATGAACATCATCATATGCGTTTAGTTAAATTGATGGACGACTTGCTAGAATTATTTAAAAGAGAGCCAGAATTTAATAGTTTTCACTTAGACGGACAAACAATTATTCTGGACGATTATTTACAAGTTAGACCAGAAAAAGAGGCTGAAGTAAAAGCTTTAGTTGAACAAGGCAAGCTCCGAGTTGGTCCATTTTATATCTTGCAAGATGATTTTTTGATCAGTGGTGAGGCCAATGCTCGTGATATGTTGATTGGTAACCAAGATTCCAAGAAGTGGGGCAAGCCAGTTGATTTAGGTTACTTCCCAGATACTTTTGGAAATATGGGACAAACGGCTCAAATGTTGAAGTTAGCTGATTTGAAATACGCTGCCTTTGGACGTGGTGTGAAGCCAACCGGGTTAAATAACCAAGTCTTTGACAATGAAAAATACGCTTCTCAATATTCAGAAATGTGGTGGAAGGGACCCGATAATTCCAAGGTCTTGAGTATTCTATTTGCTAATTGGTATAGCAATGGTAACGAAATTCCCGTGGATAAAGTGGCTGCCAAAAAATACTGGGCTGAAAAATTAGCTGATGTTGAAAAATATGCTTCAACTGACAATCTGTTGATGATGAATGGTGTTGACCACCAACCAGTCCAACAAGATGTTATTGAAGCTCTAAAAGTAGCTCAAGAATTGTATCCTGATTACGAGTTTATCCACTCTAATTTTGACGATTATTTAGCCGCTGTGGCTGAAAGTGTACCGGAAGATCTCGGTTCAGTTGATGGCGAATTGACAAGTCAAGAAACTGATGGCTGGTATACATTGGCTAATACAGCTTCTTCTCGGATTTATTTGAAACAATTTAATACCAAAGTTGAACGTCAATTGGAAAACATTGCGGAACCTTTGGCAACTATAGCTTATGACCAAGAAAAAACAGCTTATCCACATGACCAATTACGTTATGCATGGAAAACTTTGTTGCAAAATAATCCTCATGATAGTATTTGTGGCTGTTCAGTTGATGCAGTTCACCGTGAAATGATGACAAGATTTGAAAAGTCACAAGAAGTCCGCCAATTTGTTGCTAAAGAAGCACTCGATACAATTGCATCACAAATTAATACAACTATTTTCCCAGAAGACAGTAAGCCATTTGTTCTGCTAAATACGAATGGTTACGAAAAAACTGAATTGAAGACAGTTGAAATTGAATGGGACCGAGCACTATTTGCCGATGGCAGACCAGATGCCCAATTTGAAAAAATGAAGGCAGAAGAACAGGCTTTACCAGCCTTAGAAGTTATTAATTCCAAAGGCCAACGTGTTCCTTTTAATCTTGTTGGGACTAATGTCCGTTTTGGCTATGACTTACCAAAAACTAAGTTTAGAATTCCTTACATGGCACTCTATGTGACCGTTCAAGTTAATATGTCAGCAATGCCAGCATTTGCTTGGGAAACATTGGCATTGATCAAGGCTGATTCAGAACAATTGCCAAGTGAAGAACCAACAATTTTTGACGAAACGAATAATGTACTAGAAAATGACTATCTTAAAGTAGCAATCAAGCATGATGGTAGTTTGAATATTTTGGACAAGAAAACAAACCACGAATACGATGATCAGTTGATTTTTGAAGATACTGGTGACATTGGAAATGAATATATCTATCGCCAATCAGCTGACAAGAAGACAATTCTTTCTTCAGATAGTCCAGTGGCTGTCAAAGTTATAAGTAATAATAGTTTGGGTGTCGAAATTGAATTAGTTCAAACAATGAACTTGCCAGTTTCCGCCGACGAACGTTTAGCATATGAACAACAAGCAGTAATTGATATAACTAAGCGAATCGCCAACCGTTCTGAAAAGACCATGCCAGTGACTTTTACCACAACAATTACAATGTCGAAGGATTCTGACCAATTGAATTTCAAGACATCATTCAATAATCAAGTAAAAGATCACCGCGTGCGAGTACTATTTAAGACCAATTTGAAGACAGATAAGCATGTGGCAGAGTCAATTTATGAAGTAGTTGAACGCCCGAATGCTGTAAACGATACATGGCAAAATCCAACTAATCCACAACATGAACAAGCATTTGTTAATATTCACGATGACAAAAATGGTGTAACAATTGGAAACTTTGGCTTGAATGAATACGAAATTCTACCTGAAGATAATACAATTGCCATCACACTATTACGTTGTACCGGCGAAATGGGCGATTGGGGCTACTTTGAAACGCCGGAAGCTCAATGTTTAGGTGAATATTCAGGAGAATACAGCCTTTCATTCCAAGATGGATCAGAAGAAAGTCAAGTTGACTCATACCAAAAGGCCAGAAATAACCAAGTCGAAATTCAAGCAGTTCAAACAGGAATTCACGATGGAAATAGAAAGTCAATTGATGCGTTTATTAGTTTGAATGCTGAAAACCTTGCTGTAACAAGCTTGAAACAAGCAGAAGATGGTAAGAAGAATGTTCTACGTGGTTACAATTTGACTAAAAACGAATCAAATGTTGAAGCTGATATGTTATCAAAAGCTGAAACAGTGAACTTTTTAGAAGAAAAAATAGATGATAGGGATGTGAAGGTTTTACGTCCAGCAGAAATCAGAAGTTACAAGTTTTAGATTTAATGAAATTTGATTAACGATAAATAGACTATAAATGACGCCGTAAAGGTATGGTTTATAGTCTATTTATTTGTATATTGATAAGTCTATATGAATTAAAAATTTCAATTAGTCGGAGGAGCAGAGAGGTAGGATTCACCCGCTGTGGGTGTGGCGTTACGGCTTTAGCCGTTACACCACCGGGCGAGTTTGGAGACTTACCGGTTTTTGGTAAGGCTTCAAACCGAGATTCGAGACCTTGGCTCGAATCGGTCCGCATAGCAGGCGAAATCATACCTCTCTGCTCCGGAGACGGCACTTTTAGTAATAGTGCACAAAAATACCAAAAGATTTTAGTTGTTTTGTATTTTTAATGTAAGCGTTTTTCAAATAAAATGGGTATATCAATTAAAGACAAACATAATATAAATAAATAATCGTGAGAGGTTCTAATTATGGTAGAAATTGATTTAAATCACATTTATAAGAAATACGCTAACTCTGAAGAAGATGCTTATGCAGTTTCAGATTTTGACTTACATATCAAAGATAAGGAATTTATCGTCTTCGTTGGACCATCAGGTTGTGGTAAGTCAACAACTCTTCGTATGATTGCTGGTTTGGAAGATATTTCTAAAGGTGAATTGATCATCGACGGTAAGTATGAAAATGATACAGCACCTAAAGATCGCGATATTGCCATGGTTTTCCAAAATTATGCTTTGTACCCACATATGACCGTATTTAATAACATGGCCTTTGGTTTGAAGTTGCGTAAATACGAAAAAGATAAGATTGAAGAAAAAGTTAAATACGCTGCTGAAGTTTTAGGTTTGGAAGAATATCTTGACAGAAAGCCAGCAGCCTTATCTGGTGGTCAAAGACAACGTGTTGCTTTAGGTAGAGCCATCGTTCGTGACGCTCCAATTTTCCTAATGGATGAACCATTATCTAACTTGGATGCTAAATTGCGTGTTAACATGCGTGCTGAAATTGCTCGTTTGCATCAAAGACTTAACACAACAACAATTTATGTTACCCATGATCAAACCGAAGCTATGACAATGGCTGACCGAATTGTTGTTATGTCAATGGGTGAGGTTCAACAAATCGGAACACCGCATGAAGTTTATGCAACACCTAAGAACAAATTTGTTGCCGGTTTTATCGGATCACCAGCAATGAATTTCTTCGAAGTTGAATATAAAGATGGAATTATTAAAGATGGGCAAGGACTATCATTGAAGGTTCCCGAAGGACGTGCCAAAGTTCTTAATGAGAAAGGCTACAATGGCAAACGCGTTACTTTAGGACTTCGTCCAGAAGATATTCACGCTGAAGGTGCTTTTGAAGAAACATGGCCAGAATCATCTGTTAAATGTGAAGTTGTCGTATCTGAATTATTAGGCGCAACATCAATGCTTTACTCAAAAATTGACGGGACTGAATTTGTTGCTATCGTTGATGCTCGTGATTATCACAAACCAGGCGATACAGTAGACTTAACTTTTGATTTGAATAAAGCCCATTTCTTTGATGACAAGACAGAAGAAGCCATCAGATAATAACCTAATGCCAATATTTCATAGTCTAAAATTGCTTGAATATAAGTATATTTGAATAATTTTACATTCAATTATTACTGATCAGCTCTGGAGACGGAATAATTTAATCAAAAACACCAACCAAATAATTTGATTGGTGTTTTTGAAGTACAATCTCGAATTTAGACAATAAAACTAGAATTTGTCACTTAATTTGTCATTTATGTAAGCGTTACAATTTTACCTGTTAAGAAAATATCACAACAATAGTTTTTCAAAATATATAAAATGTGAATGGTGGCAAATATTATGGTGGGAAGTGTAGCAAGATTTCTAAAACTTTATCCGAGTGCAAAGTTAACTGTCGAACCAGTTTCGAATGCAACTAGTTTTAATTGTCTGATTGCGGGTCAGTGGATCAACGTTGATAAGCGTAATCTAACCGAACCAGAAAAATTTTTGCTGTCGCTGATGAGTCAAGAGGATTCCTCCAAAGCCGTTCAGAATAATTGGTGGCATTTTTTGACAGGCAAATCCGATGACATTCCCACAATAAATAAAAATGTTAGAATCATTCAATTTGAAATCCAAAAGAATGAAACCAAACAAAACTCGATTGAATGGTTAAAAGTATTTAAAGATACTTTTGATGATGTAGTCGATTGTTTTTTGATCAGCAATAATTCAGGAATATTAATTGAAACGGAAACAACCAGTTGCATGGACAAAGAGAGCATTCAACAAATGGTGCAATTACTCGATTCAGATTTTTATACTAAGAGCAATTTGTATATCGGGCAGTTTTGGCCAGTTGATGAGAAGTTGCCCAACATTTTTGAGAGTGAAAGACGCTTGTTTAAAAAATCAATAGAAATGAGAGATCGAGTTAATAATCTTTCGACCGTAATCCTTGATTTTCTAGTTGAACAAAATCTAAAGAATACCGATTTATTTAAAAGCTTACGCGATAAGATTGAGATTGATCATAAAACAACCCAAATGATCGATGCATTGTATCGTTGTGATTCTAATCTAGCAAAGACTTCAAAAATGTTGTTCTTACATAGAAATACGTTATTATATCGAATTGAAAAATTTTACGAACAAACAGGATTTGATTTAAAAGACCGAGACGATTTGGTTTTATGTTTCTTGTTGTTGAAGTAATTGAATTTTATATAAATGAGAACTGTGACGAAATGTTGCAGTCTTTTTTGTATATTCTCAGTAAGAATGTAAAAGAAAATTAATGAGTCGGAAGAGCTGAGAGCGGGTGCACCCCCGCTCTCAGCTCTGGAGACGGCAAATCCTGAAACCAGTAAATCTAGTTTAAAGTGTCCAAATATTTCAGTTAGAAGATAGAAGATTTTTAAAAAATATCTTGCTAAGCTTTCTCTTGAAAACACTTACATAAAAACGTAGAGGGGTCTGGTTTATGTCTAAAAAGGGATTTATATTAGCTGCTGCAGTTGGTATGGCTTCGGTAACACTGCTTTGTTCGAGCCATTTAAATTACCAAGTTGCACATGCTGCTGTAGGAACTGAAGCAGTTTCGACATCACAAGATATCAATGATTTTGAAAAGAATCCGGAAGCAACAGCACTATTTCCTGAGGGGTTATTGAAATGGAGTCCGCAAACGGATCCGGACGCAAGTTATAATGTTTCAAATGTGAAATTGGCTAAGCGTTCACAAGGTCAGAAAGTTAATGACTACCAAAATCCAGATGCCAAAGTTTTGTCTATTGCGATTACTAATCGTCATACTGCTGGTACGCCATCGCAAGGTGACAGTAATAAGGCAGTTTATAACTTCACTAATTGGCAATACGTGGATACTTTGGTTGCTTGGGCAGGTTCGTCCGGTGAGGGAATTATCGTGCCGCCAAGTGGTGATTTGACCGATGCCGCTCACAGAAATGGTGTGCCAGTGGTTGGAACAGTCTTTTTCCCACCTTCTGTTTATGGCGGTAAGACTGAATGGGTGAAGCAATTTGTTCAAAAAGATGCCAATGGAAAATTCATTGTCGCTGATAAATTGATTGAAATGGCTGATTATTATGGCTTTGACGGTTGGTTTATCAATGAAGAAACTGATGTCGATGAACAAACAGCTCACGATTTGCGCGATATGATGGTTTATTTAAATGCACATAAGAAATCTAATCAACAAGTTATTTGGTATGATGCAATGTTGCCTTCTGGGGATGTGACATGGCAGGGTGCGTTGAACGATGAAAATAGTTCATTTTTCCAGCAAGGCGATAAGAGCATCGCAGATAAGATGTTTATTGATTTCCGTTGGACTAAGGACAAGTTAAGTTCATCTAATAAAGAGGCTTTTAAATTAGGTAGAAATCCTTACGATCTCTTTGCCGGTATCGACCTTCAAGCTAATGGAATCAACAGTTCTCGCAATCTTGAAATGTTACTGGATGAAAGCGGTAAATTAAAAACTTCAATTGGTTTATATTGTCCCGATTGGACCTTGCGCGATGGTGCTAATTACGACGTCGACAAGTATTGGGAAAACGAACAAAAGCTGTGGACTAATGCCAATAATGATCCAAGAAAAGTGGATCAGTCTCAAAAATGGCAAGGTATTTCTAAATATGTAGTTGAAAAAACACCTGTAACACAGTTCCCATTTGTAACGAATTTTAACGTTGGTAATGGCGATAACTACTACAAGAATGGCCAGTTGATGACTTCCGGTGCATATAACAACCGGAGTATTCAAGATATTTTACCGACATATCGTTGGATTCTTGATAATGCTAAAGGCAATGACCTTTCAGCCAAATTCAGTTACAAAAATGTGTTCAATGGCGGATCATCAGTTGAACTATCCGGTAATATGAAGAATAATGCGGCCAGTTATATCAAGTTGTATGCTTCTGATGTAAAAGCGATTGGTAATGAATCAGCCAATATCGTTGTTAAAGGTGAAAAAAATCTGGAATTAGTTTTGACCGATGAAAATGATAAGAAGATCACTTTGGATGCCAATAAATACGATAATATCAATGGTTGGCACGAATACGGATTTAGTTTGTCCAAATTGGCTGGCAAAACAATTAAGTCGATTGGTTTAAATATTTATGGATCAACTGGTGAAAACCAAATCAATATCGGTTCAATGACATTTAGCAATGGTCAGTTCCAAAGAATAAATAATGTAACTGGTTTGAAAGTTCAAGGTAAGACAGTTACAGATGATATGACAGAAAATATTCGTTTGCAGTGGGACAAAGCTACCGATGACACTGCTGGCTACAATATTTATCAACGCAAACCAAATGGTCACACAACGTTAGCTGGAACAACTTCAAATAATGCTTTTACAATCATGAATGAAAAACGGGTTGAAGGTGTAACTGAATATATCGTCACACCAAAGGATATTTACAATAATGAATATTCTTATAAATCAGCCAAAACCAGCTATACTTTTAACACTTTAGAAAAGCCAGAAGCAACATTTAGCTCCACTTCAACATTTGTGAAAGCAGGTGAAGAAGTTACTTTAAACGCCAAAGTATCCCCATCAACTGAAAGTGTCGAATGGGAAATACCAGGTGCAGAAGTAGTTTCTCAAACAGACAAAGAAATTACAGTTAAATTTGCTAAAGCCGGCCAGTATTCTGTTAATTGTAAAGTAACCAATGCGGCTGGAATGACAGAAGTTAAAAAAGCCGATTACATCACAGTTTACGATGAATCAGCGGGATATAGTGTTCAAGATTTGACGAAATTAGAAGGCGTTAGTGCAACCGAAGGTTCAGGGTTCACCAATGAGAATGAAGACTATTCACATGCAATCGATGACGATTTGACAACAAAGTGGTGTGATAATTCGCACGAAAATCCATTTATGATAGTTGATCTCGGCAATACAAAGACAATCACAGGATTTGAACTTTACAATGCAGCAACAGGTGGCGAAGATAGTGCTTGGAATACGAAAGATTACGATATTTTAGTAAGTAATGACAAGCAAAATTGGACGACTGTTGTTGAACATAGAAATAATACATTAGACATTAGTAAAGATGCGATTTCAAAAACAGAAGGTCGTTATGTGAAACTGTTTATTCACAAAGCAGAACAATCAGGCAATACAGCCAGAATCTATGGATTCAAAATTATGGGTGTTGATCAGACCGGAGTTTAAGTTTTCCTGGTTCAATTAAATTTATTTAAAATAAACGTCCAAACCTACAATGACTCGAGGTGGGTTTGGACGTTTTTGTGTTTAGAGTTCATTAATAATTATGTTATACATATGGTACTAGTCGATAACCTACTACAAGTATTTCATAGTTTAAAATTGCTTAAATATTTTTACATTCAACTAATAACGATTAATTAGTCGGAAGAGCTGGGAAATATTTGTGTGCCGTGGTAGTGGTATAAGCACGGGAGGAATCTCCCGTACTTATACCACCGGACGTGTTTGGAGACTTGACGAGCTTTGTCAAGGCTTCAAACCGAGGTTCGAGACCGCTTTTTGGCTCGTGCCGTTCCGCACAGCTTGAGAATATTTCCCAGCTCTGGAGACGGCATATTTGATATATCATTTCAAAAGTCTTTTTATACTTTTCCTAGAATTTGTATAACAAATATAGAATTTGTAACTTATTTTGACCATTATGTAAGCGCTATAATTTTGCTTGTAAGTTAATTAAGAGGGGAGGAGGAAAAAGAGAATGGAGAATGACGTAAATCCAGAAGGACCAAAACCAATTGCACAACCTAAACGCAAAAAGGAAGGTTTCTTCTACAATATATTCCACAATGGACCATTTCTACTATTTGCTTTACCAGGTGCCATTTGGATGATCTTCTTCTTTTATATTCCTGTTTTTGCTAACGTAGTAGCATTCAAGGAGTTCCATTTTTCACCAGATGGATTTTTAGCCAGTTTAATGCAGAGTAAGTGGGTAGGTTTTGAAAACTTCAAATTCCTGTTCACCTCAGATGCTGCCTGGTTGATCACTAAGAATACAATCTTGTATAACTTAGGATTTATTTCCTTAAACTTGGTTATCTCAGTATTCTTCGCCATCGTTATGAGTGAATTAAGACATAAGAGATTGGTCAAAGTTTACCAAACATCAATGCTTTTACCTTACTTCTTATCATGGGTTATCATCGGATACTTCGTAATGGCATTCTTAAACCCAGATAAAGGTTTGCTAAACATGATGATGCACACTGATATTAATTGGTATGCAGAACCTAAATATTGGCCATTTATCTTACTATTCATTGGAACGTGGAAAGGTATCGGTTATAACAGTATTTTGTACTTTGCGACTGTTATGGGAATTGATCCAACGTACTATGAAGCAGCTACAGTTGATGGTGCCAATAAGTGGCAACAAATTAAGAACATTACAATTCCACAACTAGTACCACTTATGACTTTGATGACAATCTTAGCAGTAGGTAATATCTTCCGTGCCGACTTTGGTTTGTTCTATCAAGTCCCACAGAACTCAGGTGCCTTATACAATGTAACTTCAGTTCTTGATACATATATCTTTAACGGATTAACATCTACCGGTGATATTGGTATGTCCAGTGCAGCCAGTCTTTATCAATCAGTTGTTGGATGTGTCCTCTTAGTTTCAACCAATGCACTTGTTAGAAAACTTGATGGCGATTCAGCACTATTCTAGGAAGGAGAATTGAAATTGATTAACAAAAAGAAGAAAAAGAAAATAGATAGCGTTTCAGTTCACTCCTTCAATAGAGGTGCTGATTTATTCTTCAACATAATCGTGGCGATATTCTCTATATCATGTTTAGTTCCATTGTTCTTCGTTGTAGTAATTTCATTAACAGATGAAAATGCTTTAGCAACATATGGCTACAGACTTTGGCCGAAAGTTTGGAGCTTTGCAGGATATAGATATCTTGCTACGATGGGTGGAGAATTACTTAGATCACTCTGGATTTCTATCTTGGTTACGGTTGTTGGTACATTAATTAACTCAACATTCACATCAACATATGCCTATGCAATTTCAAGAAACACTTTTAAATATCGTCGGTTCTTCACGGTTTTCTGTTTGATCACGATGTTGTTCTCACCTGGTATGGTTGCTAACTATATCGTTGTGACTAACTTCTTGCACTTAAAAGATACACTTTGGGCTTTGATCTTGCCAATGGCTGTCAGCCCATTCAATATCATTGTTATGCGGACGTTCTTTAAACGACAAGTTTCTGAATCAATTATCGAATCAGCCCGTATCGATGGTGCCAGTGAGTTGAGAATCTTTACGCAAATCGTTATTCCACTGGCAGTACCTGGTATCGCAACAATTAGTTTGTTTGCCGCCTTAGGTTATTGGAATGATTGGTTTAACGCCTTGCTATATATCCAAAGCGATAACTTGATTCCATTGCAATACTTATTGATGAAGATTCAAGCAAATATCGAAATGCTTTCGGCAAGTTCTGGTATGGGTTCACAATTCGGTGGCAGTTTACTAGCAATTCCAAAGGAAGCAACAAGAATGGCCATGGTTGTTATTGCTACATTACCAATTGCAGTCAGCTATCCATTCTTCCAAAAATACTTCGTCCGTGGTCTAACCATCGGTGGTGTTAAAGAATAACTTTTATAAAAATTCAGTATCGGGGGATACGAAATGAAAAAATGGGTTAAACGTGTCGTAGGATTGTCACTTTTAGCTGTCACAGCTGTAGGATTAACAGCTTGTGGATCAAAGAAATCAGCCAGTGACAATGGCACACCAACATTGTTAATGTATCAAATTGGTGATAAACCAAAGAATTATGATAAGTTGATTGCCAACACGAATAAGATTCTTGAGAAAAAAGCCGGGGCTAAGTTGAAGATTCAATATATTGGCTGGGGTGATTACAAGCAAAAGATGTCAGTTATCGTTTCATCTGGTGAAAAGTACGATATTGCCAAAGCTGATAACTACGCTGTTAATGCTCAAAAGGGTGCTTATACTGATTTAACATCAATGCTACCTAAGTACGCTAAGTCAGCTTATGATGATTTAGATCCAGCTTATATCAAAGGTAACAAGATTGATGGCAAACTTTACGCAATGCCTATCAATTCAAACATCTACTCAACACAAGTTATCTCATTTAATAAAAAATACTTAGACAAATATAATATTAATGTTGATAACATCAAGTCTTACGATGATTTGGAAGATGCATTTAACCAATTCCATTCTCAAAACAAGAAAGTTTTAACATTCTCAACTGGTCCTAATTTACGTATTGGTTCAAATCTTGATTTTGCAATCGATCAAAACTATCCATTTGCAGTTAATGCGGTTGATAACGGTAAGAAAATCATTAACCCCTATGATGATCCAGCTTACGTGGCAACATTGAAGAAATTCCACGAATACTACAAGAAGGGCTACATTGCAAAAGATGCAGCAACTGACAACACAGATCGTCCATTGAGTGGTGACACATGGTTCGCTAGACAAGAAACACAAGGACCTTTCGATTACGGTGACCACCAATTATCACAAACTGCCGGACAAGAAATTGTTTCAAGATCAATTAGTCCTGCAATCAAGTCAACAGCTCAAGCACAAATGTACAACTATGTTGTAAGTAACAACTCTGACAATAAAGAAAAAGCAGTTAAAGTTCTTGGCGTTATGAACAGTGATCCTGAAGTACTAAATGGTTTGGTTTATGGTGAAAAAGGTGAAGCTTGGAAGTATGTTGAAGACGATAAACGTGTTGAACTACTTAAGGGCTACAAAGAAGGTTACCATTCAGCACCATGGCAAACAGGTGATAACAACAAGATTACTCCAACAAAGAATATAACTGATGAAATGATTCAAACACGTATCCAAGATACAAAGGATGCCATCACATCTCCAATCCTTGGTTTCCAATTCAAGACAAAGAACGTTAAGACTGAATTGACAAACATTTCAAATGTTATGAACAAGTATCTAGCCGGTCTACAAACTGGTACATCAGATCCAGAAACAACAATTCCTAAGATGAACAAAGAATTGAAGAAAGCTGGATATGACAAGGTACAAAAGGAAATGCAATCACAATATGATGCCTTTCTAAAGGACCAAAAATAGTTTAAAACTCCCCTAATTCAAATAAAAAAATAATAAAGAGAGGCTGAGACGACGTCTCAACCTCTCTTTTTATATAATTGAGGTCCGTCTACAGAGATGAGAGTATTCACTATGCTATGCGGACCGGTCCGAGCCGAAAGGCGGTCTCGAACCTCGGTTTGAAGCCTTTCCACAGATCGAAAAGTCTCCAAACTCGCCCGGTGGTGTAATGGCTAAAGCCATAACGCCACACCCACAGCATGTGAATACTCTCAGCTCTTCCGACTAATTTGTATCAATGAATGAGCATTATTCTTAATAAATTGAAATTTGACGATGGTTTAAAAATAATATTTAACGTTCAATTTAAAGATTTCAGATGAGACTAATTAATTTGTGACTTAAGTAATATTGCCTGTTTAGAAGTTAGATTAGAATCAGAAATAACCCTAGCAGGAGGTTGTCAGAAATATGGTCAGCAGTGAAGGTGGCGTTATTGCTTTAGCAATTACACCACAGGACGAGTTTTGAAATTCGCGTACTTTGCGAAGTTCAAAATC
Organism: Companilactobacillus muriivasis; assembly: GCF_036246245.1. Classification (NCBI taxonomy): domain Bacteria; kingdom Bacillati; phylum Bacillota; class Bacilli; order Lactobacillales; family Lactobacillaceae; genus Companilactobacillus; species Companilactobacillus muriivasis. Next base: position 144,348 of record NZ_BTTQ01000008.1, read on the forward strand.
GAGGTTCGAGACCGAACTTTGACTCGAACCGGTCCTCACAGCAGACTATATTTCTGACAACCGGAAGCGGCATATTTAAAAAGAAAAAGAGGTAGAGATATGTTTTCCCAAGCGGTTCAACAATTGTTTATTAAAGCGTATACGATCATTAAATTAAATCTATTGTTCTGGGCGTTAAGTTTTGCCGGAGGGCTTGTCCTAGGCGTTGGACCAAGTTTGATGGTTATCAATGAACTGTTTTTTGATAATGGATATGACTATGGTCAAATGACTTGGAAACAGGCGTGGACGCTGTTTAAAAAGAATTTTGCGCTTGGGAATAGGTTATTCTACTCATTTTTCGCGGTAGCATTTATACTAAGTTATAGTTTGTTCTTATCAGTTCAAGTGCCCGGTTTGCTATTTATTGTAATCGATTTCATTATCGCAATTGTGCTATTAGCTATCATCTGTATTTATGCTTACACATTGAATATTAAAGCTGGTTTTGATATCAATGTTATCAACAGTTTCAAGTTGGCCTGTGCACATTATTTCTTCAATTTCTTCGACAACTTGAAACAGTTGCTTGGTTTGATAGTTATTTTAGGAATTACTTATAAATTCCTCGGATTGATTCTTTTCGCAACAGTCAGTCTGATAGTAATTTATACACAATTTATCGGTCAAAACTGGATTAAGCATTTGGACGAGTTGAATTAATTGAGGTTATAAATATGATTGATAATCATTACAATCTTCAAAAATTAATGACGTTTTACATTAAGGTAATGGTAATCACCATTACCTTATTTGCGGTTTTGATGTCTGCTTTTAAAATTGCGGATATTTATGTTGATAAGGATCAGACATTGAGTGAGGGCATCAATCGCAGTACTTCAATTGTCGAGTCGCAACAAAATCAGGCGGATAATTTAACAAAAAATATTAATCAAAGTCAGGATCGAGTTGCTAATTTGGAGGCATTTTTTCGGATGGATCCGGAAGATTATCTGGATTATAGTCAGAATCAATCGAGTAGCAGTTATTTTTATTATTTGCCTAACCAGGTGGCTGATTTTTTGAGAAATAGTAAGGCTACCAAGGTGACTTTATCGTTGAATCAAGAAGCAGAGTCAATTAGTATGAATCCTCGTAATCTCAGTGGCAGTAAGATAGCTGCTAAGAAAATGGTATCTAACGGATTGTATTATGGAACGTCATTAATTAGTGATTCAACGTATCAACCATATGGTTCAGTGATTGTTAATTTCAGTCCGCATACTTTAAATACTTCGTTGAACCAAGCACACAATAGTTCTGGGATGCAACTATTTGTTGTCACGAGTGTTGGCCGAATTAGGTATAGTTATCATTCCAAACTTATACCGATAGCGAAAAAGAGTTTGATCAATAATCCCAAACAAGGTAAGAGTCTGATTCATTCTCTAGAAAATCAATATTTTATCAAGACGCAAAAGGCTGAGAATCAAGATGACATTGTTGCTTTAGTCCCCAAGTACATTGTCTATCGCCGAATTCTGAAGACTATTTTGTTCTTCATTTTGTTGGCAGTTATCGTTGACTTTTTCTTGTGGTGGACGTTGAAATATGTTTTCCATAACTACACCTTACATTTGGAATCAATGACCAAAGCGATGGAAAAAGTTTCCAGTGGTGATTTGAAGACTAGAATCCCTGTCCCTAGTGAGGAGGGGGAGCTGAATACATTAGCTACCGGAATCAACGATATGTTGGATGCCATTGACCAATATGTTTTGCAGATATATCAATTGGAATTAGCGCAAAAAGATGCCAATATGAAGGCTTTACAATCACAGATAAATCCACATTTCTTATATAATACTCTCGAGTACATCCGGATGTACGCAATCAATGAAGGACAGACGGAGTTGGCTGATGTGGTGTTTAATTTTGCCAGTTTATTGAGGAATAATATCAGTCAAGAAAGTACGGTCACCTTGGAGAAAGAGTTTGAGTTTGCGGAAAAGTATATTTATCTTTATCAAATGCGTTTTCCAGATCAATTGGGCTATCAATTTAATTTGGCTGATGATTTGAAGGACTTAAATGTGCCTAAATTCATCGTTCAGCCGTTGGTTGAAAATTATTTCAAACATGGTATTGATTTGGAACGTTTCGATAATGCCATCCATATTAAAGCTCGTAGAGAAGCCAATACCGTGCTCATTTCAGTTTCTGATAATGGGACACCGATGACATCCGATCAGTTGGATAAACTTAACAATAAGTTGTCAGCTCAAGGTGATAATCTAGTTAAAGGTGATATATCAATTGGTTTGATGAATGTTAAAGCCAGAATGACTGGTGCGTTTGGAAATGATTTTGAAATGAAAGTTATGAACAACGATTTCGGTGGGGTCACAGTAACGATGCAGATATTTTTGGAGGGGTAAAATATGTACTCAGTTATGATTGTTGACGATGAATATATGATTTTAAAAGGATTAGAGAAAATCATTAACTGGTCTGATTACGGTTTTGAGATTGTTAAGGCAGCACGTAACTCAAAACAAGCTTTGGAGTTTTTAGAGGATAACGATATTGACTTGATAATAACTGACGTTAATATGCCAAGAATCAGCGGTTTAGATTTGGTTAAAATGGCTCAAGATGAGGGCAAGAAATTCGAATTTATGATTCTCTCTGGTTATCAAGAGTTTGATTATGTCAGGACAGGTTTACAGCTGGGAGCAATTGATTATATTTTGAAACCGATTGACCCGAAGGCATTAGTGGCATCTTTGGCAAAAGTGAAAAATATTTTGGACTCACAAACTGCCATTCAAAAGGCTTCAGTCGTCTCACTGAATGCACAAATGCAACGACTGTTTGAAAATGATATTGATCGGTCCGAAATTAGTTCACTATTCCATCAATTACGGATTACGCCGGATATTATAAAAAGTGGCATGACCGTAATTGCCTGTAATCGTCTGGATGATTTTTCAAAAGTTGAGCAATTATGTCAACAATATGGTCAGGTATTGAGCTTTGAACAAAATCATCATTTATTTATCGGCTTTGTTGGTGGTAGAGGTCTGCTACTAAAATTTGTTCGCGAGTTGGAGGACAAAGGCTATATTACGGGTAAGTCATTCATTACCGTTGGAGAAACAGTTTATGATTGGCAAAATATTAGTCAAAGTTATGAACAGGCCGCTCGTCTTTCGAAAATATATAAGTTTTATGAAAAAAGTAATAAATTTAGCAATAATAACCTGCGTGTCGACTGGCTAAAGCAAGCTACATTACCCAAGATTTCATTAGTGAAAATTAAGCAAGCCATTGCATTGGGTGAGTATGAACAATTAATGGATGAGTTGAAAGCTATCTTCAGTGACCTAACTAGTCGTGGAGCCAGTCCATCGTATGTCCGTCAAATTGCCTTTTTAGTCTATTCGGAATTGAATGTCAAAGTTAATTTCGATGAACAGACATATCAAGAATATGTAATTAGAATCAACAGTGCGGACGATTTACAAAGTCTCGTAGATATTTCTTCGGAAGTAATCAAACAATTGTCGCAAAAGGTTGATGATCAAAAATATTCTGAGAATATTAAACGGGTCATGGCGTTAATTCATCAGGATTTCAATGATGATTTGAGTCTGAAATTAGTTTCGGATGAGTTGCATTTGAATCCAGATTACTTAGGTCAATTGTTTAAAAAAGAAGTTAAAATGAGTTTCTCGAAGTATCTCAATGAGTATCGAATTCAACAGGCACAAGAATCGTTGCGAAATACTAACCAAAGTATCGCTGAAATTGCGGATAATGTTGGCTACACAACAACAGCTTATTTTTACCGTAATTTCAAATCTATCTGTGGATTGTCACCAAAAGAGTATCGAAAAAAATACATTTAAAGGAAAAATATTATGCTGAAATTTCCCAAAGAATTCCTCTGGGGGGCTGCTGCCTCTGCTCCACAAACTGAAGGACATAGCTTGATGAACGGTAAATCCGCCACAACTTGGGATAAATGGTTTGAAATGAGTCCTGAAAAGTTTAACGATAATCAGGGTCCAAGTAATACTTCCAATACATATGAAATGTACCGTGAAGATGTTGCCAATATGAAAAAAATTGGTCTCAATTCATACCGGACGTCGATTTCATGGGCACGTTTGTTGCCGGATGGACAGCATTTGAATCAAGAAGCTGTTGAGTTTTATCGTGCATATTTTCAAGAGATGATCGATAACGGTATTAAACCAATCATCAATCTTTTCCACTTTGACATGCCTTGGTGGTTGATGGAAAAAGGTGGTTGGGAAAGTCGCGAATCGGTTGATGCCTTTGGATTTTATGCGAAAAAAGCTTTTGAACAGTTTGGTGATCTGATAACTGAATGGACAACTTTTAATGAACCAATGGTGCACGTTGAATGTGGTTATTTGTACAAATTTCATTACCCAGAAGTTGTCGATATGAAACGTGCCGTGCAAGTGGGGTATCATACTTTGATGGCACATGTTATGGCTGTAAAAGAATTTCGTAGCAGTGGAATTAATGGTCGTATTGGTATTATTTTGAATGTTTTACCAGCATACAGTCGTAGTGACGAACCCGCTGATTTGAAGGCTAAGAAGTCATCAGATTTAATCAATACGCAGAGCTTTCTGGATCCAGCGGTATTGGGGAAGATACCTGAAGAATTGATTGAACTATTTAGAGAAAATGACTTGTTGCCAAGAACTGAGGCAGAAGACGTTGATCTAATTAAACTCAATACAGTTGATTTTGTCGGTATCAATTATTACCAACCAAGGCGTGTCCAAGCTCCAACTAATCCTAAGGTTCCTGCAGAAATGCCTGAAGATTTGTATGAACCATATGATTGGCCCGATAAGGAAATCAATCCATATCGTGGTTGGGAAATTTATCCTCGTGCTTTATTTGATATTGCGATGATGATGAAGGATAAGTATCACAATATTCCCTGGTATGTGAGTGAGAATGGTATGGGTGTCGCTGATGAAGCACGTTTCAAAGATGATTCAGGGATGATTGACGATCAGTATCGAATTGATTTTATCAAAGAACATTTGGAACAATTACACCGTGGAATCGAAGCGGGCAGTAACTGTTTTGGCTATCACATGTGGACTTATATCGACTGTTGGTCATGGCTCAACGGCTACCGCAATCGTTATGGATTTTACAGTGTTGATTTAGATGACAATTATAAGCGAACAGTTAAAAAGAGTGGTTTGTGGTTTAAAGAGTTAACAAAAAATAATGGCTTTGAACTGGAGAAGTGACATGGAGCAAATAATATCAATCGATGTAGGTGGCACAAGTATCAAATATGGACTTTGGAATGAAACTGAACAGTTGTTGTCTGCCAAAGGAAAAGTCGCAACTCCTAAGGATTTAGCTGGCTTTTACGATGCTATTCAATCAATTGTGGCAAAGTTTGCCGATGAAAAAGTGGATGGCGTAGGTTTCAGTATTCCAGGTGCGGTCGATCAAAAGACTGGTGTCATTGGCGGCATTAGCGCCTTACCTTATATACACAATTTTCCGATTCAAGCAGAGTTAGAAAACATCTTAAATTTAACGGTGACGATGGAAAATGATGCTAACTGTGCTGCATTAGCCGAAGTTTCTGTTGGTGCTGCTTCTGATATGAGTGATGTTATCTTCATTATTATCGGAACAGGTATCGGTGGGGCAGTTGTGTTGAATCGTCAAATTATTCATGGCAAGCATCTGTTGGGCGGTGAATTTGGGATGATTCTTGATGATAAGAATGAACGGCTCAGTTTACGTGGCACAGTAGTGCATATGGCTGAACGTTATAGTGCTGATTCCAGTCATAAATTTACCGGTCAGGAAGTTTTGGAATTAGCTGAACAAGGCGATCCGGTAGCACAACGATATACCGATGATATTTATCAAAATTTGGCACGGGCAATTTATAATTTGCAGTTTGTGGTTGATCCGGAGGCTGTGATTATTGGTGGCGGTGTGTCGGCTAACAATGGCTTTATTCAAAAGTTAGATGATGAAATAAAGAATTTAGTTAAAGATGTTGACGATATTAAGATTGTTCCAACTTTGATGGCAGCTGAATATCATAACGATGCTAACTTGATAGGATCAGCTTATAACTTTTTCAATAAAGATTAGTTTGGGTTCCGCCTCCGGTCGTCAGTAATATAGTCCTGCTGTGGGACCGGCTCGAGCCATAATGCGGTCTCGACCCTCGATTTTGAACTTCGCAAGGTTCGCGAATTTCAAAAGTCGTCCTGTGGTGTAAAGGCTAAAAGCCTTAACGCCACTTTCACTGCTGGACTATATTACTGACGACCTCTGGCTAGTGTATTTGATATATACACTGGTGTTCAGATTAAAAAGTGTAAATGTATAACCAAAAAGAACGTTCCAAACGTACATTATGAAATGTATGTTGGAACGTTCTTTTTATTGTGAGAATTTTATTTTTGTAGTTCTTTGATTGCTAAGGCAAAATTACCTAATGTTGCTGAACCATTATTTTTAACAGCTGGCATTTGAATATATTTTTCTAAATCTGGAACTTGAACATAGCCATTTAGTAATTCTTTGAACTGTTGGCGAACTTTTACTAGGAACGCTTCACTGACAACGCCACCGCCAAAGACGATTTTATCTGGACGTAAAATCAATGTTGCTTGTATGGCTGCTTGAGCAACGTAATATGCCATTATATCCCAGGTGTGATCTGTTAGTGGAACATCCTTACCTTTGATACCAAGTCGTGCGTCAAACGTTGGTCCGGCAACCAATCCTTCTAAACAGTCCTCGTGATAAGGGCAGATACCTTTGAATTCTAAGTCATCTGGATGACGGCGTAAGAATGTGTGGCCCATTTCGGGATGTCCGAGGTCACCAACAAATTTTCCATCGGAAATGGCACCAGCACCAACGCCAGTACCAATTGTGTAATACGTTAGTGAATTAATTTTTTCGTTGGCTAGGGTCGACATAACATATTCACCGTAAGCTGAACCATTAACATCGGTTGTCCAAAACATGGGAATCTTGAAGGCTTTTTTCATTTCGCCTAAAAAGTCAGTGTCATGCCAATTGGGCTTGGGTGTCGAGGTGATGTAGCCATATTTAGGTGAGTTCTTTCGTAATTCAATGGGACCAAATGATGCAATACTCAAAGCTTCAATGTCAAATTTATTGAAGTAATCGATTGCCTTTTGAATCGTTTCTCCTGGGGTTGTTGTTGGGAATTGGATGATATCTTTGATTCGATAGTCTTCGTCTCCAATTGCGCAAACAAACTTTGTTCCACCAGCTTCTATACTTCCTACTAACACAGTCATCGCTCCTTAATTTTAAAAGTAATCGTTTTCATAATTAAAGATTACTATCAAAAGGGCAGAGCTTCAATTTCGATGTGTACAAAAAATAACCCATAAATTAGGCAATGTATATAAATTTTAACGTCTCCATGGATGAAAATATTCACCTGCTATGCGGACCGGTCCGAGCCAGAGTGCGGTCTCGAACCTCGGTTTGAAGCCTTACCAAAGACCGATAAGTCTCCAAACACGCTCGGTGGTGTAATGGCTAAAGCCATAACGCCACACCCACAGCTGGTGAATATTTTCATCCATTCCAACTAATTTATTTTATATTTAGTACGGAAAATTAAATGATTAAGCTGATTACTCCGTTTAAATAAATTGCACTAAAAATTAATTTTGGAGATTAAAAAAAGCCGAGAATATTTATCGCTATGTGGACCGGCAAATATTCTCGACTCTGGTAATTAACTTTTAATATAAACCACTTCATGCAACATACCATATTCGGTCTGATCAGCAATGAAATCATCACTAGCTTCGAAACCAAACATTTCGTAAAACGCACGTGAAGTTAAATTATTCTTCAATACAATTAAATAAATTTCGTTAAATTTTTTCTGCAGGGTATCGAGAGCTGCTTGGAAAAGTTTTTGTCCGATACCTTGATGTTGAAACTGTGGCAATACATATAATGAATATATTTCCCCGAAGCCACTGTATTTCTTTCTTCTAGCGGGTCCATAAGTACAGACGCCGACGATTTGTTGATCTTTAGTTAATGCGACCAAAGTGTTGTTGATTCTTGTTTCCGGATGCCAAGTGGATTTCAAATTGATATTGTCCAACAATGCTTGGGGCACGAGGCCAACGTATGAGTAAGTCCAAGTTTGATAATAAACTCGACGGATGCTGTCAAAATCAGTCTGTGAGTCAGTCTTAGCTATTTGACAGTCCATATTAATCATGACTTTCGACAGCTTCATTGGCACTAGCAAAGACTCCAAGTTTACCTAACAATAGTCCTAAGAAGAATCCGGCAAATGTAGGTACGACCCAGCCAAGTCCCAAGCTAGCTAGAGGAACATATTGGTGATAAGCAGCTAAGATTGTTTTGACAAAGTTAACACTTGTAACGGCAGCGGGTGAGGCATTCAACATATCGAAGACAGCTGGCAATACAGTAAAGGCAATTGTCATTTTGTAAACGACTCCGGCATATGGTTTAGCGTGAACAGTCAATGAAACAAGGATCAAAGCAAGTGATAGTGGGTAAAGTAGCATCAAGACTGGCAATGACCAAGCGATGATGTTGTTTAATCCAGCATTGGCAACAACGAATGACAAGGTGGTTGTTGTTCTCAACCATGCTAAGTAACTAACTTTAGGAAATAATTTGTGGAAATCCTGTGAGAATGAAGCAACTAATCCCATAGCAGTTGTGAAAACTCCTAAGGTAACTAAAACGCCTAGGAATGCGGCACCGAATCGGCCAAAGTAGTGACCAACGATTTGTGAAAGTGCGACACCACCGTTAGCTGAAAGGGTCAATTTGCTCAAACTGAAAGCACCTAATAAAACTAATCCAAAGTAAACTAAAACTTCAACGGCGATACTTAATGAACCTGCTTTAGCGGTTAAAACGGATAATTCACGATCTTTGTAACCAAGGCCTTTAACGGCGTGAACAAAAGTAACACTCAAGGCTAGTAAGGCAACAGCATCAACTGTGTTGTAACCTTCAAGCAAACCACTGACAGTTGAGTTTGTTTGATAAGCTTGGGTTGGCATGTGATTCAAACCACCCATTGGATGTAAGAATGCAACGACGAATACGACAGCTAATAATACCAAAAAGATAGTGTTGAGATATTTCCCAACGTATTTCAATAATTGACTTTGATGAACAGTCAAAGTATATGCAAGACCGAAGAAAGCGGCAGTGAATAATAACATCCCGACGGTGTCAAATTTTGCTGGTAGAAATGGTTGAACGGCCATTTGAAAAGCTGTTGCAGCGGTACGTGGTGTACCAAACAGTGGTCCGATTGTGAGGTGGACCAAAACTAGGAACAAGGCAGCGTAGAATTTGCCGACTGGACGAGCGAGATCATATAAACCATCACTCTTGGTTACGACAACAGCCATGATTGCTAGTAATGGAAAGAGGGAACCGGAAATTGCGAATCCAAATGCAGCTGAGAACCAATTGTTACCAGCTAATTGTCCCAAGTGAACTGGGAAAATTAAGTTACCTGAGCCGAAGAACATTCCAAAAATTAAGGAACTGACTACGAGTAAATGTAAAACTTTCTTTTTATTGTTTTTTTCTCCTGTTAAATCTAAATCGTCTTTCATAATACATCCTCCTAAAAATGTTGTTTCTAATCTGTGTTGGGCCCTTAATGCCACTAATGTCAGAATCCATTTTTACCACCTCTTTTTTTAGATTAAAGACTGAAAGTTTATTGAAGTATGCCATTTCCATAGCTGAGAGTATTCATCTGCTGCGCGGTACGGTTCGAGCCAAAGGGCGGTCTCGAATCTCGGTTGAGACCGGTAAGGCTCCAACACGCCCGGTGGTGTAATTGCTAAAGCAATAACGCCACTTTCGCTGCTGATGAATACTCTCAGCTCTTCCAACTAATTTATTTTTAATCTCATGAAAATTTGGGATTATTTTAAATAAATTGAAATTTAGAATGTTGGATTAACTGTTATAACAAGTTTTCATCTTTCAAACTTTATACAAATAACGTTTTGAGTTTACTAATTTTGGTACAAAAAAAGCCCTCTTCCAGCTAAGGAAAAGGGCTCAAATAGAACGGTACCACCTTTTTTGGGTATTCTAAGAATACTCACTTTATTAACGGACAGTAATTAAATGATATCCGCTAGCCAAATAATGGTGGCAACCACGATAACCTACATATCGGCATCGAACTCAGAAATGATTTTCGAAATTCTCGCGACGGTCACTTTGCACTAAACATGACTCACTAAGCGTACTTGAGATTTCTACTTTTTTCTTCAACGTTTTGTTGGTTTGTATTATAGTCACCTAAAATTTGAATATCAAGTGTTTTTTTAATAAAATTATAATTTTTATAATTTATGAGGCGTGCGATTCAAGAAATGTTTGGCACCATCGATAACGTGGAAATAGGTTGCCAGACTGAACATATCAGGGTTTAGACTCTTTAAGAAAGGCCACTCGCGTAACGAACCACGGAAGAGAGAATTATTTTGTTCAATAAATTTTTTTCCAACTTTTTGTGGTTGATCAGTGAATAATCCGGACTGATAAAGATAATTGGAATAATCAAAGAAATACTTGGCAGTTTTTTGTTCACCGATAGTTTCACGTAGAATTTTAGTCCTAGCACCGATGAATCCTAAACTATTGCGGACGACTTGACGACTGTTGTCGGAACTTGATAAATAAGCAAATAATTCCTCAAAGAATTTTTGATAAGCGTGAATTTCACCACTAGATAAATAAGCACGGGGATGATTCTTGAAAGGATACTTCCAGTTACTGAGATTGTATTCCCACTTCTGACCAATCCAAATAGTGAAAGGCAGCTCATAGAAGACTTGTGTCATATCTTGCTCAAAGCATTCGTTGATAATTTCTGAGTAATCTGCTGGCAAAAGTTTTTTTATCTCGTCATTTAAGGCAGGAGTAATAAACTTTGTTCCATCTGTATCGTCAGTTAGTTGTAGAAGTTTTTCCCAGGTTTCAGTCGTAAATAAATCTGGTTTGATATTTCGAATTAACTTCAAATTGATTGGTGCAGAATTTAACGTATATCCGGCATCAAAAGAATTATCCATCAATTGTAAAGTTTGAACAAAATGACCACCCAAAGAATGACCAATTCCATAAATCAGTGATTGGGATGCAATTTGACTGTGCAAGTAACGAATAAAGTCACGTGCAACAAGGAGTTGACGGTCTTCTTTAGTACTACCAATTAAAATTGAGTTAACGTTGTAATCCCAATCGTTATAATTTTCAAGAATAGATTTTTCAAATCGCTTACTTCTTGATTTAATTGTCTGATCGACATTAGCCTCAGTACCCTTGAAGGTGACATAACATTCTTTGACACCGTCGATAACAATTTCATAAGCAATACTTGAGAACCCACATTCAGCTGCTTCAGGGATAATGTCACGGACATCATAGGAACGAATGTAATCGGGCAAGCGGTGAACGAGACTGTAAATTAAGAACTTGAGATAATTCTCAGGACGAAATTCTTGATAAAGATAACGGTCATAATCGAATTGTAGTAATTTAGTTCGAAAGTCAGCGTTATGAAGCAATTCGCCAGCTTGATATGGCTCAGAACGAATTTCTAATGGCATCAAATTATTCAGCAATAAAATGACATAAATTTGATTCAAGTAACCCCGACACGGATTAATCTGTTCATCCTCAATCATGGCAATAAGTTGTTTTAATTTATTAATTTTTCGGTTACGTGAAGGTACTGAAAAATTATTTTCGTGATGAAGTTGATCAAGGTTTTTCAAACGCAAAGCCTTATCAATCAGCTGAGGGTGAATAGTTGAATCTTTTAAAAATTGGGGGACACGTAGATCAATTACTTGGTTTAAAACCAGATTGGTTAAACGTGTTTTTTCTTTGTTCAAATAGGCGTAACTAAAGTAAAGACGCTTATTTTGTGGCAGCAACTGTTTGCTGTCTTTTTTATTAAAAGTTAGTGGAAAATTTTTATGAGCTCGAAAGTTTAATAGGTCGAGTTGATCATAAATATGGTTTAAACGGTTTAGGTTGGTTAATAGTTCCCTCATGTGATCACCTCTCAATTTGGTTAAATGTTACTAAAATAATGTCATCATCTTAATTGTACGAAATTAGGCAGTATTTAACACACTGTAAACGCTATTATAGCAACGCTTTTCCTTAATCATCCTTTTTTAGAGTCTGTGAGCAACTCAGAATGTTGCTTTTTTTAAATATGATGAATTATTAATTGTATTATCATTTTCATTTTAACAAATTGCCTTTATATAAGTAATTCAGAACCATTTCTTAATTATGTCACAAATGTGGTATTTCACACTTGTACTATATCACATTTGTGCTATACTATAGATGTGGAGGTTGGAGAAAGATGCGAATAGATATTAAATCATACTTAGAAGATAACGGATTAACAATATATGTAATAGCAAAGAAAAGCGGGTATGGTTATACGACTCTGCATAAATCTTTCAACAAAAAACAATCTTCCGCCACATCAATAAATTTGCGCGATATAGAGGCAATTGCCAAAGCGCAGGATATCGAAATGTGGAGAGTTCTGCGTGAATTGGAGTTGCATTATCTAAAGTGAGGAGGTCTTTATATGGCAAGATCATTTTGGGATGAAGATCCATTTAACAACAATATGGACGAAATTTTTAGAAGATTAATGAGTCAACAAAACGGTGATTCACAAGCTAAGTATTATGTGAATGGGCACGAATTGACTCCTGAAGAATTAGCAAAATATCAAGAGGCTAGAGCAGCTGGTCAAAATATTCCAGTCAGCGATAGTCCTAAACAAAAGAATGGCACAATGTTAGAGAAACTCGGACGTAATTTAACCCAAGAGGCTAAAGATGGCTTACTTGATCCGGTTATTGGCCGTGATAAAGAGATTCAAGAAACGGCAGAAGTTTTGAGCCGGAGAACGAAGAACAATCCTATCCTAGTAGGTGATGCTGGTGTTGGTAAGACTGCGGTTGTTGAAGGTTTAGCCCAAGCAATTGTCAAAGGCAATGTACCTGAAGCAATTAAAGACAAGCAGATTATTTCCATTGATTTATCAGCTCTTGAAGCCGGAACACAGTATCGTGGTTCCTTTGAAGAAAATATTCAGAACTTACTGAAAGAAGTCAAAAAAGCAGGCAACGTGGTATTATTCTTCGATGAAATTCATCAAATTATCGGTGCTGGATCATCTGGATCAGACTCTGGTAGTAAAGGTTTAGCCGATATTATCAAACCTGCGTTGAGTCGTGGTGAGATTTCAGTTATCGGTGCGACGACTCAAGATGAGTACCGTAATACAATTATGAAAGATGCTGCTTTGGCTAGAAGATTCAACGATGTAACAATCAATGAACCTAGCAAAGAATCAACAGTAGCAATCTTACAAGGTTTGCGTAAGGCATACGAAGAACACCATCACGTAAAATTACCTGACGATGTTTTGAAAGCAGCGGTTGATTATTCTGTTCAATATATTCCTCAAAGATCATTACCTGATAAGGCAATCGACTTGATCGATATGACAGCCGCTCACTTAGCAGCCAAGAATCCTGTAACTGATAAAGTTAGTTTGGAAAAGGAATTGAAGCAAGCTGAGAAAGATAAGGACGCTGCGGCAGCTAAAGAAGATTACGAAAAAGCTGCTAGTTTGAAACAAAAGATTGAAGATATTCAGGCCAAATTGAATAAAGATGATACTGCAACAGATGAACCAGTGGCCACAATCAATGATATTGCTGAGTCAGTCCAAAGATTAACTGGCGTTCCCGTTTCACAAATGGGTGCTAGTGATATCGAAAGACTCAAGACGATGGGCAAACGTTTGAAAGATAAGGTTATTGGTCAAGATGAAGCGGTCGACATGGTTGTCAGAGCTATTCGTCGTAATCGGGCTGGCTTTGACGAAGGTAACCGTCCAATTGGTAGTTTCCTATTCGTTGGTCCAACTGGTGTTGGTAAGACTGAATTAGTAAAGCAGTTGGCTCAGGATATGTTTGGTTCCAAGGATTCAATTATCCGTTTGGATATGAGTGAATATTCTGATTTAACCGCTGTTTCTAAGTTGATCGGTACTTCAGCTGGTTACGTCGGCTACGAAGATAACGGCAATACTTTGACAGAAAAAGTTCGTCGTAATCCATACTCCATCGTTTTACTTGATGAAATTGAAAAGGCTAATCCTCAAGTTTTGACCTTATTGCTACAAGTAATGGATGATGGACGTTTGACAGATGGTCAAGGTAACGTAGTTGACTTCAAAAATACAATCATCATCGCTACATCTAATGCTGGATTTGGTCATGGCAACAAAGATGAGAAATTAATGGATAAATTGGCACCATACTTTACTCCAGAATTTCTAAACAGATTCAATGGTATCGTTGAATTTACACATCTATCTAAAGATGATTTGAACCAAATCGTTGAATTGATGTTAAACGACGTCAACCGCAACTTGGCAAAGAAAGGTATTACTTTGGAAGTAACGCCAGAAGCTAAGGAATGGTTGATCGATGAAGGCTACGATGAAGCCATGGGTGCAAGACCATTACGTCGTGTCATTGAACAACAGATTAGAGATAAAGTTGCTGAATTCTATCTCGATCATATTGACGCTAAAGATTTGAAAGCCGATTTAGTTGAAGGAACCATTAAGATTTCTGAAAAGTCAGCCGTCACAAATGCATAGTAAAAAATCCCTGATATTAAGTTATCAGGGATTTTTTTGAATTATCCATACATAAAATGCATAATTAATGATTTGAAATAAGTATTTTGAATCAAAGATATATTCGAGTACACTTACAACTATTGATAATTCAAATGAAAAAAGAGGAATTTTATAAATGGAAAATGTAATTTTTAATAACGGTGTAAAAATGCCAGTAATTGGTTTTGGTACATTCCAAACGCCACCTGCAATGACTGAGGAAAGTGTGACTAGAGCACTTAAAACTGGCTATCGCAGTATTGATACAGCTCAAGTTTATGGCAACGAAGAGGGCGTTGGAGAAGCAGTTAAGAAGAGTGATATTTCTCGAGAAGACTTATTCATTACAACCAAAGCTCAGACTGACGGCTATGATGAAACGGCAGAAGGTATAAATAATTCGTTAAGGAAACTTCAAATGGATTATATTGATTTAATGATTATTCACTGGCCAATGGGCAATAGTCTTGAAACATACCGTGCTATGGCTGATGCTTATAATGCTGGAAAAATTCGTGCAATTGGTTTGAGTAATTTTAATCCTAACCAAATTGATGCAATTCTAAAATCTAGTGATGTTAAACCAGTAATTGATCAAATCGAAACTCATTTATATTGGCAACAAAGTAAGATTGCTCCTTATTTAGCTGAACATGAAATTGTTCATGAAGCTTGGGCACCTTTTGGCGAAGAATATGCTAAAGAAATGATTCAATTACCAGAAATTACTGAACTTGCTAAAAAATACAATGTTTCCGGAGCCCAGATATTGTTGCGTGCCATGACTCAACAGAAGATTGTCGTGATTCCAAAGTCTAATAATGAAGCACATTTGAAGTCAAATTTGGATATATTTAATTTCAAACTTACTGACGCAGAATTAGAAGGCTTGAAGAAGTTTGATAAACACCGTTCTATTAAAGATTGGCCAGTTTCAATGCGAGAAACAGCTTATTAATATAATGGCACAAGTGATCTATTTAGGTTACTTGTGCCATTTGGCATGAAAAAAATTTAGAGATATTGCGGTCAAATAAAGGTAAATTCGATAAAATGGAGTCAAAGTTTGAAGTTATCCAATATCTGTTCACGTTTTGCTAAAGGTTTCTTTTCCACGCCAGAGAAATTTTTCCACTTAAAATTCCAAAGTCTAGTTTTAATGAATGTCCCTCTGAACAGCATCTTTGCAATAGGAGATCCAATGAGAAATTTGTAGGCAAAACTTGGCGTGCTCATCGTTGTTATTACTTCAATTTTTGGCGATTTAGTTAGTTTGTTCTTCATTGTATCAGCGTTATAAAGAACACCTTTTGCGTAAACTTTGTCGAGAAAGCCTTTCGTCATGGCTGGCATAACTTCCCACCAGATTGGGAACATGAAGATGATTCTATCAGCAGCTAAGAGTCTATTTTGATAGTCTTCAATTTGTGGGTCGATTGGTTTACCACGGCGCCAATTTGTCAGGTCGTCAGCAGTCATTACAGGATTGAAGTTATCAGCGTGTAGGTCAATAAGATCGACTTCATTGTTTTCAGCGTGCAGTTGTTTAATAGTCGCTTTGAGTAATGCTGCTAAAAATGAGCGGTGATGGGGAACATTATCTGATGCAGTAGCAGTATATGGATGGTCAAAAATAATTAGAGTTTTCATAAATAACACCTCGTGTTTGATTAATGACTTAAGTTTATGCGAGGTATCAGTAACGAGCATTAACAATTGTTAATTTAAAGTTAGGGGTGAGTACTTCATGGAAAAAGAATTGTCAGATTATTTGAAAAATGAATTTCCAACCATTGCAGAACATTGGACGGAACTAGAGCCTTTATTTATTCCAGAAAAATTTCCAAAAGGTAGTACGTTATTGGATGAAGATGATGTTGCTACTGAAGTTTATATTGTCTTGGATGGTGCGTTACGATTATGGCACAATGATAACGGTCGCGATATTACACTCCAGTTCTTTTTTGAAAATCAAATGGTGTCGTCTTTTGAAAGTTTTTATTTAGGAAAACCAAGTGGCTTTTCGATTGAAGCAATTGAGGATACAACTGTCTTAAAACTCAGCAAACAGCATTTTGATGAAATCAGACAAAGCTATCCAGCTATTGAAGCGTCGATAACCGAACTTATCTGTGAACGATTCATTGAATATCGAAATATTTTCTTCTCACAAATTCAACATTCGCCGGAGCAACGTTATCAAGAACTTGCAGAAAATAATCCTGAGGTCATTGATCGGGTGCCGTTACATTACGTGGCTTCATTCTTAGGGATGACTCCTGTTTCATTGAGTAGGATTCGAAAACGTAATTCTTAATTTTTTTTTCGTCACATTTAGATACAGATACAAAAGAAACCAGTTCGTGAAATCATTATGATTCCATGAACTGGTTATTTTAATGGTTCAGCAAATTCAATTTATGGAGCCAATCGTTAACCGTTATATCGTTATAATCTCCAGTGGCTTTAATCTCACCATTATCAAGGATAATAATCGAATCGGCGTTATGGAAGAGCTGCTCATCGTATTGATGGGTGACAATTAACCAACCGGAATCCAAGTTTGTCAGAATTTGACTGATTTCTTGTGAGGTGCGGGGATCAACACCAGTTAAAGGTTCATCAAATAGATTGAATTCAGTTTGTCGTAGTAACAAACGCCCAAGAGCTAAACGCCTTTTTTCACCACCAGAAAGTAAACCACTGTGGGAATCAATATGTTGATTTAAGGCTTTGGGATTAGCATATTTTGTTAAACCGACCTTTTGTAAAACCGCAAAGCACTGTTCAGCTGAAAACTCGGTGTTGAATAGAGTTAGATTGTCTTTCAAACTAGCATCAAAAATGTGTGCTTGTTGCTCCAATAAGCCTAAATGTTGGAAAACATCGTTTAATGAATAGCTATTAATTGGTTGTTCATTAAGTGTTATTTGTCCCTCAGCAACTTTGGAGTTAAAAGGAAGATTGATTAAAGTTGTTTTACCACTACCGCTTTTACCCACCAGTAAGTAGTGCTGCTGGGCTTTTAGAGTTAAGTTAAATTGCTTAAGAATTGATTTATTGTCCTGAGTAAACGAAACATCTCGATAGGACAAATTAGCAAATTTCTCTAGAGACTTGGTTTTAACTTCTACATTAGTGTCCTGAATCTTTTCGTCCAGTTTGGTAGCGGCTGTTTTTCCACCAATAATATCGCTGAAAATTCCCGAAGCTGTTTGAATCGGTTCGGAAATGAAAATCATCAATTGAGAGAATGCAACAAGTTGTCCTAGCGAGATTTCCTTTTTCAGCACGAAATAGATACCGACGATCCAAGTTCCCAAATAAAGAAAGTCGTTCATGAATTGACTTATTGCACCGACTTTCTTGCGTGTTAGTTGATCATTATTCTGAGCAATTAGTAAGTGTTGATTTTGAGATTGGAAGATATTGTGTAGTTGTCTTTGGATGTTAAAGACTTGAATTGTTCTAAGACCATTGGTGGCATCCTGTAAAATACTTGTTGCCAACTTTGATTCATGAATTACATTTTGTTTATTCTTACGGAGATTATTTTGTTGATAGAACGGCAGAAAAATTCCTGGGATACATAGTAAAACAATAATTAATGTCAGTGCGGGTTTAATCATGATTGACAGTGTCAAAGCAATAACCAACTGACAGATTTGTTTATAAGCATTGAATGTTCCTTGAAGATAATCATCGCGTAAAACTGGAACGGTTTCGGAAAAGTCATTGTAATAATCATTCGTGATTTTTTGGACATCGTTACCAATACCCGTGTTTTGTTTGAAAAGTTTCGTTAACAATCGATTTCGAACAGTATTAACAATTTGATTGAGAGTAGTTTGTTGGAGATAAGATCCAATAAAGTAAACCGCCGTGTCAATCAAGATATAGCAAATGACAATGGCAATTAAGAGACCATATGATAGCTGGCTTTTGCCTGTTGCTACGTCAGTAATTACTTGTAGTAGGTAAGAAACAGAGATTTCCACTCCTGATGCGATTGGAATTAATAGTAAAAGAATCCATGTTTTCTTTTTTGCAAATTTTAAAAAGTGTAGTAGTGTCATAATAATTCCCCTAAAATTAAAAATATTTTAATAAAATTATAACCCTAGTAATTATTTATAGCTACATTTTTCTGAACAAGGATGTTTTTTTGCATTAAGGATAATAAATTATCTAGATTGTTCGTAATTTCAGTGGAGTTTAATTATATTTTTAGTGAATTGTTGAACGAATAAGAGTCAAAGCCTTTGCATGATAAGGCTTACAATAAAAAAGATGGAATTTTATTTGAATGAATATTAAGCAAAAATCAAGCCTATTTTAATATCAAAACACGAACTTTAACTATCTTCATGGGTGATTTTGTACTTGATTAACTCTAGAAATTAATTAAATTATAGTAAAACACGAACTATTTTTATAATTATACACATAATTGTTTCTAAAACACTTGTAAAAATCCGAATAATTTGCAATACTATATAAGTTCAAAAAAGAAATTATTTTTCTAAGGGGCGTTTATAGTGAATTCATTAGATAATAGAGGGAATTTAAGTTTTATGGAACGTTTATTCCATCTAGAAGAAGCTCAGACAACTGTTAAACGAGAAATTTTAGCTGGTTTAACAACATTTGTTTCGATGGCTTATATTTTATTTGTTAATCCTCAAGTTTTGGGAGACTCAGGGATGAACAAAGGATCATTGTTTACAGCAACAGCTTTGACTGCTGTCGTTGGTTCAGTACTGATGGGGATTTTAGCAAATTATCCAATTGCAATTGCTCCAGGATTAGGTGACAACGCCTTTTTCAGTTACTCAGTTGTTATCGCCATGGGTATTCCTTGGCAAACGGCAATGGCTGGTGTATTCGTAGCCAGTTTGATTTTCTTAGTTTTATCATTGATGAAAATTCGTGAAGTCGTTATTAATGCGATTCCAAAAGATTTAAAACTGGCGGTTGCGGCTGGTTTAGGTATCTTTATTGCTTTCGTCGGATTACAAGGTGGGGGATTGATTACAGCAAGTAAGTCGTCATTAGTTGCTATCGGATCATTCGCTAACCCAACAACTTGGTTAACAATCGTTGGATTGTTAGTAACAGCTATCTTGATGGCTCGTAAGATTCCTGGTGCAATTTTTATCGGTATGGTCTTTACAACAATCGTGGGACTAGTTACTAAATTGATTCCTGCGCCAGCACATATCGTGTCCGCAATTCCTAGTTTAAAGCCAACATTTGGGGTTGGTGTAGCACATATCGGAGATATTAGAGAACCTCAACTTTGGGCAGTTGTGATTATCTTCTTATTAGTAGCATTCTTCGATACTGCCGGTACTTTGATTGGTTTGGCTGAACAAGTCGACATTATGCAGGATAAAGACGGTAAAATGCCAAGAATTGGTCACGCTTTGATGGCCGACTCAATTTCAATGGTCAGTGGTGCTGTCTTTGGTACAACTCCTCCAACAGCTTACGTTGAATCATCAGCCGGTATTGCCGTGGGTGGTAGAACTGGTTTAACTTCCATCACAGTAGGTGTTTTGTTCGCGTTATCTATGTTCTTCTCACCATTATTGACAGTCGTAACAAGTAACGTTACAGCACCAGTTTTGATCATTGTTGGGACTTTAATGGCTCAATCAATGAAAGGTATTCAATGGGATAGATTTGAAATTGCACTACCAGCATTCTTAACAATTGTTGGTATGCCACTAACATATAATATTTCTTATGGTATTGCGTTTGGATTCTTAGTTTATCCAATCACAATGCTTGCTGCAGGTAAAAGAAAAGAAATAAATCCAATTATGTACGGATTGTTCGTGGTTTTCGTTATCTTGCTTTATATTATTAATATTTTGCCAAAGGCTAGTTTAGCTTAGGGGTCTCCAGGACTGAGAAATATTTACCTGCTAAGCGAACCGATTCGATTTTAAATAGTCAGAATATTTTAGAAATTATATTAAAAGAATAAGCTGTATCACACTTTGAAAGACATGCGTTTTATTGCATGCCTTTTTTGCTGTAAGAAAAATTATAAAAACTTAATGACTTGTAAACATACCTCTAAACCGAAGACGGCATAACCAACTATAAAGAAAATCATAAATGTTATATAATAGGAAAGTAAGCGATTACAAGGAGGGCGAAACATGAAGAAGATTATTAATAATGTCGAGGATATCGTACCAGAAATGATTTCTGGTCTCGTAAGAACTAATGCGGATTTGGTCAAGCAGATTGATGGGACAACTGCTGTAGTCAGAAACGATCCGAAATTCAAGGAAAATAAGCAAGTCGGAATTGTTTCCGGTGGTGGTAGTGGTCACGAGCCATTGCACGCTGGTTATGTTGGCGATGGGATGCTCAGTGCTGCTGTTGCCGGTGAGGTCTTTACTTCACCAACTCCAGATCAAATTTATGAAGCTATTACAGCGGTCAATCAAGGCAAAGGTGTCTTGTTAATCGTTAAAAATTATTCTGGTGATGTCATGAACTTTGATATGGCTAAGGAAATGGCTGAAGCAGACGATATTGAAATTAAGACAATTGTCGTTGATGACGATATTTCCGTTAAGAATAGTGAATTTACACAAGGTAAACGTGGGGTTGCCGGAACTGCTTTAGTTGAAAAAATTGTTGGTGCTGCGGCTCGTTCAGGGATGAATTTGGACGATTTAGCAACACTTGGTCAAAACGTAATCAATAATACGAAGACAATTGGAATTGCACTACATGCGGCTACTGTACCTGCTGTTGGTCATCCTGGTTTTGAACTCGGCGATGATGAGATTGAATATGGTATCGGAATCCATAACGAACGTGGTTATGCGGTTGAAAAAATTAGACCTGCTAAAGAATTAGCTAATGAATTGATTGAAAAAATTATGAATGAGTTTTCTGGCCAAGATGGTGACTTTGCCATTCTCGTTAATGGTATGGGTGGCACACCTTTGATGGAACAATATATCTTTGTTAATGATGTTTTGAACGAATTAGCAGATAAGAAAGTTAAAGTCTCCTTCAGTAAGGTTGGCAATTTGGTCACATCACTTGATATGCAGGGAATTTCTTTAACAATTATGAAAGCCGATGCCGATTGGATTAAATATCTCAAGGAACCAGTAACGACAATCGCTTGGTAGAGAGGGTAATTTGATGAAATTAGAATTAGTAGATGCCAAAAAATGGATTAATTTATTTGTTGAAAAATTAGAGAATAATAAAGCCGATTTGAATGAATTGGATACGGCTATCGGTGACGGTGACCATGGTACAAATATGAATCGTGGCGCTGAGGCTATTACCGCTGCTTTTGAGAAAAAAGATCCTGAGAATTTAGCTGATTTGTATAAAGCAACTGCTTTTGCCATGATTCAAAAAGTTGGTGGAGCTTCAGGTCCTTTGTATGGAACAGCTTTTCTAGATATGTCAAAAGCTGTCAAAACAGATAACCTCGAATTAGGTGATCTGATTCAGATTGGCGCCGATGGACTCAAGCGTCGTGGTGAATCTGACACGGGAATGAAGACTATGATTGATGTTTGGCAACCAGTTAGTGATGCCTTGAAGGCTGATAAATTTGACCAAAAAGTAATTGACGATGCTTTGGAAAATGTGAAGAATTTAGTTGCTACAAAGGGTAGAGCTAGTTATTTAGAAGAAAAATCTAAAGGTCACATTGATCCTGGTGCTCAATCAAGTGCCTATCTATTCGAATCATTAATCGAAGTGTTAGGAGCCTAATTATGAAATATGGAATATTGATTGTTTCACATTCAGCCGATATTGCTAAAGGTGTCAAAGCACTGATTTCTCAGGCGGCCCCAGATTTATCAATCACAGTTGCTGGCGGAACAGATGAGGGCGAAATTGGTTCATCATTAGAAAAAATTCAACAAGCTGTTGATGACAATACAGGTGATGAAATCTTGGCGTTTTATGACCTCGGCAGTTCCAAGATGAATTTGGAAATGTTGCTGGAAATGACTGACAGAGTGATTCATAAGTATGATGTAGCTTTAGTTGAGGGGGCTTATACAGCGGCTACTTTGGCAGAAGTTGACTCACCTTTAGAGACAATTGAAGATAATTTAAAGAGTTTGAAGATTAAATAAAATATCAGAGAGAGTGTGACAAAACATGGTCAGCTTTCGAGCATTAAGGCAAATAAGACTAGTAATCCGATTTTGGATTGCTAGTTTTATTTGTTTTAAGCGGAAAAAGCAATGTTTTGTTGCACGTTTATGGCTGCATATTTAAGACAAAAGGAGTTATGTCACAGCCCCTTTTTTTAATTGGATAAGGTTAGGACTCCAAAATCTTTACACTTTCTTTGAACTTTCTAGTCAGTTAATTTATCTCTGGATATTACTATATTAGTATAGTGAAACGAGGAAAAATTATGACAGAGACAATTTTGAGGGTTAATAACATTTCCAAACATTATGGAAAACATCAAGTATTAGATAAGGTATCTTTAGAAATTGACAAAGGCATGATCTACGGATTGATAGGTGTAAATGGAGCGGGTAAATCTACTTTGATGCGGATTATCATGGGTTTAACTTATTCTGATGGTGGCGAAATTGAATTATTCGGGGCTACTGATGCTAATGGAATCCAACATGCTAGAAGAAAAATTGGGCAATCCATTGAAACTCCAGCGCTTTATCCAGAATTAACAGCTGTCGATAATATGAAAGTTCAAGCGGCTAATGCTGGGGTTGGTAATAGCGATATTTCAAATTTATTGAAGCTAATGAATCTCCAAGATACTGGTCACAAGAAGGTTAAGAACTTTTCATTAGGGATGCGCCAGAGATTATCAATTGCAGTAACTTTAGTCAGCAATCCAGAGTTTCTCATTTTAGATGAACCCACAAATGGGCTGGATCCAGCGGGAATCATTGAGATAAGAGAAATTATAAAAAAATTAGTGAATGAAAAAGGTTTAACAGTTTTAATATCCAGTCATATTTTAGGAGAACTCTCACAAGTTGCCACAAATTATGGAATTTTACATCATGGAAAAATTATTCAAGAACTTTCTAAAACGGAGCTACTTCAAAAGAGCCAGCAATATATTTCTTTGCAGGTTGGAGAGGTTGAAAAAGCATTGACGATTTTGGATAAGTTAAATATTGAGGAATACGAAGTTTCCGATGATGATGAGATCAGAATTTATTCTAATTTAGATCAAATTTCCCAGATTAATCGGAAATTGGTTTTGGAAAATATCGATGTTCTAGGAATCAGTATGGCTAATCAAAACCTTGAGGATTACTTCATGGATATAACGGGGGAAAAGTAATGTTAAATTTATTGGCAGCGGATAAAGTAAAATTATTTAAAAGTCGTAAAATGTGGATAACTTTATCCATAGTAGTGTTCTTACCAATTTTTCAACTATTGAATGCCATTAGTAAGAACAGTTATCAAGGTCACTTGACGCCAAAAGAGGATATTGTCGTCAACGGAGCATCTGGCGTTTTGATGAATGTTAAGAGTAATCTGGTTATTCTACTGATATTCTGTGCGTTTATTAGTTTTTATATCGGAGAAGAATTTCAAAATGGAACGATTAGAAATGCATTGTCGCTTGGTATCAGCCGTGGAAAATATTATTTGTTAAAGTTATTAGTAGCTTTTGGTTTAACTTTAATTTCGACTGTTATAATTACAGCAATGGGTGTTAGCGGATACGGTATGGTTTTTGGATTCGGAAATATCGCTGGTATCACTAACTATGGTAATTATTTTGTGATGTTATCGTTGACGATTTTTCTATTGATTTTTTCAGTTGTATCAACCTATGTAGCGATTGGTTTCATGATTCGTACGATAGGTGCAAGCGTTATTTGGACATTTGTTTTTACAATTTCAATGGGATTTATTCCAGCGGTTTTTATGAAATTCAAATCAGTGGCAGACGTAACATGGTGGTTTACGGAAAGTTATTTGTTTTATAAGAACTTCGCCTTGCCATCAGTGATAAATGAATTTCCCAAGATGATTTTTATTAGCGTTATAACGATTATAATTTCGACAATTATTGGTATTTGGAGCTTTTACAAAGCCGATATTAAGTAGAGGATAAGATGACAAATATATTGGTTATAGAGGATGATATGGCGGTCCATTCGCTAATTAAGGAAACACTGGAATTGCATGATTTCAGTGTTTTTGATGCATATTCTGGTACTGAAGGACTGTTAATTTTTAAACAGAATCAGATTGATTTGATTCTGTTGGATTTGATGTTGCCAGGGATGTCGGGTGAAGAATTGATCAGAAAAATCAGAAGCAATTCGACCGTACCAGTCATTGCCGTGTCTGCGAAAGTCGATCAAGATACCAAGTTAGATTTACTGACTCACGGGGCTGATGACTATATAACTAAACCGTTTGATTTGAAAGAATTACTTGCTAGAGTGGAAATTCAACTACGTCATAGCGATACCACAACGCCGTTACAAGACAATAGAATACATTACCAAACGATTGATTTAGATACGGATACGAGAGAAGTTACCGTTTCGGGCAGAGATATTCATCTTACTTCGCATGAATTCAGTATCTTAGAATTATTGCTGCGTAATCCCAAGAAAGTTTTTAGCCGTTCTAATTTATATGAAAGTGTCTGGCATGAACCATATCTAGACAATGATAAAACGGTCAGTGTGCATGTTAGTAATTTACGTTCAAAGTTGAATCAATTTGGAGCTCATTACATTGAAACTGTTTGGGGAATTGGTTTCAAATTGGAGGGAGAGTCCAACGTTGATGGTGATATTTAACGTCCTTTTATTACTTTTGTGTGGTTTGATACTATATGTGTTTTTTTTGAAACGACAAATTAAACGCTTGGCAAAACAAGTTAATACTATGTCGGCTGACTCAAAAAAAGGCAGTCGCTTTTTTGTTGATTTTAGAGAAAAGAATCTGATTGCATTAGTTGATGAACTTAATCAAATGGTTAATACTTATGAGTCAGAGAAATTACAAGTTAAGCAAGCCGAGGAAAATTTACAGCTTTCAATAACTGGTTTATCACATGATTTACGAACCCCATTGACGGCAATCGACGGTTATGTGCAGCTGCTTAAGTTAACCGATGATCCACTCAAGAAAAAACAATATTTAGATGTTATAGAATTATCTGTTTCCAAGTTGCTTGAGATGACTAATCAGTTTTATGATTTGACTAGAATAGACCTCAATCAAAAGGGCTTTGACTTAGTTAAATTATCGCTGAATGACGCGATTCAGGATAACTTTTTGAATTTCTTTGACAGTTTTGAAAAGTCAGGTTTGACAATTAAATTCCCTGATAATTGTGAATCTATTCATGTTTTGGCGGACAAGGTACTTTTGAATCGTGTTATTCAAAATATAATTCAAAATGTTTTACGTTATGCTCAGGGAAAAGTTGAAATCGAATATGCTAAACAAGGTAATTTTGGCGTTGTAACGTTCATCAATGATATTAAGCATGGTAGCAAGATATCGATTGAAAAGGTCTTTGATCGTTTTTATACTGAATCTAAGACACGTACAAATACCGAATCAAGCGGATTGGGATTGTATATTTCGAAACGTCTGATTGAGAATATGAATGGTAATATGGATGCCAAGCTTGTTCAACAGCGATTTTCGATTGAGATAAAATTACCATATATTTGAGGGAGAAAAGATGATATTAGTCAGGTGGTTGACCAGATCAACAAACGATGCCAGTAGATTTGTAAAAATAGTATATGTTCTCTATCGTTTGATTGCTTTAATAATGTTGGGTAGTCAAATCTGGATGCAACAGGGCAACAGAATCATGATTGTTTTGCTGACGCTAGTTTTATTTGAGATTCCCGCTGTTATTGAGAATAAATTTAAAATCATGATTCCCGATATTTTGGAAATTGTTATCATCTCGTTTATCTTCAGCTCAACTATTTTGGGGGAACTGAGTGACTTCTATGGATATTTGCCATTTTGGGATACCGGTTTGCATACATTAAATGGATTTTTAGCTGCTGGAGTCGGCTTTTCGTCAATTTATCTGCTAAATGAAGGTATGACCTCAATTAAATTAACACCGGTTTTTATTGCGATAACATCGTTTTGTTTCTCAATGACAATCGGAGTTATGTGGGAGTTTGGTGAGTTTACAGCTGATCAGTGGTTGAATACCGATATGCAGAAGGACCGGATTGTTCAAAAAGTTAATAGCGTTGAGCTATCGGATAAACCTAATACAGTCGGTCACATTAAAAATATTGATCATACAACAATTCATACCAAGGATAATAAAAATGTTGTCGTAAAAGGTGGTTATTTAGATATCGGTTTAATCGATACGATGAAGGATTTATTTGTTAATCTAATTGGTGCGATATTCTTCAGCATTTTTGGATATTATTATTCAGCAAGTCACAGCCGAAAGTATAAGTTCATTCGTAATTTCATGGTTTATAAAGGAAAGTAGTATACAAAAACTCCGTAGCAGTCAGAGATGATTACTACGGAGTTTATTTTTTATTCTAACTAAAGGTTGAAAGTTGAATATTATACAATAACCCCGGCATGCCGGGGTTTTATTGTACAAAAATAGACATGAGCTTACTCATATCCTTATAATTAAGTCGCTGAAACCAATATATAAGGGAGT
>NZ_BTTQ01000009.1:0-145602 GCF_036246245.1 Companilactobacillus muriivasis
CTCTCCTTGGATTGGGTTTGGTCGCTTAAATCCTAACATGAGAACAGTAATGTTCTTTTGTTTTGCTTAGAAAAAGACATAAAAAAACTGGTATTGATTATTCATCAATACCAGAAAGTATAGAACCCCTTTAAACTGTATAAGTTTATGGGCGGATTTTTTTTATCCTCAGGAGGCAGCACAATGAAAAATGAACGATGGCAAACTTCAAATTGATTAAAACATAATATTAAATTAATTTGGAGGAACTACTCATGAAAGAAATGCAAAAAGATACTCAAGATGCCAGTCATTACGGTGAATTTGGCGGTCAATATATTCCCGAAGGTTTGATGAATGAATTAAATAATGTTGCGGATACGTACAATAAATATAAAGATGATCCTGATTTTCTCAAGGAACTACACGATTTGCTAAATAATTATGCTAATCGTCCATCACTTTTATATTACGCAGACAAGATGACGAAAGATCTCGGTGGGGCTAAGATTTATCTCAAACGTGAAGATTTGAATCATACAGGTGCTCACAAGATCAATAACGTTATCGGCCAAGCACTGATTGCTAAGCGAATGGGTAAAACACGTTTGATTGCTGAAACAGGAGCTGGTCAACATGGTGTTGCTACAGCTACGATTGCTGCACTTTTCGGAATGGAATGTGAAATTTTCATGGGAAAAATTGATACTGATCGTCAAAAATTAAACGTTTATCGGATGGAATTGCTTGGTGCCAAAGTTCATCCTGTAACTAGCGGTTCAATGGTTTTAAAAGATGCCGTTAACGCTGCTTTGCAAAACTGGGCTTCAAGAATTGATGATACTTTCTACGTGTTAGGGTCAGCCGTTGGCCCATATCCATTTCCTGAGATGGTGCACGATTTCCAAAGTGTTATCAGTAAAGAGTCCAAAGCTCAAATTTTGAAAGCTGAAGGTCGCTTACCAGATACCGTTGTCGCTTGTGTTGGTGGCGGTAGTAATGCAATCGGTAGTTTTGCCAAGTATATTGATGATAAAGACGTTGAGTTAATTGGAGTTGAGGCTGCTGGTAAGGGTGTCGATACTGACCAAACAGCCGCAACAATGGAACGTGGTACCGTAGGGATTTTCCATGGTATGAAGTCATTATTTTTACAAAACTCTGACGGTCAAATTGATCAAGTTTATTCAATTTCTGCCGGTTTGGATTATCCAGGTGTTGGTCCAGAGCATGCCAGATTAGCGGAATTGAAACGTGCTAAATATGTTGGTATCACTGACGATGAAGCTGTAGATGCCTTTGAATATATCGCCAAAACAGAAGGAATTATCGCTGCTATTGAAAGTTGTCATGCCATTGCCTATGTGATGAAGTTAGCTCCAACAATGCGCAAAGACCAAATTATTATTTGTACAGTATCAGGTCGTGGTGATAAAGACGTTGCATCAATTGCTAAGTATAGAGGGGTAGATATCGATGACTAATTTAAAAGAAGTATTTGCAGATAAAAAAGTGTTCATTCCATTTGTAGTTGCAGATGATCCAGACGTCGAAACTACCGTTCAAAGTATTTTGACCTTAGCCGAAAATGGAGCTGATATTATTGAATTAGGAGTACCATTCTCAGATCCAGTAGCCGATGGGCCAGTGATTCAAAAGGCTGACTTACGTGCGTTTGAGGCTGGAGTTAATAGAAATGTTGTTTTTGAAATTGTTGAAAAAGTTCGTCAAAATAGTGATGTACCAATCATTTTTGATACGTATTTAAATATTCCATTCAAGTATGGATACGATAAGTTTTGTCAGAAGTGTCAGGAGTTAAATGTTGATGGTTTGATTATTCCTGATGCTCCAATTGAAGAACAAGCCGAATTAAAACCATTTGCTGACAAGTATGGAATTGATTTGATTCCAACAGTCGCACCAACATCAGCTGGTCGAATTGAAAAATTAGCTCAAGTTGCTGAAGGATTTATCTATGTGATTTCAATCTTTGGAGAAGCTGGTGTGAGCGATGAATTGGCCACACAACAATTACAAGCGACAGTTCAACAAATTAGAGCAGTCAGTGACGTCCCGATTATTACTGCTACAGAGCAAATTGAAAAAGTTGCTGACTTGGTTGATGGAGTTCTCATCGAAAATGCCGTGGTTAAAATTATTGCTGCTGGTGGGGATGTTCAGAAGAATTTGAAGGAATATGCCGGTGACATTAAGAATAATCTCAGTATTAAAGCGTAATAAAAAGGGTGCTAGATGATAGCATCCCTTTTTTGATGGAGACAGTATATTATTACATAAGGCGGAGTGCTAGTAGATAATTTGATGTAGATATTCTCACAGATTATGTTTCAGTGTATAAATTGAGTTGGACATAATAAAAGAAATTGAATATTCTTAGGTTCAATTAGTAACGATTAATTAGTCGGAAGAGCTGGGAAATATTTGTGTGACGTGATAGTGGTATAAGGACGGGATATTATCCCGTCCTTATACCACCGGGCGTGTTTGAAGACTTGACGAACCGTGTCAAGGCTTCAAACCGAGGTTCGAGACCGAACTTTGGCTCGGACCGTTCCGCACAGCTTGAGAATATTTCCCAGCTCTGTAGACGGCATATTTAATTAACACCACACGTTACATGATAGGCACCCAAAAGTACCTATATCACCAAAAAGTACATACTATCCAAGTTATCCAATTCGGTTTATATTAATAATACGAATTCAACAACAAGGAGAATTAACATGATTACTTCATTAAATGATCGTATTGAACTAAACAATGGCACAGCCATTCCTGGATTGGGCTTAGGTGTGTTCCAAATTCCTAACGAGGAAACAGCAGATGTTGTAGCTAACGGCATCAAACAAGGCTATCGTCTGATTGATACTGCGCAAGTTTATGGCAACGAAGAGGGTACCGGTGAAGGTATCCGTCGTGGTCTAAAAGAAAATAATTTACAACGTGAAGATTTATTTATCACTTCTAAAGTCTGGAACAACCATTTAACTTATGATGAAACGATTGCGGCCGCAAATGACAGTCTTCAAAAATTAGGACTAGATTATCTAGATTTATATTTGATTCACTGGCCTGGTGATGATTCTTTCAAAGATTCATATTTGGCATTGGAACAATTATATAAAGAAGGTAAAATCAAAGCGATTGGTGTCAGTAATTTCCAAATTCACCATTTAGAGGAATTGGCTAAATTTGCTACAGTTACACCTGTTTTGAACCAAGTAGAATCACATCCTAAATTGATTCAAAGTGAACTTCGTGACTATGCAGCTAAGCATGACATTAAGATTCAAGCTTGGTCACCACTCATGCAAGGTAAGATTTTGAAGGATGCAACGTTACAGGATATTGCTGAAAAGTACGGTAAGTCAGTTGCTCAAGTAATTTTGCGTTGGGATATTCAAAGGGATGTCCTACTCGTTGTTAAGTCAGTTCACCCAGCACGAATGCAAAGCAATGCAGATGTTTTTGACTTTACCTTGGATCAAACTGATATGGATAAAATCAACGCCATGAATGAAGACTTACGTGTTGGTCCCAATCCAGACGAATTCGATTTCTAATTAGGAGGTATTTTTAATGGATCTTCATTTAAAAAATAAAGTAGCCTTAATTACCGGCTCAACTAAGGGTATCGGTAAGGCAATTGCGATTGAAATGGCCCGCGAGGGAACTGATGTCATTATTAATGGAAGAAAGCAGCCAGAAGTTGATATGGTTGTGGCAGAAATTAAGCGTGATTTTCCCGATACAAATCCATTGGGAGTTGCGGCAGATTTGGCAAACGAAGCTGACCGTCAGAAATTATTTGATCAAGTATCGAAAGTTGATATTTTAGTTAACAATATGGGTATTTTTCAACCAATGGATTATTACGATATTGATGATGAAACTTGGGATAAATTCTTTCATGTCAACGTTTTAGCGGGAAATTCTCTAGCTAAATTTTATTTACCAAAAATGCTTACTCAAGATTTCGGTCGTATCATCTTTATTGCAAGTGAAGAGGCCATCATGCCGTCCGGAGAAATGCCTCAATATAGTATGACAAAGTCGATGAATCTCTCGCTGGCAAAGAGTTTATCTAAGTTGACTGTTGCTACTCATGTGACAGTCAACACCATCATGCCAGGTTCCACTTTGACTGAAGGCGTCCAGAAGATGCTTGATGATATGTATCAAGACAGCGATTTACCTAAAGACATGTGGGAGGAAGATTTCATGAAACATCACCGTTCACGTTCGCAAATCCAACGTTTGATTCGTCCTGAAGAAGTAGGTCGTTTCACAGCATTCGTTGCTAGTCCGGATTCATCATCGTTTTCTGGCGAAGCATTACGTGTTGACGGTGGCTTAGTGCCAACTATTTTTTAAATATGAACATCAAAAAAGCAGGTGCTGAGAAAAAGTCTCAGTTACCTGCTTTTGAATTAGTTAACGACTTGTTCTTTAACATATTCAGCATATAGTGCGTGATCATGCATCAATTCTTGGTGCGTTCCATGTCCAGTGACAGATCCGTTTTCAATGAAGTAAATTTGATCTGCATCAACGATTGTTGACAATCTATGTGCGATAACTAAAGTGGTTCTGCCAACCATCAATTGATCCAAGGCACGTTGAACTTTTTCTTCAGACTCTGAATCCAAGCTAGCGGTAGCTTCGTCCAACATTAAAATCTTTGGATCACGGAGAAAGGCTCGGGCAATGGCGATTCGTTGCTTTTGACCACCGGATAGTTTAACACCACGTTCACCAATCTGAGTATCGAGTTGGTCAGGGAAGTTGCGGACGAATTCGTCAGCGTAAGCCAATTCTAGTCCGTGCCATAACTGATCATCGGTTAATTGTTTATCTAAGCCGTATTGCAAATTATCACGGATACTACCCGCAAAGACGGCACTATCTTGAGAGACATAACCGATTTGTGAACGCCAGCTAGCAAGGTCGATATCTTTAATATCTTGTTTACCAATTAAAATCGTTCCATCATCTGGTTGATAAAATCTTTCTAGTAGTGAGAAAATTGTGGATTTACCACCACCAGAAGGTCCGGCAAAGGCGATTACAGTATTAGGCGTAGCTTCGAAAGAAACGTCGTGCAAAATTTGTTTGTCAGTATCATAACTGAAATCCAAATGTGCAGCGGTAATAGTTTGACCTTCAACATCAACGGATTTTCCAGTTGTGGCAACTTCTGGTTCAGTATTCAAAATTTCTTGAATTCGTTCAGTTGAACCCATAGCTTTTTGAACTTGGGAGAAGAATGTAGCAAAACTGGCCACAGGTGTAATGATATTGAATAAATATAGAAGGAACGCGACTAGAGAACCACTTGATAAAGTACCTTGTTGAATTCTAACAGCACCGTATCCTAGTATTCCGACGAAGATACCCAGCATAGCAGTTGTCATGATTGGTTGTAAAACAGCCTCAACACGGGCATCTTTAATTCCAACTTTGAAAATTTTATCAATTAAATTACCACCAGTAGTTTTTTCAAAAGATTCACCATTACTAGATTTGATCAAACGAACTTCAGATAATTTTTCACTGGCATCAGCATTGAAGTCGGCTGTAGCAGCTTGTAATTTCCGTCCCAATTTTGACATGATTCTACCAATTGGTAATAGGATCAGTACGAAAATTGGAATTATCCCAAACATCAATGATGCCATGCGCCAGTCCATGAAGAAAAGAATAATCATTGAACCGACTAATTGAATCGCACCAGTAATAAAGTTGGGAAATTGTGACGTAATTAAATCCTTGATAACGCTCGTATCATTGACTAAACGTGAACTAGTTTCACCAGATTTGTGATTATCGAAATAATCGACTGGTAAATTCAAGAGGTGAGCCCAGAGTTTTTCACGTAATGTTTTAACAGAGCTTTCGCCGACATAACGCAGAATGTAACCTCCAACTGTCCCAAATCCCAATTGAATTAAGAAAGCTAGAATCAAAACGGCCAACATTTTACCGTCAATTTTAGAAAGCCCACTCGTGTCAACTAGGCCTTTCGTAAGCTGTGGCACAATCAAACTGGCACCACTAGTAACTAAACTCAGCAGCATCCCTAGAATAAATAAGCCTTTCTTAGGGTTAACACTACTGATTAAATGCATAAAATCTCGAAACTTGAATGTACCATTACGCTTTGGTAATTCAGCTCGCATCATTGCTCCATCGTGCATTGTATTATCCTCACTAAATTAAAATTTATAACCATTCCAAAAGTTATTGGGAAAGTCTGGGCGGTGTCCGTGTCCAAAGTTTTCGTGACCGTTAAAATTAGGACGGCAGCGACCATCAAATGGCATGTTTCGCATATTCTTGTGCATTTCATGACGCAAATTCTGGATTTCTTCATCAGTCATGTCATCACGCATGTGCATCATCTGATCACGCATATTTAACATGGCTTTAAATTTATCAGTTGGATCAACGAATTTAGCGGAATTATTTTTAAAATCTTCATCCCAACCGTCAGAAATCTTTTGAAGATATTCACTGAATTGAGTTTTCTCATCCTCATTTAAACCAGCAAAGAAGGTCTCACTATAGTCTTCATTTTTCAGAGAAGCATTCTCATCAGCCTTTTGACGACCAGTATCAGTTAGGTGAACGTGCTTAGTACGTTTGTCTTTTTCGTCCTCAGTCCGAGTAATGTCGCCATTATTTTCCATTTTCTTCAATAGTTCAGCGATTGAACTAGGGCGCAGATCCAAAACCTCAGCTAGATAATTTTGAGTTAAACCGTCCTCAAGTTTGAGAATAGCCAGAACTCGTTGTTGCCCAGTAAGTTTCTGTTTCTTTTGTCCCATATAGAAATTGCCAGCCTCACTGATAAAGCGGAGTTGCTTCATTAAGTCCTCTGTAAGTTTACTCATATTTAAAAGTCCTCATTTCGTTTATATTAAATTAATTCGGTACCGAACTTTATTGCAAAAAGAATTATAGTTCGGTACCGAATTAAATGCAAGCTTTTTATTTATTTTAAAATGAAACTAATTATTTGACATTAATTAATAAAATGAATAATATGTACAGATGGTAAAAATTACTATTTAGTTTTATTCGGGGATGCCGCCGGAGGTGGACAGCAATCTCAACCCGCTGTGGGGACCGGTTCGAGTCATAGAGCGGTCTTGAACCTTGCTTTTGAGCCGAAACCCACGTCTCAAAAGTTGTCCCGTGATATAAGGACTTGCGTCCTTACATCACCTTCACTGCGGGTGAATTGCTGCCCACCTCCGGCTAGGATGTTTGTACTTAGTTTTGGGGTTAGATATTTTGATTGCTATCGGCAATATCTAACTATTAAAATCAACTTAATAGAAGTTTTAACCCAATATCTATTTATAATTTTTATCATTGAGATATTTAAAAAAATTATATCCATATGCAAGAGTGTTTTTATAATTATTTTGTTAAAAAACACTTAGTCGGAAGATCTGATAGTATTTACTCGCAGTGGAAGTGGCGTTATGGCTTTAGCCATTACGCCACCGGGCGTGTTTGGAGACTTGCCGGTTTTTGGCAAGTCTTCAAACCGAGGTTCGAGACCGTACTTTGGCTCGGACCGGTCCGCACAGCAGGGGAATACTATCAGATCTGGAGACGGCATATTTAATTAGCACCACAATGTTATCTATAAAAAATAAAGAGGTTATTATAATGGCAAAAAAATCAAAAATTGCTAGAAACAAAAAACAAATAGAATTGGTAGCTCGTTATGCTGAAATTCGTAAGGAATTAAAGGCTAAGGGTGATTATATCGCTCTTTCTAAACTACCAAGAGACTCAAGTCCCGTTCGCTTAAAGAACCGTGATTCATTAGATGGACGTCCACATGCATACATGCGCAAGTTTGGGATGTCTCGTTTGAATTTTAGACAATTAGCTCATGCCGGTCAGATTCCTGGCGTTAAGAAAGCTAGTTGGTAAGGAGAAATTTATTATGGAAAAAATGAACACTGCAACAGCTTATCGTATGTTGAAGAGCCCTAATAAAAAGACTCGCAAACGCGCTTTACGTGCCATTAAGGACAGTAAACGTAAATAAATTAATATTCTAATAATGTAATGGAAACGTTTTCTTTTCCTGTTATAATTAATTTGTGAAGGATTTAATTATATGGGAAAAGAGGGGACAATTATGGCTAATGCTAAAAAGAAGAAACATAGCTTTCCTTCCGCGTATACCGTTATTATTATTGTTTTACTTATGGTTCAAGTTCTGACGTTCTTTATTCCGTCGGGTAAATATAGTACCTTGGAATACAATTCAGATTTGGATAAATTTGTTATTACCGAAGCTTCTGGTAAGAAACTTAAAGAGAGTGCTACACAAAAGACACTCGACAAGTACAAGATTAAGATTAAAGTTTCCAAATTTAAGGATGGTACAATTTATCGTCCGGCTGCAATTCCCAACACGTATCACGAAATTAAGAAACCAAAACGTGGTGTCTTAGGGACTATTAATCAATTTTTGACGTCACAAGTTCAAGGTATTGTTGATAGTGTCGATATCATTGTTTTCGTGCTGATCCTTGGTGGTGTTATCGGGGTCGTTAATAAAACTGGAGCGATGAACTCTGGGATGATGAGGCTGTCTGAAAAACTAAAAGGTAAGCAGAAATGGTTGATTGTTATCGTTACAGCGCTGATTGGTTTAGGTGGGACCACTTTTGGTTTAGCTGAAGAAACGATTGCCTTTTATCCAATACTAATTCCAATCTTCCTACTGGCAGGGTATGATACGTTGACCGTGGTTGCGGCGGTATATTTAGGTACCGCGATTGGTTCGATGAGTTCGACCATTAATCCGTTCTCAACAGTTATCGCTTCAAACGCTGCTGGTATCAACTTTACCGACGGAATGACAATGAGAGTTTTGATGTGGGTCGCATCTATTGGTATTTCAATTATTTACACGATTCACTATGCTGAAAAAGTTAGAAAAGATCCATCGAAATCATTTGTTGCTGATCAAGCAGAGTCGGATAAAGAGAAATTCTTGGGCGATTTAGATTTGGACAGTAAAGGTGACTTTACGATGCGCCAGAAGTTATCACTAATCGTCTTTGCTTTAGGTTTCGTAGTTATGATTTATGGTGTGCAGCAATTAGGCTGGTACTTCACAGAAATTGCCGTAGTCTTCTTAGCTGTAACATACGTTTTGATTTTTACCGCTGGTTTGAAAGAAACTCAATTTGTCGACAGTTTTGTTTCCGGGGCTGGAGATTTACTTGGAGTCGCTTTGACAGTTGGTTTAGCTAGATCAGTTGGTATCGTAATGGAAAATAGTTACGTCAGCGATACCATAATGAACTACTTCAGTAACCAAATTAAAGGTATGAACAGTGTCTTGTTCATCTGTGTACTATTCTTCGTTTACATTATCCTTGGATTCTTCATCCAATCATCATCAGGTTTGGCCGTACTATCAATGCCAATCATGGCACCATTGGCCGATGTAGTTGGAATTGACAGATCCATGATTATCAACGCTTATAACTGGGGACAAGGATTAATCGGACTAGTTGCACCAACAGGCCTGATTTTAGTTTCCTTGGCAATGGTTAACGTCGGTTTCGATAAGTGGATGAAATTTGTCACAAAACTTTTAATTATGATAGTTGTTTTGATACTTATCTTCTTGAGTATCGGAGTATTAATTTAGAAATAAAAATCTCTCAATGATTATTAAATCTTGAGGGATTTTTTTATTTGCCGTTTCCAGAGCTGAGAGTATTCATCTGCTGCGCGGTACGGTTCGAGCCACAGTGCGGTCTCGAACCTCGGTTGAAGCCTTTTCAAAGGTCGAAAAGTCTCCAACACGCCCGGTGGTGTAATGGCTAAAGCCATAACGCCACTTTCGCAGCAGATGAATACTCTCAGCTCTTCCGACTAATTTAATCTTTAATTGATTATCATTTCTATCGCACTAATGAAATCACTTATTCTGAATTTCGTTTTCAAAATATCCAAAAAGCATCATATTAAATTTACAAATTAAATAATATTAAAAAGTATTTGTTTAATACCAAATAAGTGAAAAATAATTTAGCTGAAGGTGGGCAGTAATATAGACCGCAGTGAGGGTGGTGTTAGAAAGGTGTTTTTCCTTTCTTACACCACCGACGTATTCTGAGATTCGCGTACTTTGCGAAGCTCAGAATCGAGGTGCGAGACACAAGGCTTTCGCCGGTCACACCGCAGGCTACATTCCCACACCTCATGCGGCATCTTTTATTTTGTCACGGCTCCCAACTCCGTTATAATTGAGGTAATTATTTTGTTTTGGAGGGAAAATATGTCTGATTATAGAATTGAAGAAGATACGTTAGGGGCTGTCAAAATTCCAGCTGAAGCACTCTGGGGTGCGCAAACTGAACGTAGTCGTAATAATTTTTCAACTGGTGCTAAGATGCCATTGGAAATTATCAAAGCATTGTTGCAAATTAAAAAAGCAGCTGCAATTGCCAACAAAGAAGTTCAAGCAATCGATGCTAAGAAAGCTGATTTAATTGTTGAGGCAATTGATCAACTTTTAAGCCTTGATGATGCTGACTTGCGAAAAGACTTTCCTTTGGTCGTTTATCAAACGGGTTCTGGTACGCAAACTAATATGAACGTCAATGAAGTTGTGGCGCATGTTGCCCAGAGAATCAATTCTGAAATTGAAATTTTGCCTAATGATGATGTTAATCATGGTCAAAGTTCCAACGATATTTTTCCAACAGCAATGAACATTACAGCTGCTATAGCAGTTGATAAACTTGAAGTCTCAATTCAACATTTGATTGATGAGTTGAAGCAAAAACAAGCTAAGTATTGGAAGACTGTCAAAATCGGTCGGACACATTTGCAAGATGCGACACCTTTAACTTTCGGACAAGAAGTCAGTGGTTGGGTCAGCATGCTTGAACATGATTTGTCTTATTTGAAGACGTTGAACAAAACTCTTGGCGAATTGGCAATGGGCGGCACGGCTGTCGGAACTGGTTTGAACGCTGCACCTCACTTTGCTGATAAAATTGCTGAACAAGTGAGTGTCGTTTATGAGCATGAATTTACAGCTGACACTAACAAATTTTTTGGCCTAGCAGCTCATTCCGGCTTAAACGTTGTCCATGGCGCTATCAAAACTTTGGCAAGTGATTTATTGAAAATTGCTAACGATGTCCGTTTTCTTGGTAGTGGTCCCAGATCTGGTTATGGCGAATTGAATATTCCAGCTAATGAACCAGGATCTTCAATTATGCCAGGTAAAGTTAATCCAACACAGGCTGAAGCAATTACGATGGCTGCAGTGCGTGTGATGGGAAATGATGTCACTATCAATGTTGCTGCCAGTCAAGGTAACTTTGAAATGAATGTTTATAAACCAGTATTAATTTATACATTTTTGGAATCAGCTGATTTATTAACTGGTACAATGTATGGCTTTGCTGACAAGATGATTGCCGGTTTGACAGTCAATGAAGAGCGTATGGAAGAACTAGTCGACCAATCATTGATGACCGTTACAGCCTTGTCACCACACATTGGCTATCATGAAAGTGCCGAAATTGCCCAACAAGCGTTACATGATGGCACAACGTTGAAAGTTGCTGCACTTAAATCTGGCTTGGTAACTGAGGAACAATTCGATAAATGGGTTGTACCGATTGATATGACTAACATTGAGGAGAAATAGCATGGCAGAAAAATTTGTCTTTGAACCAACTAAAATTGAACAATTAAAGGATCATTATGACGTTATCATTATTGGTTCCGGTGGGGCTGGCTTAACCGCTGCCATTCAAGCACACGAATTGGGACTTTCACCAGTTATTTTGGAAAAGATGGATAAATTGGGTGGCAATACTACTCGAGCTTCATCGGGTATGAATGCTGCAGAAACTTCAGTTCAACTTGACCACAAAATTGTTGATAGTTTTGAAGAATTTTATAATGAAACTTATGTCGGCGGTGGCAAACAAAATAATACTGAACTATTGAAGTTTTTCACAGAACACGGAGCTTTAGCAATTGATTGGTTGGCTCAACACGATATTAAGTTGAATGACCTAACAATTTCTGGTGGGATGAAAACAATGAGAACACATCGTCCCAGCACTTTAGCACCAATTGGTGGGTACTTGGTAACTGAATTGTTGAAGTGGATTGCTAAGGATAAAATTCCATTGTTCGACAATATTAAAGTAACTGATTTGTTGCTTGAAGATGGCCATATTGCTGGTGTCAAAGCTGATGCCGAAAAAGAAGTTCAGATCAAAGCGCCAACTGTAATTTTAGCTACTGGTGGTTTTGGTGCTGGAAAAGATTTGTTGGCAAAATATCGTTCTGACTTGTTAAATCTACGGACAACTAATCAACCTGGAGCAACTGGTGACGGATTGAAATTGGCTGAAAAAGTCGGTGCTAAATTAGTGGATATGGACCAAGTCCAAGTGCACCCAACAGTTCAACAGGATACTCCACACGCATTCTTGATTGGTGAAGCAGTTCGTGGCGAGGGTGCCATTTTGGTTAATAATGATGGTCAACGTTTCGTCAATGAATTGGACACGAGAAAGAATGTTACTAAGGCAATCGATGATTTAGGTGGAACTGGTGCTTACTTGATTCTTGATCGTGACATTAGAAATCGTGTTAAAGCTATTGAGTTTTATGACCATGTTGGTTTAGTTACAACTGGACAAACAATTGCCGAGTTAGCAGCAGAAATTAATGTTGACGCTGACAAATTGGAACAGACTGTATCGAAGTGGGACCAAGCAGTTAAGAATCATGATGATGCAGATTTCGGTCGTACAACTGGTATGGAAAGAGATATTTCTGACGGACCATTTTATGCAATCCATATTGCACCAGCTGTTCACTATACAATGGGTGGCGTGGCAATTAACCATCAGACTCAAGTTCTTAATGAAGCTGGAAAAGCTATTGCTGGATTGTTCGCTGCCGGTGAAGTTGTCGGTGGATTACACGGAAATAATCGTATCGGTGGAAATTCAATTGCTGAGACAGTTATTTTTGGTCGTCAGGCTGGGCAACAAGTATTTAAATATTTAAATTAGTTGGGTGGTTGCCACCGAAGGCCGCAAGGATGGCAGACAGCTATGGGGACCGGCGGGAGCCAAGGTCTCCCACCTCGCTTTGAAGCCTTGCCAGAGTTCGGCAAGTCTCCAAAGTCGCCCCGTAGAGTAAGAACGGAAAATCACCGTCCTGACTCTACCTTCACAGCAGTCTCCATCCTTGCAACCTTCGGCTATTGTGTTTTAGAAGGCAGCGTCATCTCTGGATTCTGATATTTTTATGCTTCAATTATTTTAATAAGTATAAAAAAACTAGTAATCGCTTAATGATTACTAGTTTTTTTTGTAAATTTTTAAACCAACTTAACTAAATCGGTTGGTTGTTTCAATAAATAATCAACTTTTGAAAACTCGGGGTTATCTTTAGATCCCCAACTGGCTAAAGCAAATTCGACATTAGCGTTGCGAGCACACTGAAAATCATAAATTGAATCGCCGATATACAATGTTTCAGCTGGGTCAATTTGTAGTGTTTCAATTGCCTTGAGGATTGGTTCAGGGTTTGGTTTATGGAGTTTTGTTTTTGAAGCGGTGATGAATGTGGAAAAGTATTTTTCGAGGTCAAAATTATTCAACACTAGTTGTAGTTCTTGATTGGTTCTTGAAGTAACGACACCTAATTTGATGTTATTGGCTTTCAATTGTTGCAACATGCTGATGATGCCGTCGAATAGTTCTGAGTAATGAAACATCTTGTGATCGTTTTGTTCCCACAGAGTCAGTAATTCTTTACTTTGTTGAGGACTGTTGGAATACTTCTGAACAGCTTTGGTTCCGGGAATTCCTAAGACGTAAAATAACTCTTCGGCTGCCGGTTCAATATTCAGCGTATCTTTCAAGGTCTTTTGCCATGATTTAATGATAGTTTTCTCAGTATCGACAAGCGTCCCATCGACGTCAAATAAAATTGTTTTCGACATAAATAATTTCTCCTTAGATGTAAATCATTTGCGTTTTAGATTTTAATAAACGATTCTCCAACTTCTGTGGTAAATGGCTGTTGGTAATGATGTAATCAATTTGATCAAGGTTGAGGACTTTAAAGTTGTGTTTAACATTAACTTTGCTGCTATCTAAGAGTAAAACTAATTTCTTGGCTTGTTTGCGAATCTTAGCTTTGTAGTCGATATCGTCTTCATAAGCGTAATAAATACCGTTTTCGTCAATCCCCACACTGCTTAAAAAAGCATAGTCGAAAGTATAATTTTCTAAATCTAGACATGGTCTAGTGCCAGTTACACAACGTTTTTCGGCATCCAGATTACCTCCGAGAATTCGAGCCTTACAAGGTGAATGACGGATTAATTGATCGGCAATGTCGAGTGAATTAGTTACGGCAAAGAGATTCTGATTGGTTAAATATTTCGGCATGAATTCAACCGTTGTCGAAACATCCAAATAAATCTGGGTTGCTTGGTTGGCATATATGGCAGCCTTTTTGGCTAACTCACGCTTGGTATTAACGTAATCATCGCTTCGTTCTAAATAACCATCCAATTTTTTGAAAGTATTGGGCATGCTGATGCCGCCGTAACTGCGTTCAACTAAGTTACTCTCAGTCAATTTGACGATGTCTCGACGGGCAGTATCACGTGAGGAGTCAGTTAAATCAATGATTTCTTTGAGAGTTAAAGTCTGTTTTTCCTGTAAAGTCTTTAAAATTAAATCTAAGCGTTCTTTTTGCATAAGCAATCACCACTTTTAAGCTAAAATAAGTATCTAACTTGATAGTAGCTTATTTTTACTTAAAATACAATTGGCAATAAAAAAAGACCCGAAGGTCTTTTCTATAATTTATTAAGCTTCTGCATCAGATGATTCCATCTTGTCGTTGTATCCAAAGAGGAATGTTAAAACGAAGGCAACTCCAAAGGCAATTAAATGTGAGATGACATAAGCGGTAAAGTTACCGTCAATACCAGTTTTAGGGTTGATAAAGGATGGGAAACCAATCAGACTTCCAGTAAATCCGTAGATAACTAAGTGCATACCACCGGCAACAGCACCACCGACAGCATTACCGATCATAACCATGTAGAAGACACGTTTATATTTCAAAAGAATACCGTATAGTGAAGGTTCGGCAATTCCACAGAAAGCTGAAACACCAGCTGAATAACCGAGAGCTTCGAGTTTCTTCTTTTTAGTTTTAATAGCAACTGCAAGCACGCCACCAGCGATACCAACGGCTGTGATTGATGTTAAAGCACAGATAACACTTTGACCAGTAACGGCTAAATCGTTGATAACGATAGGGATGAGTGGCCAGTGTAGACCAAAGACTACCAAGATTGGATAGAAAGCACCATAGATAGCCCCACCGATAATACCATTGAATGATAGTAATGCTGAAATTCCATCAGCTAAAC
Organism: Companilactobacillus muriivasis; assembly: GCF_036246245.1. Lineage (NCBI taxonomy): Bacteria > Bacillati > Bacillota > Bacilli > Lactobacillales > Lactobacillaceae > Companilactobacillus > Companilactobacillus muriivasis. The sequence continues at coordinate 15,488 of NZ_BTTQ01000009.1, forward strand.
CTTTACTCAAAACGGTGATAACTGGAGCAACTAATAGTAGTAAAGCGAATGATAGAATAATGATTTCTAAAATAGGAACGAAGATACTTTGAATCATTTCAGGGATAGCTTTCTTGAGATAACGTTCAACGTATTTACCTAACCAGGCAGCAACGATGATTGGAAAAACTGATCCCGAGTAGTTCATAACTTTGACTGCAAAACCGCTCCACAGTCCGACTTCGGGGACCTTGGCTGAAGCAATTCCGATAATATTAGGGTGAATTAGGAAAGCGCCGATGACTGCCAAAGCAATTGGATCTGAGCCTAATTTCTTAGCGGCAGTGAATCCGAGAATAACAGGTAAAAAGTAGAAAATTGTGTCGGCCATCGTGTTAATAAGCATGAAGATACCGGATTTGTCACTCAAAACATTGGCACTAACCAAACCGGCTAGAATACCTTTAGTAATACCAGAACCGGCAAGGACTCCGATAATTGGCATCATAGAAGCTGTTAGGACACCGATAAATTCATCGTAACCGTGTTTAAATTTAGCTCCAAAGCCTTGAGGAACAGCTTTTTCAGTTGTCACTGTTTCAGTAACTGCTTGACCATCTTCAGTCGCCAAACGAGGTAGCTGTTTCAAGATAGCATCAAATACATCAGTGACTTTGTTACCAATAACGATTTGATATTGACCTTGAGCTTGCATAACTTTGATAACAACACCCATTTTTTCAAGTGCAGCGCCATCAGCTTTACTTTCGTCCTTGAGGGTAAAACGAAGTCGCGTCATACAATGTATCAATGTGTTGATGTTTTCATCGACACCAACTTCGGCAATGATTTGTTTTGCATCTGTTGAGTAGTCCATGATGGATCCCCCTTAATATATAGTTTTACGTGTGGTGCTGGTTAAATATGCCGTCTCCAGAGCTGGGAAATATTCACAAGCTGTGCGGAACGGCATCCTTAACACAATCTTTCTTCTGGAACATAACCGATAGGCAACCATTCCAAAATATTTTCGATAAATTTGTCCCAGTAATACCAATCGTGCTTGCCATTAGTAAATTCAGTGTCAACTGAGATATTTAAAGCCCCTAAATTTTTGATAAATGTTTGATTATCTTGATAGAGAAAATCTTGTCGACCACACCAAGCGTAAAGTTTTGGCATTGGTTCATTTAGAGCTAATTTTTGCTTAGCTAAGTGGATGAGATTTTCAGGTGAATTTTCGAAATCGTCACGTTGGTTGATAACTCCATTCCAGTATTCCTTGCTGCGGAAACTTTCGAGAGTTTCACTTGAGCCGCTGGGATTGAAAGCACCTGATAAAGCGGCCGCATGACTGAAATGATTGGTGGATAGAGCAATTTTATAAGCTCCGTAGCCACCCATAGAAGCCCCAGCAATGAAGTTTTTCTCACGTTTAGTTGAGATCTGAGGGAAGAGTTCGTGGATGATTTTTGGTAATTCAATCGCAATTTCATCATAGTAATCCATGCCATAGGTTGTGTTGGCATACCAGCTAAGGTCGGCATTGGGTAAAATTATTGCAATTGGTAAATGTTTGACCAATCGTTCAAGACGAGTCTTACGCAACCAAGAAGTGTTGTCATCACTCATACCATGCAGTAAATAAATTACGGGCAAATCAGTTAGTGTATCTTTAGTCCATTCGGGATTGTCAGCTGTCCTTTGAGGAAGCAAGACATCCATTTGACAATCCTTTACGAGAACATTTGAAAAGTAATTAACCTGAATATGTGCCATTTTTTGCTCCTTAGAGATGATTTAAATTGTAGATATTAGTAATATCTCATTGACAAGCCCTATTGTATACGCTTACAATTATGATAATAACCTTAAATATGTTCAAACAACTACCATTTGTTGTCTTGAAGCAAAAGGAGTGTTTAATTATGGCAACACCAATGGAACTGTTAGAGTTTGATTACATAAATCCCATTAAGTGCATTTATCATCGTCCAATAGGAAAGAAATTTATTGTCCCACACTGGCACGAAGCAATTGAAGTCTGTTACGTGGCTAAAGGAAATCCGGGAACTATGTTTATCGAAGATCAGGAATATCAATTGGAAGCTGGGGATGTTTATGTAATTAATTCACGCTTGATTCACAGTTTTAATACGTATATTACCGATGATCAACGAATTGTCACGTTGTTGATTGATTATGATTGGCTCAAACATTGTTTACCTCAAACCGTGAAAGAGAAGAGCTTTGATTTAATCAAGGCGCCAACACGTGACAGTCAAATTTTGCCTTTTATGGATTTAGTTAACTTGATTAATAAGACGAAAGATTTTCAAACGGAAAATTTATCTGAAGATAATCATTTGAACCAATTGACCACCTCAGTTGAATTAATCAGTATTTTGATTAAGAATTTTACCCTTGATAAGGAACTCAAACATGATATTCCGGAAGTGATTTCACAAATAATTGCAGAATTTCATCAACAATATCGAGATGAGATCCAATTATCAGATATGGCGAAAAAGTATAATTATAGTTATGCTTATTTCTCTAAGCTGTTCAAAAAGTATTTAGGGATTTCTCCGAAGAAATATTTAACTCATTTGCGGATTCAAAAGGCAGCTGAGTTGATTGAAAGAACAGACGATAAGTTCACAGAAATCGTTGCGAATACCGGTTTTCCAGATGAAAAAAGCTTTTACGCAGCCTTTAAAGAACAGTATCATCAAACTCCATTAGAGTATCGTCGGCAATTGCAGATGGTTTCTAAAGGATAACGTGTAGTGTTAGTTAAATATCCCGTCTACAGAGCTGGAAAATATTCACAAGCTGTGCGGGACGGTCCGAGCCAAAGTACGGTCTCGAACCTCGGTTTGAAGCCTTGACATAGTTCGTCAAGTCTCCAAACACGCCCGGTGGTATAAGTACGGGAGTTAACTCCCGTACTTATACCACTACCACGGCACACAAATATTTCCCAGCTCTTCCGACTAATTAGTCGGTCTTAATTGAATTTCAGAATATTCAAATATGCTTATATTCAGTCTATTTTTGGTACTAAAATGTAATTAAAGATAAAAAGCGTTCTAAGATTGATTAATTAAAATCAATTTTAGAACGCTTTTTGAGTGTTTATAATCGGGGAGAAATTAAAAAGTTAAATTGCAGTAGCACCTTTAGTATCAACACTTAGATGGTGAGTTTCCCAATTGGGAAAGCTCTGTTTGATATTTGAAATAATTTTATCGGCGGCTTCACTGTCAGTAGTAATGGCCATCATAGTGGAACCACTGCCGCTGATGTACATTACACCGCCGTTTTCCTGACAAATTTCCTTGGCAACTTGATAGTCAGGAATAAGTTGAGAACGGTAAGGTTCATGCATCTTGTCAACGATGGCTGATTTGATCAACTTCAAGTCACCGAGTTCAAAGGCTTTGGATAAAGCAACTGCATGACCAATTTGATAAATGGCTGTTTGATATGACATCTCTTTTGGTAAAATCTGACGGGCTTTTTCAGTGCTGACTTGATAGTTAGGAATCAAGGCGACGAAATGTAAATCTGAGGCAACTTCAAAGTGGACTGTTTGGACATCATTGGCATCAATAAATGAAGCACCTAGATTTCCGTAAATTGCGGGTGAAACATTGTCAGGATGGCCTTCAATTTCAGTGGCTAAATCCAACAGTTGTTCTTTAGTTAAACCACTGTCAAACCACTCATTGGCACCCATTAATCCGGCAACAATACAAAATGCCGAACTACCAAGTCCACGAGAAATCGGAATATGATTATCAATCGTGATTTTGACGTTAGGAACATCCTGTTTTAGAAATTGGCAGCCTTTGACAAAAGCCTGATAAATAAGATTATCTTCAGATTGATATTTGGGAGCACAACCACTGATATTTAATTTATTATCATTCGGTTCAAATGACGCTGTTGAATAAAGGGAGACGGCCAAGCCTAAGCAGTCGAAACCGACACCTAGATTGGCACTTGTTGCGGGGACACTAATTTTTATCATTGAAATTATCCTCAACTTTCTCTAAAACGTATTTTTCCATATCGTCTTGGGGGATGACATCTTGGTGAAGAATTGGCAAGTCCCAGACTTTTGCTAAATTTGGAGGAATTGGTTGATTAGTGAATTTTTGTAACCGTTGCATAGCTTCGTAATCATCGTCAAATGTTTCATCTAGGAGTGATTTAGTTACGACATGAACAAATTTATAAGGACTAGCAGTACTCAATAAAATTGATGGCGTATCAGGGTCAGTCGCTTGATATTCACGCATGACTTTGTAACCAACTGCTGTGTGTGGATCCATCAGATAATTATCTTTTTGATAAACGTCTTTAATAGTAGTTTCAATTTCTTTATCAGTTGCGAACTCACAATAGAAGTCTTCATGGATGCTCTTCAAGATTGCTTCAGAAACTTGATAAGAACCCTTTGATTCCAGTTCATCCATTAAGCTCTTAACGTAATCAGTATCTTCGTTGCTCTTGTAATAAAGCAGACGTTCGAAGTTGCTAGAAATTTGAATATCCATACTTGGCGCATCAGTTTGCAAGAAAGGAATATTGCGATTGTAGATACCTGTGTTGAAGAACTTTGTTAGAACATTATTAGCATTGCTGGCAACGATAAATTTATTTACAGGTAGTACCATTTGTTTAGCGTAAAATCCGGCTAACACATCACCAAAGTTACCAGTAGGGACAGTGAAATTAACTTTCTCCCCCAGCTTGATTTCCTGTTGTTTGACCAATTGTAAGTAAGCGTCAAAGTAGTAGACAACTTGGGGAATCAAGCGACCGATATTGATGGAATTGGCGCTAGATAGACTGATGTTATCGCCGAGTTTTTGTTTCAAACTTTGGTCGTTGAAGATTTTTTTAACATTGCTCTGAGCGTCGTCAAAGTTTCCTTTAATGGCAGTGATTTCAGTATTATTGCCATCAGTTGTTTCCATTTGAAGTTGCTGTACCTTACTGACACCATTGTGTGGGTAAAAGACTGTGATAGCTGTTTGATCAAGATTCTTGAATCCTTCCAAGGCAGCTTTTCCAGTGTCACCACTTGTAGCTGTCAAAATCATGACCTTGTTATCTTTCTTTAAGACACGTTTCATCAATTGAGGCAGCATTTGGAGGCCAATATCTTTGAAGGCACTAGTTGGTCCGTGGAATAGTTCGAGTACGTGGAAATTGTTAACTTTAACAAGCGGAGTTATTTCGGTGGCGTCAAAACTATGGTCGTAAGCGTTGGCAATGCTGGTTTTTATTTCAACTGTGGAAAAGTCTGGCAATAACTTTTCGAGAACGACTTCGGCAACTTGTTGATAACTCATTTCTTCCATAGAGTTGAGATCAACCTTGAGTTGGGATAATTCGGGGTAGACGAAAAGCCCACCATCATCGGCAAAGCCTTTTTTGATGGCTTCCTTAGATGAGAGTTGGATTTGCTTGTTACGAGTGCTTGTATAGTTTTTATTCATGAGTAATAACTCCTTGCTTTTAAATTATCTATATAGTAAACTGTCTATAAATTAAAAACAAGTGTTTATTATTAATGAACACAATAAAACAAAGAAGCAGGAGGTTAAACCTATGAAAATTGCAATTTTAGGATTTGGAACAGTAGGAAAAGGCGTGTACAAAATAATTAAGAAGGCCAATGTACAAACGCAAGACCTCTCTGTGAGTCACATCTTAATTAGAAAAAATAAAGCTCGTTTGATGCCAGAAATGACTGACGACATGAATGAAATTTTAAATGATCCTCAAACAGACATTATAGTAGAAGCAATTGGTGGAATTGAGCCAGCTCACGAATATATTTTGGCAGCGTTGAACCATGGTAAACATGTGATTACAGCTAATAAAGCCGTGATTGCCAAATATCTCAAAGAATTTACTGAAGCAGCTGATAAACATAATGTTAAATTTTATTTTGAAGCCTCGGTTGGTGGCGGTATTCCTTGGATTCAGGGGTTGGAAAAGGCGCTGCGTATCGACAATGTTAATTCAATTTCCGGTATCTTCAATGGAACAAGTAACTTTATTCTCGACCAAATGAGTCGCAATGGTGAATCATTCATTGATGTTTTGAAAAAAGCTCAACAACTTGGTTATGCAGAAGCTGATCCAAGCGCTGATATCGATGGTATTGATGTAGCAAATAAGCTTTGCATCAGTGCTGATATTGCTTATGATATCGATATTCACGATCACCAAGATTTACCCGTGTTTGGAATTCGCAACATTACTTGTGCTGATGTGAAGTATTTTCAAGCTAAAGGTTTAGCCGTTAAATTGATTGGTCGCACACATCAAAAAGGCAACAAATTCGACTACGTTGTAGAACCAGCTTTATTCCTTGATCGGACTTTGGAAGCTAATACACCTGATAACTACAATTTGATTTCATTGAATGGCGACACTATTGGTAAACTTGATTTCTTTGGACAAGGGGCAGGGATGTTTCCAACAGCTAATGCCGTTGTTCAAGATGTTTTGGATATCAAAGAATCTAAGAGCCATTTGAAACGTGACTTCAATAAGAAGATGGAATATTGCCCCGAATTGACTAAAGGTGATTATCTAGTTCGTAGCAATGCAGATGTCAGTGAACTATTCGGAGATTTTCAACCAACAATGGAAGGTGCCTATCTAGCTGTTCATCAAATTCCAGTTGGCGAAATGCACCGTTTAATGAAGAAAGTTCTACAAAAAGATGCAACGGCCTTTATGGTCAGTCTGCCTAGTCAGGGGGCTGTCGCATAATGAAAGTCGCAAAATTTGGTGGTAGTTCGGTGGCAGATGCTGGACAGTTTAAAAAAGTAAAACGGATTGTTGACAGTGATGCTAAGCGTCAAATCGTTGTCGTTAGTGCGGCCGGTAAGAGTGCTGCTGAACCAATCAAGGTAACTGACATGTTGCTAAATTTGGAACGAAAATTAGTTGCTGATGAAGATTCAGAACCGATATTTCAAGCTATCAGTTCACGGATTATTGGTATCCGAGACGACCTCAATTTGAATGTTAATATTGAAGCTGATCTAGCTAATATTGCTAATAATTTGGCTAATTGTTCACACGATTATTTGATATCTCGAGGTGAATATTTAACTGCTAAATTGATGGCTGCATATTTAGGATATTATTTTGTTGATGCTAAAGATATTTTGATTTTTGCAAATGACGCCATTGATTATGATCAATCACAACAACGATTGTTAAAGGTATTAAACATCCATTCACAATTAGTAGTGCCCGGATTTTATGGTGCCAATATTGATGGTTCAGTTCACTTAATGCCTCGTGGCGGTAGCGATATCTCTGGTTCAATTTTGGCAAATTTAGTCGATGCCGAATTGTATGAAAATTGGACAGATGTCTCCGGAATTTTGATGGCTGATCCTAGAATTGTTGCTCATTCACAAAAAATCGACAGTTTGACTTATGATGAATTACAAGAATTATCATATATGGGTATTGGCGTCTTTCAAGAAGAAGCTGTCCGTCCGGTACGTGAGAAAAAGATTCCCACAGCTGTGTTGAATACAAATCGTCCTGAAGCTGGTGGAACAATGGTTGTCAGTGCTGATGAAGATAAGAAAGATGACCATATTGTAACTGGTATTGCTGGACGCAAGGACTGTACAGTTATTACTATTCGCAAATATCAGTTGAATAAACATTTGGAAGTTTTACAAAAAGTTTTGTCAGTCTTCCAAAAGTTCAATTTAACAATTAGTTCTGTTCCATCTGGAAATGATGGCTTCAGTTTCTTATGTCAGCACGGCGAAATAGCCACACATTTGCCAGCTTTAATTACAAAGTTGAAGCACACTTGTGGTGTTGATTCCGTTGAAGTTAATCAAAATATTGCCTTGGTAGCGGCGGTTTCTCTGCAGTTGAGTAGAAGACCAGCCATTGCAGGTAAAATTATGAATTATTTGGATAATAGTTTAATTCATGTTCGGTTTGTTTTCCAAGAAGGCAGTGATTTGAAGATCGTCTTTGGAGTTAATAATGATGATTATGAAAAAACTATTAAACGAATTTATCGTGAATCGATGGAGCAACATTTGAAAAAGATGTCAGCATAAAAAAATTCCAAGCTAGGATTAATATCCTAACTTGGAATTTTTTATTTGGCATTATTTTGATTTGTATAAGTAGTTGATTTTTCCAAAAATTCTTTGTCATCAGGATCAGCACCAACACGTTGGTCACTGTCCAATGTAGCAATTTTAGCCATTTCGTCAGCTGTTAAATCAAAGTGATAATCGAACAAATCGATATTTTCTTTGATACGACTTTCATGAGTTGACTTAGGGATGACAATTTCACCACGTTGAATGTGCCAACGTAAGATGATTTGAGCAGGTGACTTACTGTATTTTTCAGCAAGCTCTTTAATAACAGGATTATCCACAACCTTGTTCAAACCAGCGCCAAGTGGACTCCATGATTCGTGAGCAATGTGTTTTTCTTGAAGATATTCGTGAAGGTCAGTCTCTTGTAGATAAGGATGTGTTTCAATTTGGTCGACCATTGGTGCAATCGTAGCAGTTTTCATCAATTGTTCGATGTGGTGAGCTTTGAAGTTTGAAACACCAATAGCACGAATCTTACCAGCTTTATAAAGATCTTCCATTGCACGCCAGTTTTCTTCAAATCCAGCAGCAGGCCAGTGAATTAAGTAAAGGTCTAAGTAATCTAAACCTAATTTTTGTAGTGAATTATTGAATTGAGCAATTGTTTCATCGTAACCACGAATGTTGTTCCAAACTTTAGTTGTGATGAATAGATATTTACGATCAATACCTGATTCTTTAATAGCCTTGCCGACAGCTTCTTCGTTGTCATAGAAACTAGCAGTATCGATGTGTCTGTAACCACTCTCGATAGCCCATTTAACACTATTTAAAACTTGTTCGTCATCCATTCTGAAGACTCCCAAACCAACTTGGGGAATCATGACGCCATTTGCTAATTCGATATAAGGAATATTTGTAGCCATAAACCTACCTCCTATTTATTTTCAATTCCATTATAGCTTACTTAAATGTATATAAAGTGTATAAAACGTGTAAAGATTCCAGTTAATTATTTTACAGAAAGTTAACTGATACTTTACATAGCTTTGTTAATCTAAAGATGTTCAAAAAAAATAGATAGAGAAAGTTGGGAGTTATTTATGAAAAAAGGGCGATTATTAACCGCTTTTCTAGGGGTATTCTTGCTACTTACAGGGGTTTTAGCAGGTTGCTCATCAAAGAGTTCAGCTGCGGGAAAAGCAGGAAGTGCAGATAGTAAAGAAATTACTATGGTCTTCTATCCAAACGAATCAGCAAAGAACTTTACTGCTTCACGTAAAGCCTTGCAAGAAGAATTACACAAGGCAACAGGTAAGAAAATCAACATTCAAACAACAACAGATTACAACGTAGCTATCGAAGCTATTTCATCAGGTAAGGCACAATTGGCCTTCATGGGTGCTGATGGTTATATCCAAGCTCACGCACAAAACAGCAAGGTTGAACCATTACTTCTTCAATCAGGTCCAGATGGTACTACAAAGGGTGCTAGTTACCGTTCATACCTAATGGTTAACAAAGATAAAGCCGATCAATACAAGAAAGACGGCAAGTACGATATCGACAAGATTAAGGGTCAAAAAGCTTCATTCGTTTCAACAAGTTCAACATCAGGTTTCGCCGTTCCAACAGATGAAATTCAAAAGCACTTCAAGTTGAAGAATAAGGATGACCTTTCAGAAGGTGGCAAATTCTTCGATAAAGTTCTTTATGGTAGTACTCACCCAGGTTCAGCAATCAACTTATTGAAGGGTGACGTTGACGTTGCTGCCTTTGATGATATTGATTTGACACCATTCCTAAAAGTTTCCGAAGGTAGTTATGACAAGGTTGGTTCAACATTCAAGGTTAAAGATGATGCTGATGCTCCATTCTCAGAATTTAAGGGTAAGGAATTAGTTAATATCTCAGTTCTACCAGTTCAAAACGGACCTTTCGTAGTTAATACAAAAGCTCTAAGCAAGAAAGATACAGATGCAATTGCAAAGCACTTTACATCAAAAGATATCACAAACAACAAAAACCTATTCTCAGATGGTAAAGGTAAGACACCAACATTATGGCAAAAGAAGAGCGACAAGATGACTCTTCTAAAAGTTACTGATGATTGGTACAAACCAACTCACGAACTAATTGGTAAATAAGAGGTAGCTATGTTAGAGGTAAAAAAATTACAGAAGAGTTACGAGAAAGATAGACCCGCTTTGACTGACATTTCATTTAATATCAAGCCAGGTACATTCGTAGCTATTATTGGACCTTCTGGCGCTGGGAAAACGACTATTTTAAGAAGTTTGAACCAGTTGATCAAAGATGACGATGGTCAGATTCTATTAGATGGAAATGACATCCGTACCGCTAACAAGACAGAATTACGTAAATTTCGTCGTCAAATTGGAATGGTTTTCCAAAACTACAATTTGGTAGAACGTTTAACTGTAATTGAAAACGTCTTGCACGGTCGACTAGGGTATAAATCAACACTAGCCGGTGTTTTTGGACGATATACTCAAGAAGAAAAAGAAGAAGCAATGTCACTTTTAAAGAAAGTTGGCTTGGAAAACTTTGCTTTAAAGAGATGTTCAGAATTGAGTGGTGGTCAAAAGCAACGTGTCGGAATTGCCCGCTCTTTGATTCAACACCCAAAGGTCATCCTATGTGATGAGCCAATCGCTTCGTTGGATCCAGCTTCTGCACAAAACGTCATGGAACTATTAAAAGACTTAACCGAAGAATACAACCTAATCTGTATTGCCAATCTTCACCAAATCAACATGGCCAAAAAATATGCTGACCAAATTATCGGAATTAGAAAAGGTAAGTTAGTTTTCGATGAGAGTGCAGATTTATTGTCAGAAGATATTTTACGGACACTTTATGATCAAGACATTACAGAGGAGCTTGAATGATGCAATCTCCTAAAAAGTATTTAGCACACAAAGGTTGGCATCAGACAGCGGTTATCGCCATTATTGGTGGTATCTATGTATTCGGTAGTTGGGCATTAGATTTTAATAGTTTAAACGGATTTCTAGCTGTACCTAAGGCGTTTGCCTGGTTGGGAGTTAACTTCAGACCGACAGCAGATTCAATGACGTATTTGCCAAAGATTTGGCAAAAACTACTTCAAACAGTATTATTGGCTATCTCATCAACTGTAGTAGCCGCCATTATTGCAATATTCGTAGCTCTATTGGGCTCGAAAGTGACCGGGGTTAATGGATTTGTCCAGACAATCGTTCGTGGGATTGCTTCTTTCTTTAGAAATATTCCATTGGTTGCGTGGTCAATGATTTTGCTCTTTTCATTTAAGCAAAGTGACTTTACAGGATTTTTAGCCTTGCTATTGATGTCTGTTGGCTACTTGATCCGTGCTTTTATGGAAATTATTGAGGATGAAGCTAGTGAAACTATGTTGGCTTTAAAAGCCACTGGTGCCAGTTACTTCCAAGTTATTTTCCAAGCTGTTCTACCACAAATCTTACCAAGTATTCTCAGCTGGATTCTTTATATGATTGAAAATAATGTTCGTGATGCTACGCTGGTCGGTATTTTGACTGGTACTGGTATTGGATTCATTTTCGATATTTACTATAAGAGTTTCCGCTTTGCTGCTGCTGGTATGACCGTATTGGCAATTATTATTGTAGTAATTGCTTTAGAGACTATTTCAAATCAAATTAGGAGGGTGATCTTGTGATAAATAGTGAAGAGAACATTGTTCAAAAGCCCAAGACTCCAAGATCTCCTCAAATTAAATTGCATGAATGGTCTCTCTCAAGAACAATGATTTTTACAGTTTTCATTGGCTTGGTTCTGATTACAGGGTACACGTTGACTCACTTGGATACTGCAGGTGTTAAAGTCAATGTTGCTTTTAAAGAATTAGCCATGACATTGGATCAAATGTTCTTACAACCTAATGCAGGTACCGACGGGGTGCCATTGCTGCTTCAAGCTTTGGCAAGTAGTGTAATGCTTTCAATATTAACTACTATTATCGGTGCAGTATTTGGATTCTTGTTTGCTGTTTTAGCTTCAAAGAATCTAACAAATGCGTACTTAGGAGCAGGAATCCGTGTCGTAATGGCAATTGTTCGAGCAATTCCCACAATTATTTGGGCTTTGATCTTCTCAATTGTCTGCGGTTTAGGAAGTACTGCCGCTATCTTGGGGTTGAGTTTTCATAGTATTGCTTATTTAACAAAAGCCTATTCTGAAAGTATTGAAGGAATTGATAAATCAACAATTGAATCCTTAAAGGTTACCGGGGCAAAATTCTGGGTTATCGTATTTCAAGCAATTTGGCCAACAATCGTAGCTTCCTTTGTTTCTTGGACATTCATCCGTCTAGAAATCAACTTTGCTAATGCGATTGCCGTTGGTGCCGCCGCAGGTGCGGGTGGAATTGGTTATCAATTATTCGTTGCTAGTGGAATGAGTTTTGATTTTCACGAGACAGGTTTCATCGTTTACTTAGTTATTTTTGTAACATTTGTACTTGAGTTTATTGCGGTTAAGATTAGACAGTTCTATCTGAACCGTTAAGTGTAGGGAGAGAATTTTATGATTGAAGCAGTAATTTTTGATTGGGCCGGAACAACCGTTGATTACGGTAGTTTGGCTCCAGTTATCGCATTTAAAAAGGCGTTCAAAGATGCCGGTATTGAATTGAGTGATGAAGATATTCGCCAAGATATGGGAATGGCTAAATGGGACCATATTGGCAAGATCTTAGAACTTGATGATGTTAAACAACAATGGCAACAAAAGTATTCAAAAGAACCTAATAATGACGACCGTGAGAAAATCTATGCAGATTTTCAAGAAGCGCTACTTCGTTATTTGAAAGAATCTACTGAATTAAAATCCGGGGTATTAAAGACTTTTAACTACCTTAAAGAATACGGAATAAAAGTTGCGACAACTACTGGCTATACTGCAGAGATGATGAAAATTGTTCAGGACAAGGCTGCAGAAGCGGGCTATACTCCGGACTTGGTCATTACATCAGAGGATGTAAATGGACTAGGTCGTCCAGCACCAGCAATGATTCAATTCATTATGAAAAAATTCGATATCGATGATCCTGCTAAGATTATCAAAGTAGGAGATACTTTGGTTGATATTGAAGAAGGTCAAAATGCTAATGTTAAGACCGTTGGGATAGTTGAAGGTAGCAGTTTGATGGGATTATCACAGGTCGAATTTGATGAATTGAATACTGAAGAACAAATAACTAAACGTAATGAAGTTAAACGTAGTTTTGAATCAGTTAATACTGATTTTGTAATTGATAGCATCTATGACTTAGTTCAAATTATTGAATACTTAAATGAATCGATGGATAAAAAATGGTAGAAAAATACTTACTCTTAACTCCAGGTCCTTTAACAACTAGTGAATCAGTGAAAGCCGCAATGGACTTTGACTATTGTACTTGGGACGATGATTATAAAGAAATTACTCAATCATTTCGTCAATCATTATTGGATGTAGCACAAGTTAGTGCAGATGAATATACTGCGGTTCCTATTCAAGGTAGTGGTACTTATGGAGTGGAATCAGTAATTAGTTCAGTAATTTCTGATGACGATAAATTGATGATTGCTATCAACGGTGCTTACGGTAAACGAATTAGTGAAATGGCTGATATTTATGGTATTGATCACGTTGATTTGGTAGTTGATGAAAGAGAACCAATCACATTGGAAAAGGTAACAGAATATCTTGATAAATATCCTGATATTTCACATTTTGCCATGATCCATTGTGAGACAACTACTGGTATTTTAAATCCTGTTGAAGATATTATTCCTTACGTCAATGCACACGGAATTGTTACTATCGTTGATGCAATGAGTAGCTTTGGTGGTGTTCCCATCAATGTTAAAGAAGAAAAAATCGACTATTTAATTAGTAGTTCAAACAAATGTATCCAAGGTGTTCCTGGCTTTTCATTCGTAATTGCCAGAAAGCAAGTCCTTGAAGCGACACGAGGCCTATCAAGAACATTGTCACTTGATTTGTTTGATCAATATGCTGAAATGGAACGGAATCATGGTAAGTGGAGATTCACTTCACCTACACATGTAGTTCACGCCTTTTATGAAGCTCTACAAGAGCTAAAAGAAGAGGGTGGTGTAGTTGCTAGACACAAGCGCTATGAAAGTAATCAGAAGCATTTAGCTACTGGTATGGAAGAACTCGGATTCAAAGTTTTGATTGATGAAAAGTATCAATCTCCAATCATCACTTCATTCATTTATCCAAATGACGACTTTGATTTCAATGAGTTTTATCACCAATTGAAACATGACGGCTTTGTAATTTATCCAGGTAAAATTTCTCAAGTACCAACTTTTAGAATTGGTAACATTGGGGAAGTTTACGACAAGGATATTACTGAGTTACTTGTAGCAATTAAGGACATTATTAGTAAATAAATGTGAAAAAAGACAATCAACTATTAAGCTGATTGTCTTTTTTTTATTGATCTGAGTTATTTAGTTTTAAGAAATTACCAATTGAATCATAATACTTCAGATATAACATGATTGAACATTCCCACCAAGCACCGGCTAATAACATGCTGCCGACAGTATCACTGAGGAAGTGTCCACGTAAGTATACTCGAGAAACTGCAACAACGACTAACCAGATGATTAATAATACGTTGATAGTATGCCTATTCGATAAAGTTTTGATCATTGGTAGAACTAAAAATATTAATGTCATGATAACTAACATAGTTCCAAAAACATGTCCACTGGGAAAACTGAAACCTGAGGCAGGGATGATTTTGCCAGTTGGTCGAGTTCTTTTCACAGTTATTTTAATCAAGTAAGAAATAATATTTCCACCGATTAAGACAAAGCCAACCCAGAAACTTGAATCCTTTCGACCTATCCGGTAGAGCAAAAACATCATGATGATTAAATAAATCACATCCATGAGTGGACTGCCAAGAAAGGTAACAACCGAAAATATCTTTGTGTTGAACGGTGAAGTTATGGCACTAAAGAGACTTTGGGCGGCATGATCGATACCACCAATGAAAGGACTGTTGGTAACAATCAGTATTTCTAACAGAAAGAATGCGACCACATAAATAATGGTGAGCCACTTTCTGTGACTATTTTCTTTGAATATCAAAATACAAACTCCTTTGAAACCAGAATGATAAGAACCCCCCCTTATCTATTCTTAAGCCTTGATTGTAATATTATTTTCATAAGAAATACAGACATTTACATAAACTTTTAAAATATATTTAATCGTACAAATAAATATACCTGCAGAATAATTAAATGTTATAATTTGGGTTACTAAAAAGGAGGCTGAAAATGCTCACATTAATGGCAGCCAATTCTAATAGTTCAGCACCACTGTTAATCGCTATTGGAGCGGCTATTCTCGTGATTATTTGGTTATTTATCAAAACGGGGATTGCTTTATTACATCATCCAATCATCGGAATAATCCTGATTTTACTAGGAGTTTTAGGATTGTGGAATTACCTGATCATTGGAATCGGGGTAATTGTAGGTGGAATAGTTTTCTTAGTCGTATCACGATTTTTTAATAGTTAATGAAAATGGAACAGGGCGAAAGCCTTGTTTTTTTGTTCTTGTGAGTTGTTTACTGGTAATCGTATATAGTTCAAAAATATTTATAAAGATATAAAAAATATACGGAGGGTCTGAGAATATTCACCCGCTGTGGGTGTGGCGTTATGGCTTCAGCCATTACACCACCGGGCGTGTTTGGAGACTTACCGGTCTTTGGTAAGGCTCCAAACCGAGGTTCGAGACCGTTTCTCAGGCTCGGACCGGTCCGCATAGCAAGTGAATGTTCTCGGGCCTGGAGACAAAATCATAATAAAGATTAATCGTGTTAAATTATTTGATAACTAATTAAATTATGAACAAGATTAATTATTTGATTTTTCCGTAAAAATGTTCGATGATAACGTTTGCAAGCAGTATATAAAGTAATAAAATTTTTTATCGAAACTTTGTAGAGGGAAAGTGGAAAAAATGACAAAAATGATTGCTGGACAAGCTTTAGTTAAGGTACTTGAGGACTGGGATGTTGATCACATTTATGGTGTTCCCGGTGGTTCAATTAACCATACGGTTGAAGGTCTTTATTTAGAAAAAGATAAAATTAAATATATTCAAGTACGTCACGAAGAAGTTGGCGCGATTGCCGCTTCAGCTGATGCTAAATTTACTGGTAAAATCGGTGTAACCTTTGGTTCAGCTGGACCTGGTGCTACTCATTTGTTCAATGGCTTGTATGATGCCAAGATGGATCACGTACCAGTTTTGGCTTTAGTTGGTCAAGTGCCTCAAGAGAATATGAATACTAACTATTTCCAAGAAATGGATGAAGGACCAATGTTTGAGGATGTTGCTGTTTTCAATCGGACGGTAACAACTGCTGAACAGATTCCTTATGTTATTAATCAAGCCATCCGTGAAGCCTATCGTCAAAATGGTGTTGCTGTAGTTATCTTGCCAGAAAATTTGACGAGTGCCGAGATTGACTACGTTCCAAGCAAGACTCCGAAAACTGTTAAACAAACGTATACACAAACAATCAATCCAGAAGATATTCAAAACACTTTGAAGATGTTGAAGGAAGCTAAGCATCCGTTAGTTTATGCCGGACGTGGTTTGTTAGGCGCAAAAGATGTTTTGACAAAGTTTTCTGAGCAATTCAATGTGCCTGTTATGACAACTGTTCCTGCTACTGGTGTTATCAGCAGCGACCATCCTAACTTTATTGGAACTTTTGGACGTTTGGGTACTAAGTCTGGATTTGAAGCTTTGCAGCACACTGATTTAATTTTGTTCATTGGTTCAGAATTTCCATTTGCTAGATTTTGGCCAGAAGGTGTCAAAATCATTGACGTAAATAATAATTCTTATGATATTGGTAAAACAGTTGATGTTGACTATGCAGTGATTGCTGATGCTAAGAGTTATTTGCAAGGTTTGATTGATACAAAGGAGACTTTGCCAGCTGGTGTTTGGTTGAAAGCTAACCAAGAAAACAAAGCTAACTGGGACAAGTGGCTTGATAGTCTAGCTACCGATGACAGTAAAGGTTTGAATCCTGAAACAATCACTAAGAAAATGGCTGAAATGGCTGGTCCTAACGATACTTATGGTGTCGATACGGGTAATGTCACGGAATTTGGTGTGCGTGGATTGCCAATGAATCACAACCAACGTTTTGCTTTGTCAGGATTATTTGCCACAATGGGCTTTGGTCTACCTGCTGGATTGGCTGGTGCATTGAGTGTTCCTGATGCTCAAGCTTGGACTTTGTCAGGTGATGGCGGCTTTTCAATGGTCGCTCCTGATTTGATTACTGAAGCTAGATATGGATTGCCGGTTATCAACGTGGTTCTTTCAAATGAAAGACTTGGCTTCATCTACTATGAGCAAGTTGCTTCTAAACAACACTTGTATGGTGTCGATTTGACTGGAGCTGACTGGGCTAAAGTTGCTGAGGGACTTGGTGGCATTGGCTTCACAGTTAGTTCAATCAAAGAAGCTGACGAGGTTTTTGGCAAAATTAAAGAATTGCAAGCTAATGGCAACAAGAAACCAATCGTTGTTAATGCTGTAATTAGACAAGTCGATCCAATTGCGACTGCTTTCATGCCAATGGATGCTAAATTATATGGTCAAGATGCTGTTGATGAGTTTGCTAAAAAGTATGAAATTGACCCTAAGACTCAACCAGCTTTAGGTGAATTATTACGTGCTCAAGGTGATAATCTTTAATTGATTTGCTTTCAGCCTTTAGATTATTTGATAAACAAGTAAAATAAGAGACGGGTCAAAAAGATGACTTGTCTTTTTTTATTTGTAAATGAGGGGTTTGTCTATGTTAATTGAGAGTATTGAAGGTTTGAAAAAAGCAACAAGTGACGATGAACCAGACTTCGAGGTTGCTGGGGCTGCGTTTGATCTGTGTTATGAAATTCATATGGAGCAAGTTGTCGGTAGCGCTAATGACTGGTCAATTGCTGTTACTCATGGCTGGATGGCGATAATCACATTGTTTAATCACAAGATTCATCGTGCATTTATGAGCCAGAAGAAGAAAGATTTAGCAGATTTGAAGCATGTGATTTTCCGCCACTATATTATTAAGAAGACGGATGATCAGAATAAATATGAACTAGTTTTACGAGGTTAGGTTGTTTATTAAGTGACCGAATATATTGAATCAGGACAAAAGAGTGTGACATAACTATCTTTGTCTTAAATATGTAGCATAAACGTGCAACAAAACATAGCTTTTTCCGCTTAAAACAAATAGAGCAGTAATCCAAAATCGGATTACTGCTCTATTTGCCTTAATGCTCGAAAGCTGACCATGTTTTGTCACACTCTTTTTGCTATCCGAAGTTTCCGGAAACGTAATCGTCTGTTGCTTGCATCTTTGGATTGGTGAAAACATTAACTGTCGAATTGTATTCAATAATGTGACCTAAGTGTAAGAACGCTGTGTAGTCACTGATACGTGATGCTTGTTGTAGATTATGTGTCACGATAATGATTGAATAGTCTTTCTTCAATTCTTGCAATGTTTCTTCAATTTTCGATGTTGAGATTGGATCGAGCGCACTGGCAGGTTCGTCGAGCAACAAGATATCGGGATGCATAGCGATTGATCTGGCAATGCATAGTCGTTGTTGTTGACCACCTGATAATGCTAGAGCACTTTTATTCAAGTCATCTTTGACTTCATCCCACAAGGCAGCGCCACGTAAACTTTGTTCCAAACGTTCTTCCAGTTCATCTTTTCCTTTAATACCAACATTCTTTAATGGAAAGGTGATATTTTCACGAATTGATTTAGCAAATGGATTTGGTCTTTGAAAAACCATTCCAATGTGCTGACGGACTTCATAAACGTTGATTTTTTTACTATTGATGTCCACATTTCGATACATGATATTGCCGTCCACGCGGGCAACTTTATCGTTCATTCGATTTAAGCAACGAAGAAATGTTGATTTACCACAACCAGAGGCTCCAATCAGAGCGGTGATTTTGTAACGTGGAAAATCCATATTGGCGTCGAAAATGGCGTGGTTGTCACCATAGTAGACTTGTAAATCTTTGGTTGAGAGTGCCCTCTTTTCCGGGATATCAGTTATATACGATTCATTTAAGTTATATTCTTTCAAAAGCTAGGACCTCATTTCGTTGCAGTAATTTTTTTGTACAATTTATTACCCAAGAAACGTGCTCCTAGGTTGAAAATCAAAATAACGATGATCAAGACGGCAGATGATGCACTTGAAATTAAGTTGGCATCGGGAGTAACACTCTCAGTATTAACTTTCCAAATGTGTACGGCTAGTGTTTCAGCGGGACGCATTGGATTCAAGAAACTAGTAGCTGAGAAAATATTCCAGTTAGTGTAATCAACTGTTGGAGCACTTTGACCAGCTGTGTAGATTAAAGCAGCAGCTTCACCGAAAATTCTTCCGGCACTGAGGATTAAACCAGTCAAGATACCAGGTAGAGCAGCTGGTAAGATGATTTTTGTAGTAGTCTTCCAATTCGAAAGGCCAAGTGACATTCCAGCTTCTCTTTGCAAATCAGGTACGCTGCGAAGTGATTCTTCAATATTTCTTGTTAATAGAGGAAGATTGAAGAATGTCAAAGCAATGGCACCAGAAAGAATTGAGAAACCGAGATTTAATTTAATAACAAATAGTAAGTAACCGAACAAACCGACAACCACTGAAGGTAATGAACTTAAAACTTCGACACTGGTTCTGATTAAGTCGGTAAACCAATTGTTGGATGCATATTCAGATAAGTAAATTCCGGCACCTAGACCAATTGGCAATGAAACAATAATTGTTAAGACTAGTAAATAAAGGGAATTGAATAGTTGATCACGGATCCCGCCACCGGCACTGAATGACTGAGCGGGAGAAGTTAGGAAATGCCAAGAAATATCCGGCACTCCGTTAAAAAGAATGTAACCTAGAATCGCTACCAATATTAAGATGACCGCTGCTACTAACGTGTAAATAACACCTGAAGCAACACGGTCCCATTTTTTTGCATTCATCTAGAAACGACCTCGCTTTCCAATGAATTTAACAAGCATATTGAGTACTAGAGACATCAATAATAGAATCAAGGCCAATGACCAGAGGGCATTGTTAGGTAGAGTACCCATGACTGTGTTACCAATATCGGTAGTTAATTTACTTGTCAAAGTTGATGCGGGAGAAATTAAGTTTTTAGGCATCAAAGCAGCGTTACCAATAACCATTTGAACAGCCAAAGCCTCGCCGAAAGCTCGAGCCATACCAAAGATAATGGCGGTTAGAATACCTGGGACTGCGGCGCGCAAGATAACTTTGTAAATAGTTTGCCATCTCGTGGCACCAAGTGCTAATGATGCTTGACGATAATAGAGAGGTACTGACTTCAAACTATCAACTGACAGTGAAGTAATTGTAGGTAGAATCATTACGAAGAGGACTAATGTACCTGAAAGAATACCGAATCCTGTACCGCCAAAGATACCTCTAATGAAAGGTACGATAACGGATAATCCGATAAATCCATAAACAACTGAAGGAATACCAACTAGTAACTCAATTACGGGTTGTAAAATTTTACTACCGTTTTTACTTGAGAATTCAGCCATGAAGATAGCGACACCTAAGGCAAAAGGAGTGGCTAACAGAGCGGCTAAAAGGGTAACACTGAAGGAAGTTACGATCATTGGCAAGGCACCAACGTCGGGATGTCCTTGGGCATCAGTTGCACCAGGGTTCCAGTTAGATTTAGTTAGAAAATCGAGTACTCTAACGTGATCTTTAGTAAAAGTTGCTAATCCTTTAGAAGCGATAAAGTAGAGGATACAAGTAACTAGTAAAATGATTAAACCTATACAAAAATAACAAATTCCCTTGCCAAAGTAGTCTTGAAAAGTGGCTTTGGATTTCGCTTGTAGTTTTTTTTGAATATCATCCATCGGGAATCACCTTCCTGTATATTAAAAAAAAGAACCTCGACCAAGATTAGGCAAGGTTGAAGTTCTTCTTATAATTGATTATTTTGAACTAACTGTTCCTTTAGAATCTTTTTGAACCTTCATATTGTGGATACTGATGTAACCCATGTCTTTAACTAATGAGTCTTGAACATCTTTTGAGTTCATGTAGTCTAGGAACTTAGTTGTAGCACTGTCGGGTTTACCGTTAGTGTACATGTGTTCATATGACCAGATCTTCCACTTGTCTGATTCAACATTTTCGTCAGTTGGTTTTACGTTATCAATTGAGATTGGTTGAATCTTGTCATTAATGTATGAGAATGCTAGGTAACTTACAGCACCTGGTGTACTTTCAACAATCTTTTGAACAGTACCATTTGAGTCTTGTTCTTGAGATTTAACGGCTTCTTCACCTTTAAGAACGGCAGCTTCGAAAGTTGCACGAGTACCACTACCTTTAGCACGGTTTACGACAGTGATCTTTTCATCCTTGCCGCCAACTTCTTTCCAGTTTGTAATCTTACCTGTAAAGATTTGTTTTACTTGATCCATTGTAAGGTTCTTAACGTTAGCGTCTTTGTTAACAACTGGTGCCATACCAACAACGGCAACCTTGTGGTCAACTAATTTCTTTGAATCAATACCTTGCTTTTCTTCAGCAAAAATATCTGAGTTACCAATTGTAACTGATTTGTCTTGGACTTGGCTCAAACCTGTACCTGAACCGCCACCTTGAACAGTAATGTTAACCTTGCTGTTCTTCTTTTGGAAGTTAGCGGCTGCTTTTTCAACTAGTGGTTGTAAAGCAGTTGAACCAACGGCAGTAATTTTTCCTGAAGCTTCACTACTTGAACTCTTTGATGAAGTAGTGCTCTTGCTACTGTTATTTCCACAGCCAGTTAGAACCAACATCAATGCGGCAAAACCTAGCACTAATGAAATAATAGTTTTCTTTTTCATTTCTAAAACCCCTATTCAAATTCGAATTAATAAAATCATTTACTGAACACTTATAAAGATAGCGGGGTCGTGTATAAATAATGTTTATTTAATGTAAAGTTTTTGTAAAGTTGTGAAAAAAATATACATTTGGTTTGTAGACTGAGAAACGCAGGGGAATCAAGGGGCAGCCAATTATTATAAGATTTGTATTTGTATATATTCAAAGACAATAGGTGATTTAGTCAATATAAATGACCCACCTAATTTACATTGCTATAATCAAATTGTGATGTGGCTGTAGTTAGTTTTATTTCAAGAAATCTATAAGCAAGGATGCCTTGAATTTTAATATTGTAATAGTATCAGCCCTTGCAATATTAAATGACAGGAAGGAAGTAGTGTACATGCAACCGCTAGTATTGCTCAGCAATAAGCTACCACTCTTTATTGAAATCAATGGTTATTTTAATAATCAAGGTTGGTTCATTCGTAATATCACTGATCCAAATGAAGTCGAGAAATTAGTTGAAAAAGAAGATATCGCCGGCTTGTTATGGGACTTTTCGACTACTGATTTACAGCAGTCGTTAAAGATTCTCAAGAACGTCCGTAGCAAAATATCCGGCCCCATAATTGTCTTGGCACCGGCTAAAGAGAAAAAGCGAAGATCATTATTTTATAACATCAACATTGACAGCTTCATCACGAAACCTTTCGAATATCCAGAACTAGTCGCAAAAGTTAAACAGTTATTCTGGGTTTATGACCGGTTTTCTATCACTAAAGATGTACCTAAGAACGCACACAAAGAATTTAAAAATGATACTGTTAAATTCAATGATATCGTAATTGATTTTAAACATTATCGCGTAACCCATAATGGCTATGATTTAGGACTGACACCCAAGGAGTTCAGTTTGTTCTGGTATTTAGTCCAGCACCGAGGCAAAGTCCTCAGTCGGGATCAACTGTTGGAGGGCGTCTGGGGCTATGATTCAGCCGGATCCAGTAGAACAATTGACATTCACATCAGTCATTTACGTGACAAATTAGCAGAGAAGTCTAAGTCAACTGACTGTATTAAAACAGTTCGTGGTTTTGGATATGTCTTAGATAATGATTATCCGTTAGTCTCTGAAAAATGAAAAAACGAGAGTGGGACAAAACATGTTCAACTTTAGAGCATTAAGGCAAATAGGGACTGTAATCCGATTTTGGATTACAGTCCCTATTTGTTTTAAGCGGAAAAAACTATGTTTTGTTGCACGTTTAATGAATATAACAGTTACGTCTCAAACTCGGCTTGATTATCGTTTAAGTTTTAGACGAATCAATTTATCAATTTCAGTAACGACCAGCACGATAGCACCAGCGGCAATCGCCATACCCCATTCTGTCCAACCAATTGAGCCAGTTGAGAAAATTCCTTGCATAAATGGAACATATGTTAGGAATAACTGTAACAGAATCATCAAGCCAACGAATACGAAAGCCTTTGGATTGGAGAATAGTTCTTTGGAAAGGGCTAACTTAGGAGTTCTGATATTGAATAAGTAGAAAATCTTACCAATGATCAAAGTATTGACCATGGTTGTACTAGAGATAACTTCACCGACACCTTGATTATTTAAGTAGATGTCGATAATCAAACTGACGGCCGCAATTAGAATTGCCACATAAGTCATTTGGAAAACATCGTGGCGATTCATCAGTTTACTACCAGTCTTTCGAGGAGCCCGATTCATGATGCCATCTTCGGCTGGTTCGAAAATCAACGCGAATTGAATCGTAATGGCAGAAACCATGTTGATCCAGAGCAATTGAGTCGGTTGAAGCGGAATTTCTTGTTTAGTCAAAATCGCATATGCAACGATTAGACCTTCAGAGAACGAGATTGGCAATAAGTAGAGAATACTCTTCTTGATATTATCGAAAATTCTCCGACCTTCACGAATGGCAGATGACATTGTTGCAAAGTTGTCGTCTGTCAGAATCATGTCCGCGGAATCTTTCGCAACATCAGTACCCTTGATACCCATGGCAACACCAATATCGGCACGTTTCAAGGCAGGGGCATCATTGACACCGTCACCAGTCATGGCAGTAACTTTGTTGTTTTCTTGTAAAGCCTTGATAATTTCTAGCTTGTTACTTGGTGTAGTACGGGCGAAAACTTGGTTCTTATCGGCAGCTTCGATGCGTTCAGTGTCAGAAAGTTTATCCCACTCAGGACCAGTAATAGCATGAATTTCATCAGCTAAGCCTAATTTTTCACCAATAGATTTGGCAGTAACCGCGTTATCGCCAGTAATCATTTTAACTTCAACACCGGCGCCACGCATGACTTTCAGTGATTCGATAACTTCTTCACGAGGAGGGTCAATGATGGCAACTAAACCTAAGAAGTTCAGACCATCGACAATCATTTCGTGAGTTACTTCGTCAGCATCACTAGGAGCTTCTTCGTAACCAACAGCGATAACACGTTTGCCTTCGGCAGAGAACTGTAAAACTTTTTGCAACCAATAATCGTAATTAAAATTGGCATCTTGTTTTTGAGCCATCTCCAATAATTTATCAGGTGAACCTTTAACAAAGAGGAGACGTTTCTTGTCAGAATCTTCAACAATTTTACCGATATAACGGTAGTCCGAATCGAACGGTAAGATGTCGATTTCTTGATAAGGATTCTTTTGACCATATGGGAAAACCTTGTGATAAAGGGTTAAGAAAGCCCCATCAGTTGGTTCACCGTTGATTGCCCACTGATTATTTTCGTGGACAAGGGTAGTGTCATTTGCTTGATAACCAGCTTCTAAAAATAGTTTTAAACGTCTAGATATTTCGACTGGTTGACCATTTTGAACGATTTCACCAGTTGGTTCATAACCAGTTCCGGTAACTTGATACTCTTGATCGTCAATCAAAATATCGGTAACAGTCATTTCATTCTTAGTTAATGTACCGGTTTTATCGGTCGCCACAACGTCAACTGAACCCAAAGTTTCAACAGCGGGTAGAGTTTTAACAATTGTGTGCTGACGTTTAGCCATATCACTAACACCTTTGGCCAAAATAACCGAAGTTGTTGCGGGCATACCTTCAGGGATAGCACCAACCATCATTGCAACGACGGCTAGGGAAAGCACTGGTAATGAATAAGTATCAAAGATTAAACCAATAATGAAGATAACGACCGATGCGGCCACGATAAAGTAGGAAACGTTAGTTCCTAAGCTATCGATAATCTGCATTAGTGGTGTTTTACGTTGTTTAACAGAGCTAACTTCGTCAGAAATCTTACCAATTTCAGTATCTTTAGCAGTTGCAACGACCAATCCGCTACCACTACCATTCGTTACAGCAGTTGATGCGAAAGCCATATTCTTTTGTTCAGCTAAAGGTACATCGTTTTCCAAAGCGTCTGCAATTTTAGCAACTGAGTTGGATTCACCGGTCAAAGCTGACTCTTGGATACGTAAGTTGTCGGAGTCAACAATTCTCAAGTCGGCAGGCACGTTGTCCCCAGCTTCTAAGAAGACTGTATCACCAACAACTAAATCTTCGGCAGGGATGTCTGTACGTTTACCATCACGATAGACGGTTGCCTCAATCGAGAGCATCTGTTTAATTTTATCAAGCGCATCAGAAGCGTTTGATTCTTGATAGTAACCAATGATGGCGTTGATGATAACCACTAAGAAAATAATGATTGAGTCAGAATAGTGACCCATCAATAATGTGATCAATGTGGCAGCGATTAAGACGTAGATAACCATATTGTTGAATTGGCGGAAAAAGATTTTCCATTTTGGTGTCTTATGAGCTTCTAGTTTGTTAGGACCATTTTCACTCAAACGTTTTTGAGCTTCTTTAGTAGAAAGTCCTTCTTTAAAGTCGTTTGTTTTATATGTTTCTTTTAAATTCTTAAATCCTATCTGATAGGGTTTAGGTTTCAATTGATATCTCCTCATTCGTCTCCGGTTTCGAGGGAGAGAAGTCTGCTGTGTGGACCGGCTCGAGCCAAAGAGCGGTCTCGACCCTCGATTTTGAGCCGAAAATCACGTCTCAAAATACGTCCTGTGCTGACTTCTTTCTCTCGAAACCTCCGATTATTGTATTACTCCAGAAGTTTAATAACTTGGTGGAATAATACCAACCTTAGATTTTTTTAGGTTCAAAAAAAGCGCATTGCTAATTTAAGTAATGTGCTACCGTCTAATGTCTAATTCGATGTAAGAAATATATAAGCTTCGTTTTCAGTTAAAATTTCACTCCTTAAGTTCTGTGTAGATATAAATATATCAGGCTATATACATTATGTCAATATTAGAAAAATGATTAGTTTTTTCTAATGAATATAGCTATATGGAATATACCAATCTTGAATTCATCTAGTCCAATTGACCACTGAAAAAGTTTAACTGCCTTACATAACACATAAATTATAACAAAACCATTGCCATGTGTAATGTATACCAGTATGATTGGGTTCGTTAGAAAAATATTTTAATTTTGGGGAGGAAAATAGGAAAATGAAAACCTATCTTCAAAGAATGGGCCGATCTCTTCAATTGCCAGTTGCTGTTTTACCAGCCGCTGCGTTATTAGAGGGTATTGGACACTGGCTACCGCAGAACTGGGGCTTTTCACAGTTCTTGCAAGTCGGAGGAAGTGCTATCCTCAGTCAGTTAGCTTTATTATTCGCCGTGGGCTTGTCAATTGGGATGACAAAGGTGAAAGATGGAGCGGCTGCTATGGCTGGTGTTGTAGCATATATCGTACCAACTTATGTTTTAGCGCCTAATCAAGTGGCATTGTTAAAAGGTATCAAAGTGGGGCAAGTTGATCCTGCCTTTAACGCAATTGCCGGAAATGTTTTTATTGGTATCGTTGCTGGCTTAATTGCGGCTGCTTTATTCGACCGTTTCCATGAGACCAAACTGCCAATGGCTTTATCGTTCTTTAGTGGTAAACGACTCGTACCAATTATGGCGACACTCGCAATGCTACTAGTTTCAGTTATTTTGTTATTTATCTGGCCCGTATTATACGGAGCTTTAATTACTTTTGGTAAATTTATCGTAAATCTAGGTTGGGTCGGTGCTGGACTCTTCGGATTCTTCAACCGTCTTTTGATTCCAACTGGATTGCATCAAGCTTTGAACCAAGTCTTTGAGTTCAATATTGCTGGTATCAACGATATTGGTAATTTCTGGGCTAACAAGGGTACTAAAGGCGTAACTGGAATGTACTTAGCTGGTTATTTCCCTGTTATGATGTTTGGACTTCCTGCTGGAGCCTTGGCAATTTACAAAAATGCTTTGCCTGAACACAAGAAGACTACTGCCGGTTTAATGATGGCTGGTGCCTTTGCTTCATTCTTTACCGGAGTTACTGAACCGTTGGAATTCTCATTTATGTTCGTTGCCTGGCCACTTTATGTTATCCACGCAATTTTCACTGGATTGTCGATGGCTTTTGCGGCATTCATGCACTGGACAGCTGGATTCACATTTAGTGCAGGATTAGTTGATTATATTTTGAGTTTCCATATGCCAATTGCTAATAAACCTTACATGTTGTTAGTTCAAGGCTTAGTAATGGCAGTTATTTATTACTTTGGTTTCGACTTTGCCATTAAGAAATTCAATTTAATGACACCTGGCCGTGAACCAGTTGTTGCAAATGCGGCACCAGTTGAAGAAGTTTCAACATCTAAGACTGATGACAAGTATATGGTTATGGCTAAGAAAGTTTATGCCGGAATTGGTGGTCACGATAATATTAGTGTGATCGATAATTGTACAACTCGTTTGCGTTTGCAATTGAAAGATACTGGTAAAATCAATAAATCTCAAATCATGAGTGCTGGTGTTGCCGGCGTTAATGTTTTGGATAAAGTTAATATTCACATCGTTGTCGGAACAGAAGTCCAATTTGTAGCTGATGCTTTGAAGAAACTTTACGATGGAAACGTTGCTATAACAGCTTCTGATGTGCCTGCAGAACAACCAAAGAAGGCTGAACCAGTCAGTGATGTTAAGTCTGGCGAAACAGATACCTTCTATAGTATTGCAAATGGATTGGTTGAAGATATCGAAAAAGTATCTGATCCAACCTTTGCTCAAAAAATGTTAGGTGACGGATATGCAGTTGTGCCAACAGATGGCAAGATTACCGCACCTGTTGATGGAACTATTTCAACAATTTTCCCAACCAAACATGCTTTAGGTATTAAGACTGCTAATGGCTTGGAAGTTTTGGTACACATGGGTATTGATACCGTTCAATTAAAAGGTGAACCATTTGACCTCAAGGTTAAAGAAGGCCAGGAAGTTAAACATGGTGACCAATTAGCTCAAGTTGATTTGGATAAAATCGAACAAGCTGGTAAGAAGACTGACATGATGGTTATTATTACCAATATGCCAAGTGTTTCCTATATGAAATACAATGTTTTGGATAGGGATGCTAAGTTGGATACCGAAGTCGTTAAAGTAACTACTAAGTAAGGTTGCTTATATCACCCTTCATAAGTTAATTAAAAATATATGGTGCTAGTCAAATATGCCGTCTACAGAGCTGGAAAATATTCTCAAGCTGTGCGGAACGTCCCGAGCCATGCGGTCTCGGGTCTCGGTTTGAAGCCTTGACAAAGTTCGTCAAGTCTCCAAACACGTCCGGTGATATAAGTCCGGGAGATTCCTCCCGGACTTATACCACTACCACGGCACACAAATATTTCCCAGCTCTTCCGACTAGTTAATAAGTATTATAGGACGAATATTTAAAATAGATTATTAACTAACATCATGAGTTAAATATAATATAGATAAGGCGTACTGGAAGTTTTTCCGGTGCGCCTTATTTTTGTTTGCTGAATAAAATAATTATACTGGATAATTTGAGGGTATAAATGTCCTGCTAATCCTAGTATAAAGGCATTCGTGCCCGTAACAATCTAGCTAAAGCCTCCATAATAACTATTGACTAAAACGTTTACAACTGTTAGATTATGTTTGAAATAAACAATAGTAAACATGGGGGAACAGCATGAGTTCATTAGAAGAATTTCAAAAATTAAATCCAGAATATAAGATCCTCTCAATTGATGATCCAGACTTTAAAAAGTACGGTAAAGTTTATACAAACTACGATATCAGTGAAGTAACTGATTATATGGATAAGAACGTTAAGATTTCTAGTCCAGCTAACTTCTACACACCAACTAACAAAGGTCTTGAAGCAATTCCAGTTATCCAAGAGATGGGTAAGGATATCTACGCCAACATGCCAATCGAAGCTGGCGAATGTACTGGTCAATCAACTAATTTTTCAGCTATCGAATATCACCAAGGTAGCGAAACTAATATTATGTTGACTGATGTCATCATGGTTTTGGGCCAACGTTCAACACTTGATACTAAAGGCTCATACAGTCCTGCTGACGATGGTCAAACATTCTTCGTCCCAGCTGGTACAGTTGTTGAATTCTACAGTTCAACTTTGCACTATGCACCAATCAAGGTTCATGATTCTGGATTCTCAATCATCGTTATGTTGATTAAGGGTTCAAATGAAGAGTTGCCTGCAGGCTTTAAGAGTACAAACAAGCGTATCGTTAAACAAAACAAGTTCCAATTAGTTGATCCTAGTCGTAAAGATAAGATTGCTATCGGAGTTCAAGTTGGTTTGACTGGTAAGATGATTGAAATGAAACCACTAGCTAAATAATTAGTATGGAAGATTCTCACTAATGAGAATCTTTTTTTTATAGTTGAGGAATCCAAGTGGAAGTTTTAAGTATAATAGCTTCAACAGGAAAAATTGATAAAACGTAAAGAATTTATAATTTAGAGTAGTATATAAGGCTGTTAAATCGGAGCAATGTCTCAAATTTAACAGCCTTTTTTCTGTCTTAATAAATTCTTAAAAAAATATTTTAACTAAAAATGGGCTATACAAATTGGTAACTACCAGTTTCAGCAAATTCAGATAAGTTCGACAGTATATTTCTCAAACTAAAACCAATACAAACATAAGTAACAAGCTGTTACATATATGTAACATGTGAAATAAATCAAGATAAAATATCTTATCTTTTTTAATTAAATTGAAAATGCTGATATGATGGGGACTAGACCGGCTTTTGATTGAAAATAATGAAAAGCAGTGAGAACTTTCAACCATCACAAAGTAGCAATAATTAGGGCGTAATCAGTCCAGATCTCTTTGACTAAATAATACCTATTTTTTAAACATCCTGATATGAAAGCCACTATAGAGGAACCAGAAAATTGAAAAATGAATTATTTAATTTATCTTAAAAGTTTAGTTTTGTTTTTATTTGGTTCTTTTTGTTAAAAAAGCTGTTTTTTTTCTGAAAAAATGATATTATGTAAGGGTTCACATGAAGGGTGAGCTCTATTAAAGCGGTTTATTTAGAAATTATTCTATTTTTATTGTCAGAATTGACCTGAAATGGGTGGTCAAAGTAAGCGCTTTAATGACATAAAAATAAAGGAGGATTAAACATGGTTGGAATTGTTATTGCAAGCCATGGTGACTTTGCTGATGGCATCAAGATGTCAGGTTCAATGATTTTCGGTGAACAAAAAGACGTTCAATCCGTTACATTACAACCTAGCATGGGTCCTGATGACCTTAAAGCAAAATTGGAAGAAGCTGTTTCTTCTCTAGAAGATCAAGAACAAGTATTGTTCCTTGTTGATTTATGGGGTGGAACACCATTCAACCAAGTAAATGGTTTGTTCGAGGCACATAAGGATAAGTGGGCTATCGTTGCTGGCCTTAACTTGCCTATGTTGATTGAGGCATATGCTTCACGTCTATCAATGAACTCAGCACATGAAATTGCTGCTCACATTATTGAAACAGCAAAAGATGGTGTTAAGGTTCGTCCAGAATCACTACAACCAAAGGAAGCTCCTAAGGCTGCTGCACCAAAACAAGAACCTACAGGTGGTCAACCAGGACCAATGAAATATGTATTGGCTCGTGTTGATTCACGTCTATTGCATGGTCAAGTTGCTACTGCATGGAGTAAGACAACAAATCCTACTCGTATCATTGTTGTTTCAGATAACGTTGCTAAGGATGATTTGCGTAAGCAATTGATTATGCAAGCTGCACCAGTTGGTGTTCATGCTCACGTTGTCCCAATCAAGCAAATGATCAAGATTGCAAAAGACGACAAGCACTTTGGTGCTGAACGTGCTCTATTGCTTTTCGAAACACCACAAGATGTTAAGAAGGCAATTGATGGGGGAGTTCCATTGAAGACAATTAATGTTGGTTCAATGGCTCATTCAGTTGGTAAAGTTCAACCAAACAAAGTTTTGGCTTTTGATCAAAATGATATCGATACTTATAAGGCTATGGAAAAAGAAGGCATCAAGTTTGATGTTCGTAAAGTTCCTACAGACTCAGCAGATAATCTCGATAACATCATGAAAAAAGCTCAAGATGAATTGAACAAAGAAAAATAATTTTATTCATACATATATGTAAGAAATAACACGGAGGATTATAATCATGCAATTGAATGCTATTCAAGTGATTTTAGTCATTATAGTATCTTTCTTAGCTGGTATGGAAGGTATCTTGGATGAATTCCATTTTCACCAACCAGTTATCGCTTGTACTTTAATCGGCTTAGTTACAGGTCAATTATTACCTTGTCTTATCTTAGGTGGTTCATTACAAATGATCGCCTTAGGTTGGGCTAATATCGGTGCTGCCGTAGCACCTGATGCTGCTTTGGCAGCTGTTGCTTCAGCTATTATTCTTGTTCTTGGTGGTAAAGGTAAGGCCGGCGTTGGTTCAGCTATTGCTATTGCTGTTCCTTTGGCTGTTGCCGGACTACTACTAACAATTTTGGCACGTACATTAGCAACTGGTATTGTTCACATCATGGATAGAGCTGCCGAAGAAGGTAGTTTTAGAAAGATTGAAATGTGGCAATATATCGCTATTGCAATGCAAGGTGTTCGTATCGCTATTCCTGCTGCATTGATCTTAGCTGTTGGTGCTGGTCCCGTTAGAGAAATGTTGAACGCCATGCCTACATGGTTATCAGATGGTTTATCTATCGGTGGTGGTATGGTTGTTGCCGTTGGTTATGCAATGGTTATCAACATGATGGCTACAAGAGAAGTATGGCCATTCTTCGCAATTGGTTTCGTACTTGCTACAGTTACACAATTAACACTTATCGGTCTTGGTGCTATCGGTATTTCTATGGCGCTTATCTACTTGAAATTATCTAAATCAGGTGGTAATGGCGGCAACGGTGGTGGAGGAAACTCTAACACTGGTGATGCAGTCGGCGACATAATAGATAACTACTAAGAGGGAGGAACACACAAACATGGCAGATCAAGTAAAGATTTCAAAAAAAGATAGAATTTCCGTTTGGTGGCGTTCAACATTCCTTCAAGGTTCATGGAATTACGAACGTATGCAAAATGGTGGCTGGACTTATTCATTAATTCCAGTACTTAAAAAATTATATACGACAAAAGAAGATCGTGCCGCTGCTTTGAAGCGTCACATGGAATTCTTCAACTGTCACCCATACTTAGCTTCACCTATCCTTGGTGTTACTATGGCTTTGGAAGAAGAACGTGCTAATGGTGCACCTATTGATGATGTAACAATTCAAGGTGTTAAAGTTGGTATGATGGGTCCTTTAGCTGGTATTGGTGATCCTGTGTTCTGGTTCACTGTTAAGCCAATTATTGGTGCCTTAGCTGCTTCACTTGCTATGACAGGTAACATTTTGGGACCTATCATTTACTTCGTAGCATGGAATGCCATTCGTATGGCCTTCATGTGGTACACACAAGAACTTGGTTACAAAGCCGGTTCAAAGATTACAGATGACCTATCTGGTGGTATTCTACAAGATATCACAAAGGGTGCTTCAATTTTAGGTATGTTTATTCTAGGTTCATTGATTAACCGTTGGGTTGTTGTTAAGTTCACACCAACTGTTTCATCAGTTAAACTAGACAAAGGTGCTTTCATTGACTGGGCACATTTGCCAGCCGGTGCACAAGGAGTCAAGGAAGCCTTGATTCAACAACAAGCAGGTCTATCATTGACTGCTCATAAAGTAACAACATTGCAAGATAACTTGGATCAATTGATCCCTGGTTTAGCAGCTTTGCTACTAACATTGTTCTGTATGTGGTTACTAAAGAAGAAAGTTTCTCCAATCGTTGTCATTCTTGGATTGTTCGTTGTGGGTGTTGTCCTACACGTACTTCACATTATGTAATTATTTTAAACTTTCACATGGGGTGGACTCAAAAGAGTTCCGCCTCTTTTTTGATAGTTAGTAAAGACGTATAATACTTTTTATAAAAGAGATAAAGGGGTTAGTTTAAATGGTTCAATCATTAAATACGAAGTCGGATTTGGTCATGAATGCAACTTCTCACTTAGGAATGACAGATTACGGTAAGATCATGGTCGGAGACAAGGGCTTCGAATTTTATGATGATCGTGATGCTAATAACTATATCCAGATTCCTTGGACAGAAGTTCATTTGGTGATCGTATCAATTATTTTCGGTGGCAAGTGGATTCCAAGATTTGCTATTGAAACAAAGAAAAACGGTACTTTCTCATTCTCAGCTAGAGACCCTAAGAAAGTTTTGCGAGCAATCCGAGTTTATATCAAACCGGACCATATCGTGCGTTCACTTAGTTTCTTCCAAGTTATTAAACGTGCGTTTACTAGAAATCCTAATAAGAAATCTAAGAAGTCTAAAAAGTAAATATTTTACGAGTCAGCAAATTTTATTTTGCTGGCTTTTTTGTTGTTGAAATATGCCGCCGGGACTTGCCAGTGAATTGCACTTCGCCAATGGGGACCAGTCCGAGCCAGAGTGCGGTCTCGACCCTCGATTTGAATCCTTGCCATAGTTCGGCAAGTATCCAAACTCGTCCCGTGGTGTAATGGCTAAAGCCATAACGCCACCTCCATTGCGGGTACAATTCACTGGCAAGTCCCGGCTTTGGCTTTCTTGGATTTGTTGGATATTTATGATTTCTATTCATCGAAGCTTGGTCACTTCGAGAGATTATATTATTTACCTAAAAACTGAAAATAGTATGTAAACATTTGTGCAGTAATTTTAACAGTCGTTTATTTAAACAATCGGAAGTTATCATGATTACTATCATTTATAAAATAGATTAGTTGGAAGAGCTGGGAGTATTAATTGACCGCAAAAGTGGCGTTATTGCTTTAGCAATTACACCACCGGACGTGTTGGAGACTTTTCTGTTTTTGGAAAGGTTTCAACCGAGGTTCGAGACCGTACTTTGGCTCGGACCGTGCCGTGCAGCAGATGAATACTCCCAGCTCTGGAAACGGCATATTTCAATGCCAAAAGAAGACATTTGGGATATTTGAAGACTTTATTTTTGGCAATATTGGTCATTATGTATTATTTTTAGGGTACTCATAGAGCAAAAATAAGGTGATTGAAATGGAAAAAGGATTGAGTTTTGCAAGAAAAATCAATTTTGAACCATTACTGATCAGTATCTTTTTTGGAATAATCGTGGCAGTTATTTCTTATGCGATATTTCCAATGTATCCACTACTTTGGATTGTCATAGGTATGTTGGCATTTGCCATAGAAAGTCTGCTGATTTATCCGAAGTATTTTTCCAATTACTATGGTTATTGGACGGCTGATGACCGCGGGATTCACTACTATGATTACGGAACTTGGAGTAAGAAGGTTCGGGCAATTTTTTCACCGGCGTCTGGAAAGTCTGTCGATGTGCCATATTCAGCCATTAAGGCGTTTGTAGTTGTTGATGGACAAACTATCATGAATACGGAAACTGCACGTGGAGGGGCGTTCAATAAGCCTTTAACACGAAAAATTCAGTATCTGATTGTTCAGACTCAGCACCATGAAGTTAAATTGAACTGTACTTGGGATTCTGCAGGTACTCCGACAACTGCTACCGATATTAAAAATGTTGTGGAATTAATTAATTCAAAAATATGAATCATAATTAGGGACAAATTCATTTGGATTTGTTCTTTTTTATTGCAGCAAAAAAGCCCACAGCATGGGCTTTTAATAAACAAATAAATTATGTGAAATACAATTTGAAGGGTGAATCCAATAAAGGAGAATCTGCGTGTTGTTTTTACTGAATTCGTATCTCAACGGTTAAAGAATACTTTATCGAACGCGTTTCATGTCAAGAATATTTTGATAATTTTTGTTAAAAATGTTGAACATCAAAAATGTGTTTCCATAAACAAATAAATGGCTATATTGGCTTTGTTGAAAACATCTCATTAGATATACTTTAAGTAATCAAGATAGTAAAAGGAATTTAATTTATGAAGCATCGTAAAAACAGCAAATATTTTATATACTTGCTCATTTCCTTGCTTACAGCTAGTTTTTTAATCGTTTCTAGTGTTAGTAAAGTAAGTGCTCAGACTAGTGATGATCCAGGTATTGAGCCATTTCATCCTCCGTCTAAGAGTGCTGAACATGGAATCTTCTGGGGTACTAGTGGGTTTAGTACACAGCCTGAGGCAAATTATTATATTAAACGAGGGGAGTCTGTATCTATTAACAGTAACTTTGTACGATATATTGGTTTGTTTTCATGGTGGGGAACCTCTAAGTATGATTGGTATGAAAATATTGATGGCAAAGGTTGGAAAAGATTAAATAAAGATTCAGCAAGTATGAAGGTCCAAACTAATAAGGATTCGAAAGTTCGGGATATCTATTATCAAGCAATCAATACTTTTAGGAATGATACTTATTATTCAAAAATGGCCCATGTTCACGTACTTTCTAATGAAATTAAAGCTGAGTCTGTAACTATTGAGCCAAATAAAAACTATTTATACAGTACAAAGGACAACAAGTTATTTGATAATTGGACGTACATTAATGATGTGACAAAGCCTCAGGATTCAACCGGTAAATTGCAATGGACTTTGGGTGTATTTAAAGGTAAGGAAACTGTTTCAGTAACTGAAAATGAATTAGCAACTGTGAATCCATCAGGCTTGGTAACTGCTAAGAATGGTGTTATGGGGACTTTGAGCGTGACTGGTTATATTGTCAATGAAGATGGTACAAGTGTTTCAGATACGAAGCAGATCCGAATCGGTGGTGGATTAGAAGATCAGAAAAGTCATGTTAAACAAAGAGCGACTTTTAACATTGAAACAGGTAGGTCAGTTGCTAGAGATAATGAGACTGCTCAGACTGATATTACATGGCATCGTAAGAAAGCTGATAAAGATACGATTGTTGCAAGTAATAGGGATAATCCGTTGTCTATGACTACTGAAATATTGAATGAGTCTGATGATAATAATCGGTATTATGCGATAATTGAGGCTGGAAAATTTACGGTTAAAACTAACGAGGCTCGTTTGCATGTTTTACCACCAATTGATCCAACGGTTCATTTAGAAACTAGAATGGAAAATATTAGTTTCCCCAAAGGTAATAGTGACAATAAAACATTGCATCACGTAACGAATGATGATGTGGTTAAATACACGATGACGTTGAAAAATGGTGGGATTAAGAACTTGAAGAAGTCGTTATTGAAACTGCCATTAAGCCAACATACAGAAGTCGTTGCAATCAAATTTGATGGGATTGAACATAATAATCACAGTTTCAATACTATTGAAAAAAGTTTGGAAGTTCCGATTGATGATTTAGAACATAATCACGAGCATAAAGTCGAGATTGAAACCAAGACAAAAGGCGTTAATGATGAACACAGTTATTCGTTTAAACCGATTCTTTCAGGATTTTACGATGATATGAAGCACAAGTATGAAAGTGATGGCGATTTATTGACGCTCCATTATACAGATGATCGGATTGCTGCAGAGTTCAAAAAAATTCATTTTCAACCAGTGACTCCTTTTGAACGGGAAAAGTATAAATTTCGGACTAGTGAAACCGTGGCACCTAATCCAGTTGTTTCAATTCGTGATTCTCGTCGAAATCGTGTGCCTGTAAAAGTGACTGTTAAACAAACGACGAATTTTGTTAATGGTGAGAATGTTTTAGATGCTAATTTGTTTTTCGTTAGTCAAAATTCTCAACCAATTTCTTTAAACGAGAAAGTGACCATTGCCCAAACTGACAGAGAACAGCCATTGCAGTCAATTACATGGGATGAGAGCCATGGCTTGATACTTCACGTTGACAACACTAAGGCGAAGCCACCAGGGAATTACAGTGCTACCTTGGTTTGGAATATTGAGAATGCTCCTTGAATCGACATAAGTGCCAAGAAACGGTATTGTTTAAATATGAAAAGGAGTCATTATGAGATTATTAAAAAATAATATTACAAAAATTATCGTTGCCAGTTTAATTTTTCCATTTGTCATGACTATCATCGGACTTTTGGTAACTAAAAAATCATCCACCAGTATTTTACAATTAGTTGGTGATCTAGCTGTATTTTTGGTAGCTTATCTGTTAAATGCCAAATATTTTCGCCAAAAGATTTACTGGTTCAACAGTCATAAAGTAAGCGCCCAGTTGGCAACTTCCATGCCAGCAATAATTATTGTGGCCTTATTGGATTCGCCAATGTTAGCTGTACCAGATTTTAAAGTTAAATTTAGAGTTATTATTATTTGCTTATTAGTCGGTTTAGCCGAAGAGTATATCTTCCGTGGCGTA
Organism: Companilactobacillus muriivasis; assembly: GCF_036246245.1. Classification (NCBI taxonomy): domain Bacteria; kingdom Bacillati; phylum Bacillota; class Bacilli; order Lactobacillales; family Lactobacillaceae; genus Companilactobacillus; species Companilactobacillus muriivasis. Next base: position 53,325 of record NZ_BTTQ01000009.1, read on the forward strand.
TTGATTGGATTATTCCTAAAGGTAACGCACAATAACGCGTTTGGAGCAGTTATTGGCTCAAGTATCATGTTTGGCCTAATCCATACGATGAATTTAAAAGCATTGCCCATCGGATACGTTTCAGCACAGGTGATTTTTGCGGCTGCTATTGGAATTCTATTTGGTACGATTTATATCAAAACTCATAATCTGGGAATTGTGATTGCATTACACGCATTGCGTGATATGTTCCCAATGTTTTCTAATAAATTGGTAGCTCAAATGAGTCACACAACGTTTTCAATGGCATCTTTATATGTCACAGTTGTCTTTTTAGTAATTGCTTTGTTTATTGCCAGCGTGCAATTACGAGACTATACAATAAAAGAAGATGCAGAATAAAAATCCGCATCTTCTTTTTATTTTTTTAAAATATTTTAGTCTAGTTTCAAAGGTTGTGTACTATCAAGCCAAGCATTAGTTTGGATATTCTTGAAGTACATTGTTACTTCGGAAGTGGTGCTATTAACTTTAACTAAGAGGGCACCGTCAAAACTTTTACCCGGTTGAACTTGACCATTGTTACTACTATTAATAATAGCTGCATTGTCGCCGGTAGCGGTTGTGGCAGATAATTGCTTGCCATCCTGCTTGAGCATAATTGCATTGTTTTGAACTTGTTGAGGTACTTCATTATTGTTAGTTTTGTTTGTGTAATTATATTTGACCATCAAAGCAGCATCACCGTTAGCATCTTTGATCAACTTAACTTCATTTGAAATTTTGAATGTATACCAATCTGTATCGTAAGTTAAATTATCGTAGGTACCAGGATTTTTGATTTGTGGAACTGTTTGTTTTTGTTCAGGTTGCTTCTCAACTTTTTGAGCAGGCTGATCTTTAGTAACCTTTTTAGGCTCATTCTTTTTAGCTTTTTTGGTTGTCTTTTTCTTAGTGGATTTCTTCGATGTAACCTTTTCAACTTTGTGAGATGGTCGCGTAGAATTTGTATTATTGGAACTATTTATCTTCCAAAAAGTAAATATACCAATTACTATAATGATGACCAAAATAAGTGGAATGATAAAAGACTTTTTTTTATAAAATGGCGATCTTTTCCGACGAAGTGCTTCACGAGTCATGCGAGATCTACTATTGCCGTTTTGCCTTTTCATAATGTTACTCCCCTGCAAATAATTCGTTAAGACCATAATATCATAATTAGTTAGTCGGAATTAATTAACTAAAAAATGCTTAGTTTTTCTTAAAAAAAGAAATTTCAAATTATGTTGTTGAACTGACTTTGAAAAAGTGGTATAAATATCTGGTCGAAGTTAATGAGATAGTTATTTTGTGTAGAAGGGGGTCACAATGATGTTGTTTTTTGGTAATCATGGCGATTATGAAGTTACTTGTAATTTCTTTAGCAAAGAAGGCCAAACAATTGCTAAGAAGCGCATTTGTCACAACGTTTCTAAGAAAGAAGCCCGTGACGGTATGAGAGATTATGTTACAAATAGATTCTCTGATATCATTGATGTAGCTCATCCCATTAAAGTTGTTGCTAAGCTAACAGCTAAATAAAAGGATAAAAATATATTGTTGGAAAAATGGAACCCGGATAAGGCTCTATTTTTTTTGCTTTAAGAGGTTCCGCCAGGGGTTGCACGGGATGAAGCCTGCCGTGGGACCGGCTCGAGCCGAAGTGCGGTCTCGACCCTCGATTTTGAGCCGAAGCCCGCGTCTCAAAATACGTCCAGTGGTGTAAGACCGGAAGTACGCCGGCCTAACACCACTGCCACTGCGGTCTTCATCCCGTGCAACCCCTGGCTAAGGTATTTTTGAATTAGAGTTTGATAGTTGATTTTAAATCAATCTGCTTATGAATTAATGCTGGACATGTATTAAGCGTGGGTAACTTTTGTCAGACTTAATTAATTGCAGATATTGTATATCTTGAGTGATACATTAGCCGGAGAATTCAAGAGATTTTACCCGCAATGAAGGTGGAGTTAGGACTTTAGTCCTTACTCCACGGACGACTTTTGAGACGTGATTTTCGGCTCAAAAGCGAGGCGCGAGACCTTGGCTCGCACCGGTCCTCATAGCAGGTGAAAATCTCTTGAATCTGGAGGCGACAAAATTCGGAAAAGATTGGTATGATAGACACGAGGTGGCGATGTTATGGATCATGAAAAAGTAACGGGTAAACGTTTCTTTTACGTAACTGTGCTGAATGTGTTGATTACTATTACTGAATTTGTCGGAGGTTTCTTTTCTGGAAGCCTAGGATTGATCTCTGATGCATTCCACAATTTGGAAGATTCGCTGTCAATTGTAATTTCATACGCAGCTAACGTTATTGGCAAGCGCAAGAATAATACTAAGAAGACTTTTGGATACAAACGGGCGGAAATTTTAGCAGCGTTCGTTAATTCAATTGTCCTAGTCGTGATAACACTGATGATGGTTGTTGAATCATTTCGGCGTCTATCACAGCCGCAACATATCAATGGTAAATTGATGATGATTGTTTCTTTGATTGGCTTAGCAGCTAATTTTATTTCAATGTTGATGCTATTGAGCGGTTCAAAGCATAATTTAAATATTAAAGCGACTTTTCTACATATGCTGACAGACACATTGTCTTCAGTCGGAGTTTTTATAGCTTCAATTTTTGTTATTTTGTTCAATTGGAATTGGGTCGACCCAATCATAACAATTGTAATTGCCATTTGGCTTTTAAAAGAAGCCTATACGGTTGTTTCGGAAACAATTAATATCCTGATGGAGGCCAGTCCAAAAATCGATTTGGACGCTGTTCAGGCTGCAATTTTGACAATCCCTGAAATTGTTAAAGTTCATCACGTACATTTATGGATGATTGACGAAAATCATATCATGTTGGATGCTCATATTAATGTTAAAAGGAACTGTAATATGGCTGAACTTGACGGTCTTTACGATCAAGTTGATAAATTATTAAAAGATAAATTTAATATCACACATGTAACTTTGCAGGCTGAGTGTTCAAGAGGTTTAGATAATTCTCTAATAGATTAGTTGTTATAGAGTTTGTAAAAAATAAATTATTTTATGATTATGAAGAAGTGATCTCAACAAGGTATTAGTTAAGTACAAAATAGCCGGAGGTTGAAAGAAAAATATAGTCAGCAGTGAAGGTGGCGTTATTGCTTTAGCAATTACACCACGGACGACTTTTGAGACGTGATTTTCGGCTCAAAATTGAGGCTCGAGACCGTACTTTGGCTCGAGCCGGTCCTCACAGCAGACTATATTTTTCTTTCAACCGGAGACAGACTGCCTCGGTTGGAATGAATAAGAAACCAGAATTGTGCTAATATTAGAGGGTAATTCTATATGAAAGTTGGGAATGTCGTAATATGGTAAAACTTGTCATGGTAAGGCATGGAGAGAGTATTGCTAATGCTTTAAATCAATATACGGGGTGGAATAATGTTGGTTTAACTCAAGAGGGCATCGTCCAAGCACACGTGGCCGCTAAAAAGTTACAAGGCTTTTATTTCGATCATGTACACACATCTGTTTTGCAAAGAGCTATTATCACAGCTTATATTATTCAAGATGATTTGAATCTTAATTATGTGCCAATCACTAAGTCTTGGCGCTTAAACGAACGTCACTATGGCGCTTTACGAGGTCAAAATAAAGATGCTACGAGACGTGAATTTGGAGTTGAACAAGTACACCAATGGCGCAGAAGTTTCTATTCAGTGCCACCGGAACTGCCACAACCAGACCCTAATGTTGGACCTTACAAATATTATGAGTCTAGCATCATGCCAGTTGCTGAAAGTTTGTATGAAGCTTATCAACGAATTATTCCTTATTACGTCGATCACGTTGCCCCTGAGCTGTTGGACAATAAGAATCAACTAATCGTTGCCCACGGTAGTACTATCAGGGCTTTGATCAAGTATATTGAGGGAATTAGCGATAAAGATATTGATGGAGTTGAAGTCGCAAATGGTAAGCCATTGATTTACGATTTTGATGAAAAACTTAATATTATTAGCAGTAATCGAACAGAAAAATAATTATTATTGAAAATAAATGAAAGTAGCATCGTGGTTGAGAGAGACCATGAATGCACTTTCATTTTTTTTACTTTTTTAAAAGAAAATGCTTTCTTTTTAAAAATATTGCGTTAAACTATTTAAATGGTCTAGATAAGCCATGACATTTTTTAGTGCCAAAAGTGCCTATTTGGACAATTTAATTGTAATAATGTTCGTTTAATCATGAGTAATAGAGATTGAATTATGAGAAATAAGTAGTTCTTTATGCAAATCAGATATACCGCATTAAAAAAATAATTATTACTAATATTCAGTTTAAAACAAGAAGGAGTTTCATAATGAATATTTTAATTGCTTTAATTCCAGCGCTTGGTTGGGGCTTCATGCCAATCATTACTGGTAAAGTTGGGGGATCTCCAGTTAACCAAATGTTCGGAATAGGTGCCGGTGCAACGGTTGTTGGTTTGATCTCTTATCTAGTTACACAGCCTAGCGTTAGTGCTCAAGCTTTTTGGTTCTCAGTTCTCTGTGGTGCCTTATGGACAATCGGTCAAATCGGTCAGTTCATTTCTTTCAAGCGTATCGGCGTTTCAGGAACAGTTCCACTATCAACTGTTTTTCAATTAGTTGGTAACTCAATTATCGGGATGTTGATTTTCGGTGATTGGGCCGGCGTACATGCCAAAATTATTGGTATCATCGCTTTGGCAATCGTTGTTGTTGGTGCTTTATTAACATCAGTTTCAGATAGCACTGACGGTCAAAAGATGCAGACGAAAGATGCACTCTTCCTATTGTGCACAACCGTTGGATTTTGGATCTACTCTTCATTTCCAAATATGCCAATCGTTAAAGCTGAAAGCCCAACAGGTATCTTTCTACCAGAAATGTTAGGAATCCTACTAGGTTCAATTATTTATGCCTTATTCACAGACAAAAATTCATTTAAACAAAAGCAACAATATCAAAATATGATTGCCGGAGTTGCTTGGGGAATTGCCGCATTTGCGTACATCTTCTCAGCCAAAGCAAACGGTAATACATCAGCATTTATCTGGACACAATTAAACGTAGTAATCGGAACATTCGGTGGAATCTTTGTTCTGCATGAACAAAAGAGCAGCCGTGAATTGAAGTTTACTATTTTAGGAATTGTCTTAATTGTAGTCGGTAGTGTAGCTACATCGTTCGCATAAAAAGTATTAGTTAAGTATGCCGTCTCCAGAGCTGGAAAATATTCACAAGCTGTGCGGAACGGTCCGAGCCAAAAAGCGGTCTCGAACCTCGGTTTGAAGCCTTGACACAGTTCGTCAAGTCTCCAAACACGCCCGGTGGTATAAGTACGGAAGGTTCCTTCCGTACTTATACCACTACCACGGCACACAAATATTTTCCAGCTCTTCCGACTAATCAATCGTTATTAGTTAGTTAATTAAATAGAGAGAAAAATTGCAGTAATCTAGTCCAAAGGATTACTGCAATTTTTTTGTAAATTAATGTTTGGGAGTATCTATACCGATAACACATCCAATAAAACCAATGTAATAAATCAACACAATTAGCCGGAGGTCGTCAGTAATATATAGTCAGCAGTGAAGGCGGCGTTATTGCTTTAGCAATTACACCACGGACGACTTTTGAGACTTGCTGTTTTTGCAAGGCTCAAAAGCGAGGCGCGAGACCGTACTTTGGCTCGCACCGGTCCTCACAGCAGACTATATATTACTGACGATCGGAGGCACCACACTATTCAGCAATAGCTTCAAACATATTCTCTTTCAAATAATCGAATTCGCCATAGCCACTGTATAGAAAAATAAAGCGCTTTCCATTATAATTAAATTTGATTCTATTCCAACCGTAATAAGTATCTTCAGCGACATCTTTAATTTCTGAAACGGGCACTGTGATCTTGTCGATATTTACAACGCCTTTGAGAGATGAGATGTAGAGATTATGGTTGGAGAATTTAAAACTGACGTATCCATAACTGACACCTGATTTTTGATCAATAATTTGAATGTATGCAAACATGATATTCACGTTCCTTTCTTAATTCACCTTTAGAGTAGGTTATAGAACGCGTTTCATAGCAAGGTTATTGGTCAAAAAAAGTCAATTCGTCTAGAACCAGTTCGATAAATTTTAACTATAAATTACACGGAGGAGCGACTATTTTGATTAAGCACATTTTTTCCGATATGGATGGAACTCTGTTACAAAGCAATTGTAAGATCAGTGAAAATAACGTTAAGGTAATTAGGGATAGTCGGATTCCGTTTACATTAGTTTCGGCACGTTCACCAAGAGAGATGATTGAAACCATTGATAAACTTGACTTGCAGGAGCCGCAAATTGCTTTCAATGGTGGATTGATTTTTCAACAAACTGCTCAAGGGAAGAAAATTCTTCAATCGGAACCAATCGATGTGGACAGTATCAAACGAGTATTGTCGATTTTGAAACAAGAATTCCCAGATGTGAGTTGTTCATTGTATGATTTGGATAACTGGTATGTGGAAAAAATTGATAAAGGCATCGAATATGAAGCTTCAGCCTGTGATTTTGAACCAATTGTGACTGATTTTGTTTCTTTACTGAAACAAGATGGTTTAAAAATCTTCAAAATTATGTTGATTTCGTTCGACTTACAAGAAATGAAAGCAATGAATGAAAAACTTGAACACTTAAATTCTGGCGATGTGACAGTTACTCAGTCTGCTGAGAATTACATTGAAATTACTCATAAGTTGGCTCAGAAATCCCGTGGTATCAAGTATATTCAAAATTTAGAAAACTTGGATAAAGAGGATATGGCAGCTTTTGGCGACGGCTATAATGACCTAGTTATGCTCGAACAAGTGGGGACGCCGATTGTTATGGATAATGCATTGCCCGGTGTAAAAGACTATGCGAAGTTTATTACCAAAGACAATGATCACGATGGAGTAGCGTTTGGTATTCAAAAATATTTAGTCTCTGAATAATCAATGTAGATGAATGGTTAAAAATTCACTTGTCAGACAAAATTATTCAATTAGCTAGAGTTGACTGTATAATCGGTAAAACGAATAGACAGCTCAAATTTTGACAATCTCAAGCGGATTAGGCCAATATCAAATTTAATTTCAACGACAAAACAAAAAGAACACAGTTGAGTGTTCTTTTTTTATGCCTTCATGGCCTTAAGTAGATGTTGTTCGAGGTATTGTTCTTCACCATATCCAGTGTAAAGGAAGGAATACTTTTTACCTTGATATATGAAACTGATACGATCTTCACCGTAAAATTTATCAATTTGTAGGTCGACGATTTTAGAGAACGGAATATTAATACAGTGTAGAGCTTTCATACCTCTAACGATTGTCATTGATATATGTCCGTCTTCAATGTTGTAGAAAACGTAGCCTTTAAACATTTTGGAGTCTTTGTCGATAATTTGAATGTAGGTGTACATAATAATCACACCTTCTTTCCACAAATATTAATCAATAAAAAAATATGTATTATTGATTGATGTGGATTATAAGCGCTGATTGATGTGGAAAGAAATGAGGAACCTTGAGACTGACAAGACGTCTACTATTGAGCTATATCGTTGCTAAAAATGCAAAGAGAAGCTATTTTTAATTTAAATTTTATTAAGTCGCTAATATTAAAAATTAGCAGCTGAAAAAGTAGGCGATGAAGATGGAAAAGAGCTTTGCAAGAAAGTTAAATGGGAAACCATTATTTAACAGTTTGATTCTTGGTGCAGCGATTGGAAGTTTTACGTATATCTTGGCTGATAAAGATATTGCCGTTGGTGTTGTACTAGGAACGATAGCTTTCCTAATTCAAAGTACGATTATTTATCCCCGTTATTTACCAAGTCTTTATGGACGTTGGAAGATCAACGATGGGGCGGTGTCATACTATGATTACAATACGTGGATGAAACGTATCAAGGCTATCTTTTTACCAATTGGCAAGAAGCAGGAGTCAGTTTCATTTGAAGATATCATGTCCTACTCTTTGGTTGTTAATAAAAAAGATGATAAAGTATTGCCACATTATATTATTTTGAAATTGGATAATGGACATGATGTTGCTTTGGATCTGTCTTGGAATTTGTTGAAGTCGGGTGCTCCGGAAAAGGATGTTGAGTGGGTGGTTGATTTCATTACTTCTAAGTTGAATCAGAAGACCGTGCAGATTCTGCAGGTTTGAATTATCTTTAGGTCTGGGTTATCTCCAGGTCTGAGAACATTTACCTGCTATGCGGACCGGCGTGAGCCAAGGTCTCACACCTCGATTTGAAGCCTTGCAAAAATCGCAAGTCTTCAAACTCGCCCGGTGGTGTAATGGCTAAAGCCATAACGCCACTTCCACAGCGGGTAAATATTCTCAGACCTTCCGAGTAATTTATTTTTATTAATTTATTTTTAGCCTTTGCTGGAGAAAATAAAAGAGCAAGTAATCAATCTGACTCGATTACTTGCTCTTATTTTTTTGTTTATATATGCAGTGGCTCTAAAACGAGCTCCGCAAGCCAATTTCTTCCGCTTTGCATAACTTCCCAAATCGTCCGCAAGGTGCGCGGACAATTCGTGAAGCTACGCAAATGCTCGGAAATTCCCGGGCTTGCTCCACTCTCTAATCTTCATCATCGTCATCAATTTCATCATCCACTTTAATATCTTTCAAAGCTGAACGATCTTTTCTGACTAAACGTAAACGATTGAGTGAAACTTTTCCAAGTACTAATGGTACTCGTTCTTCGACTACATCACTGTAGGAAAGTCCGAACCAGTTAGCAGGTGAGATGAACTTTTGTAGGAAGAAGCGCATGTGAATTACACTCTTCTTCAAACTGCTGATCTTTGTATCGGGTGATAGAACTTCTTTGATAATAACGAATGAGAAGTCACCAACATCACGGTCAGGAATAGTTGTATATTTCTGTGGCTGTTGTTTGATTTCACCGTTTGACATCATATCATTTACAACTTGACGCAAGTAGACGTTAACTTTCTGATCAACTCTAAATCCTAAGTAAAGTTGAACGCTGACCATGTAGTCGGTATCGAAAGTTTCTACGCTATATGCAGCTGTATATGGTTCATCGGTAACATTAACTGTTACAAACCAGTAGACTTGAGCACGTTTTGGACGTTTATCAAGGATTGAATAAAGGATATTCTTCTTGATACGGTAGCCATCGTGAATCTTAGTTAGGTAAACCAAGTTAGTTGTATAAAGTGGGTAACTTGGATCTTTTCTCAAATCATTTAATTGATGCTTGAAAGCTAATAGTGAAACGAAGTGACTTCTATATGTGTTGTCATCTTTAAGTCTTTCACCGTATCTCCAAATGAACATAACAGCGATAAGTAAGGCGGCGATAAACATAGTAATGTAAGCACCGTGAATGAACTTGCTACTGTTTGTTACGAAGAAAATACTTTCAATAATAAAGAAGAAACTGATAATAATCGTCGTAAAGAAGCGGTTAGCACGTTTCATCAACAACCATTGATGGAGCAAGATTGTTGTCATTAACATTGTGATTGTAATTTCTAGACCGTAGGCATTTGACATGTTTTCGGAAGTTTTGAAATAGAAGACGATGAACAAACAAACAATCCAGATAATTGAGTTAACTGTTGGAATATAAAGTTGACCTTTGAAATTAGTTGGGTAGTAAGTTTTCAATCTTGGGAAAATCTTCAATTTGGTAGCTTCAGATACTAGTGTGTAAGAACCAGAAATCAAGGCTTGAGAAGCGATGATAGCGGCCATAGCTGAAAGGAAGATTCCGAAGAGTCTGAAGTCAGCTGGAATAGATTGATAGAAAGGATTCATTGCGGAACCCATGTTTTGAAGCGTGTGATTATCTTTAACACTTAAAATCCATGTTGCTTGACCTAAGTAACTTAGCAACAAACAAATCTTGACGAATGGCCAACTAGTGTAAATGTTAGGTCGACCAACGTGTCCCATATCTGAGTAGAGAGCTTCAGCACCAGTAGTAGCAAGGAAAATACTACCAAGGATGAAGACACCACGGATGTTGATTGGACTTCTTAATAGTTCAATCGCGTAGTATGGGTTCAAAGCTCGAAGCATCGTCCAGTCATGTGAAAGGTTCATAATCCCGATTAAACCAAGGAATGCAAACCAAACCAACATGATAGGACCGAATGCTCGTCCAATCAATTGCGTACCAAATCTTTGGATAAAGAAGAGGGTCGACAAAATGATCAGGGTAACGATAATTACTTGGTTCTGGTTTCCAATCAAAACGGTATTGTGAATGGCAATGCCTTTCAGACCTTCGATTGCGGCAGTGACAGTAACAGCAGGTGTCATCATACCGTCGGCTAAGAAAGTTGCCCCACCAACCATAGCCGGAATAATTAGCCACTTAGCACGCTTTCTAACCAAAGTGTAGAGGGCGAAAATACCACCTTCACCACGGTTATCAGCACGTAAAGCAATTAAAACATACTTAATTGTCGTGACTAAAGTCAGTGTCCAGAATATTAATGAAACACTGCCTAGAATAAAATTAGTGGACATTTTATCAAGTCCACCATTCCCAACCATTAAAGAGTGCATAACATATAGAGGTGAAGTACCAATGTCTCCATAAACGATTCCTAAAGCAATTAGGAACCCTGCAACACTCTTTTTTGAATGGGGGTTATTCTTTAATGAATTTAGTTGTGTTTTTTCCATATAAATAATCTCCAAAAATAAACAGTTCAACGGCGATTATAACATTAGAATTGCTAGTATGAAACCACTTAATTTTGGTCTAGGAGGTTTCGCTATATATCACAGCAATCAATCGTAGTTGGTATTAATTCATATCTAAACGTTGAAAGATGGAAATTTGATATAACCGTTGTTGTAGCAATCAAAGTTGTAATTCATTTAATAACAAAAGGGCTTTTATCTGCTCATTCATATTATAAAAATAAATTAGTTGGAAGAGCTGAGAGTATTTACCTGCAGCGAAAGTGGCGTTATGGCTTTAGCCATTACACCACCGGGCGTGTTGGAGACTTTCCGATTTTTGGAAAGGCTTCAACCGAGGTTCGAGACCGCACTATGACTCGGACCGTGCCGCGCAACAGATGAATACTCTCAGCTCTGGAAACGGCATCCTTAATTAAACTTTCAACCTTTAGTTTTTGTGTATTGGAACGACTAATGAAGAATCATTGGCCTGAACTGTATATTTAATATTTTGATTACCACGAACTGTCATACCAAAATCGGTTGCGTAGACGATCAAACCTAATTGATGGCCTTTGAGTAATTTGTAGAATGTTGGTTGAAGCTCAACATCAATATTATAGAAAACATTTGGTTTTAGTTCATCAACTTTATAGTTGTTTTCACGATTCTGTAAATTAATGTGACCTTTAGTAATCATCTTGAATGGTGTTGGTTGTGCGTAAGTAAATTCACGCAAATCATCTTCACGCCAATCGTATGTCTCAGCCAAACTATTCTTCGATAATAATGTTGGTGAAACGGTCAAACGCTTGGTCTCACAGTAATCGATTAGTTGGAAACTTAAGAGTCCGATATCTTCACTGGAGCTGACCTTTAATTGGACGTTGACTTTACCATCGATTGTTAAATCGTCAGATAAGGTATCAGTCTTGTAAATTAGTTGATTGTCAGCTAATTTTTTATCGGCAGCAATCAAATCGTGTTCCCAAGTATCGTTATGCTTAGCATAATTGTCGAAGGTTGGTTGATCTAATTTATCTTGGAACGATTGAGTTGATGGAGTAACTTCATCAGTTACTAATTTATCACTTGATAAATTATATTTAATTTGTTGATTTTCGGCACTAGCCCAGTCTTTATAAGCTGTCCAGTTCTCAGCCTTTGTGTTGTCTTGGATGATAACATTAGGGATGATTTCTTTGGCTTGATTGTCAATTCCGAGTAGCTCATGAGTCAGCCAAAGGTTGATGATATCGTTATAGTCTATAGAACGAAAGGCGTTGATGTAAATGTGTTGGCCTTGGTGCAAAATAATCTTTTGTGTAACGCCGTTATGCTTAATGCCATTCCAGAGACGTTCAACGTTTCTAGGCTTAACGTTCCAGTCGTTTAGGCCGTGAACCATGAAAACATCGGCTTTGATATTCTTGAAATCTTTGTGGTAATTACGAGCATCCCAGAAAGTATTATAGTCTCCGGTTGTTCGATCTTCGCCATCTTGAATTGCCTTAATTTGGTCGTCCCATTGTGACTTGATATTGTGGAAATCACCAGGTTGTAAACGACGACTGAAAGTTTCTTCTGCCAAAACATCAGCATCTTCACCAGGGAAGCCACCAGGAGCGATTACTAGTCCGCCATCACGGTAATAGTCATACCAGTTAGAAATAGCAGCTTCACTGATAACAGTCTTTAATCCTGAAACACCAGTAGTTGCGGCAGCAGTAGCTAATGTCCCTAAGTATGAACGACCAGTCATGGCAACTTTTTGATTTGACCACCATGCTTTAATTTTGATGTTGTCAGTTCGGTTGGTAAATGCAGGTAATTGACCAGTTAACCACTTAATAATGGAAACCGTTGAAGTTGTTTCGTCAGGATCACCAGTGGTTCTGAAGCCGTCAGAATCCTTTGTACCGATACCGGCCATATAAACGACCGCAAAACCACGAGCTAAGAAGTAGTCATTTAATGTGTATGAACTTTCTCTAGAGAAATCTTGTTCAGCTTTTTTAGTTTCACCATCGATTTTTCTTGGAGCAGGGATTTCTTGATTATCATCTTTATATTCAATATCTGAATATTTTAGATTATTTGGTTGTTTGTGTGTTAAAGGTACGTTGACATTGTGAGTGAGTTTTTCGCCAGTTTCATCATTAGTACCTTGGTTGTAAGGACTAGCAGTGTAGAGAACAGGTACTTTCAAGCCATTCTCAGTTTCGCTAGGGCGTAAAATTTCAGCTTTAAGTAAATCACGCTTGCCGTCATTATCACTGTCTTGAGGTGATTCTACGTAAACGACTTCACGAATTAACTTATGTGGGTTAAATACGGGCAAAGTCTTGCCATTAAATAGCATTGGCTTAGTGATTTTGCTGTAAAACTTAGTGAAGTAACCTTTAGATGCGAGTGAGTCGACATAAGTTTGGCCCATCTTGTTGTGAGTTGCTAATAACCAATACCAAGCGGATTTTAACTCGTCAATGGTGAACGAAGCGCCGTTATGGTCAGCAACCATCAATTGAATTTTATCCATGGCAGCTAATGGGTCTGTAAATGAAAAGTCCACGTCAGGATTGAATTTGAGAAGTTGTAGGGCAACGTTATAAAAAGCTACGACTGAGACATGAGTGGCTGAATCGATATATTCACTCAAATTTTGTTCATCAGTTGCCATATATGTTTTGAGCGTTTCTTCAAAAGTTGAAGAAGTTTTATCTTCTAAAAAGCTCTTGCTTAAAAAGCTGATCCAAAGTTGCAGGGGATTGGTTTCTGACTCGTTATCTTTATCTAGAAAACCGATTTCGGTGAGCTCTGTTAATTGATCTTTAAAGTCTGTTGGACGGATTGCAAATTGGTTATTTTTCATATGAACAACTCCTTTTTTAGATATTATTCTCATTATAGAGCAGTGGGGATTATTTTGCCTTACTTGGTTTGTGCCGCCTCAGGTTGCCAGAAATTTTCGCCTGCTATGGGACCGGTGTGAGCCAAGGTCTCACACCTCGCTTTTGAGCTTTGCACAGTTCGCAAATCTCAAAAGACGTCCGTTGAGTAAGGAGTAAACTCCTAACTCAACCTTCATTGCGGGTGAAATTTCTGTCAACCTGAGGCTAGTTGGTTGGAGGATTTAAGGTTTCTCTATTTTGAATAGGTACCAAATGTAAATGGATTATAGAAAAAGCCACAAACTACATTGGTCAATGAAAGACGATGTAATTTGTGACTTTTGATAATTGTATTTTTAAATAGGCAGTAGCTCTGAAACGAGCTACGCAGGCCAATTTCTTCCGCTTTGTCTAACTTCACAAATCATCCGCAAAGTACGCGGACAATTCGTGAAGTCATGCAAATGCTCGGAAATTCCCAGGCCTGCTTCGCTCTCTATGCTAATGCTCCCATTGGATCCCATGGTGCTAATACTTTTGGTTCTTTTGATTCTGTTTCAAAGGTATTCTTGAGGTCTTCTGGTAAGTATTTCTTGTTGATAACTAGTTGGTAAACGAATTCGTTGAACCATGAGTCGCTCATTACGAAGTAACCTTTTGTTCCGACTTTTTCACCCCATGAGTTTTCAACTTTCCACTTCAATGGGTTGCCGTTTTCGTCCAAATCAACACCAGTGATAACCATTGCGTGTGTCATCATACTTTCGATGTAGTCAAGGCGTTCTGCCTTTGTCATCTTCAAGTCAGTGTTTAGTAGGCCTTCAAGGTCATAGATGTTTGTATCCATGATACCAATCTTACGGTCTGAACTTTGACCAACATCACTACCGAACCAAACTGTTTCGCCAGCTTGGAGTTGTTTAACGGCTAATTTCTTGAAGTCATTGATTTCAAGGTTCAAGTGACGTACTTGACGTCCACCAATTACGTTACCAAGCATTTCAACTGTGTAAACGTGGTTGTATGGTTTGTCAGCTGTTGGAGCATTGATTGTTGAAATGTAACTGTCTAAGTCCCAACCAACATACTTCTTGAAGAATTCTTGAGGTGTGATGCCTGTTTCCTTGTGATAGTTCTTATCGTCATCACGGTAAGCCCAGTCAAATTTTGTAGGAGGAACGCCGACTGTGTAAACTAAAATCTTGTAGATTTCACTTAACAATTCATTCTTCTTACGTTCGATGTCTTCTTCAGACTTGTTGTCGTTAACAAGGTTACGCAAGATGATAGCGTCTTTACGTAATTTCTTATTAAGAACGTTGTTTAGCTCGGATGAGTTTGTACGACTGAATGTATCTGGCATTACGGCCTTAGGAACAACACCATATTTTTGAACAAGTGCCATAACCATATCCCATTGACCACCATCTTGTTGAGGTGTTGCCATTAGGAAGTCGACTTTACGGTCGCCAGTTGGTAAAGCAGCTGTGTTGATAACATTTTCGAAGAAGTAGTTAGATTTTTCTAGTTTGTCCCAGAAAAGCATGTAACCTTGTGAAAGTTCAAAGCCCTTGATCTTAAAGTTATCTTGAAGAGGGTGTCTCATAGTATTTAATGCTGCGAAAACCCAGCATAATCCAGATTGTTTTTGATCAGCAACTTTACCAGTATCAATTTCAACTGAGAAAGTAGGGTCCATAGCAACTTTAGATGCGATTGTTTCACTTGATTTGAACAAACCATTGTTAGCAACAGCGTTTTTAATTGCTGAAGAACCTGGTGTGTTTTCAAAAGCGTTTTTAAAATTATCTAATTCTGATGATGTGATTTCTTTAGTCATACAATTCTCTCCTCTATCTGATATTATCGATTACTTTTGGTCCATCCTCATAACCGACGATAATAGTATTAACTATATCAAGAAATAGTCCGTGTGCAACTATTCCAACTTGGTGATCTAACCATTCGGCTAATAGGTGAGGGTGAGTAATTTCGCCCATTTTTAAATCAATTACGTAATTTTTATTATGTGTCAAAACGCGTTTGCCGTCGTCATCTAAACGGAATTCCGGATGTAGGTCTTCTTTTTGAAGGTCTGCAAAGGTTTTTTCACAACCGAAAGGAATTACTTCTAGTGGCAATGGAAAACTGCCTAAGGTGTCAGCCAATTTTGATTGGTCGACGATCCAAATGTTTTTGGTGGAATTAGTTGCGACCATCTTTTCAAGCAAGTGGGCAGCACCGCCACCTTTGATACCTTGATAATTCTTGTCGATTTGATCGGCGCCATCAATGGTTAAATCGATGTGGTCGACATCATTCAAATCTTTGGTTGGGATGCCAAGCGACTTAGCTTGTTTTTCAGAGCGAGAAGAAGTGGTTACAGCAACGATATTTTTGATATCGCCAGCTTGATATCTCTTGCCGAGTTCCTCAATCATGTAATAAACCGTGGAGCCAGTACCAAGTCCAACAACACTGTCACTTTGGATAAAGTCAACGGACTTAATACCAACGGCCTGCTTTAATTCATTTTGATCCAACTATTTTTCCCCCTTTAAAAGCTCTTGGTAATTTTCGGTTAACAAAAATCTGATCTCTGGTTTTCTCTCAAAAGCAGCTTTAGCATATTCGCAAACTGGTACGATTTTGAGACTCTTCAAATCAGCGTAATCCAAAGCTGCATTGAGAAGTTTACCGGCTAATCCTTGACCACGATAGTCATCGTCGACAAAAGTATGGTCGAGTGAAATAACGCCATCTTTAACGGTGGAATAAGTGATTTCCCCAATCATTTTATCGTTGTCTTCAAAAAAGAAACGACCGTCCTCATGTTTCATTTCCATAAAATTACCTCCTGCTAGATTAATTTAATATTATACTACTCTATTATAAGAAGAAAGTCAGTGTAATGAATAGTTTTATAGTGGTTAAAATGCTATTATTTTAGTTACTGAAGGTTTGTTTCTCCAGAGCTGAGAGTATTAACCTGCTATGCGGAACGGTTCGAGCCAGAGTGCGGTCTCGAACCTCGGTTTGAATGCTTGCAAAGACCGCAAGTATCCAAACTCGCCCGGTGGTGTGATGGCTAAAGCCATAACGCCACTTTCACAGCTGGTTAATACTCTCAGCTCTTCCGATTTTTTGATTTGATATATTCTAAATCGTTGGGGGGATGCTGTGGTATCGTGCTTAAAACGGTCCGCACGGCCAGTGAATGTTTCTTATCTCTGGAGACGACAACTTCATACAATACTTAAGGAGTTTTCAATTTGACAAAAAAACGTGGATTTGAAATTGTTAAGAAATACGAAGGTAAAGGAATCAATTTACCAGTTCGTCAAACTAAAAATGCTGCTGGTTATGATATCGAGAGTTCCGAAGATTTTGTTGTTCCTTCAATTTGGAAGTTTGGTGTTTTGAATGTTTTGAAATTTTTGCTAAATAAGGGCAAAATGGATGACAGCAAAATTGCTGAAGTTCAAAAGTCAATCAAGCCAGTATTGGTACCGACAGGTGTCAAAGCTTACATGCAAGATGATGAAGTTTTGATTATTGCTAGTCGCTCTAGCAATCCATTGAAGCGTGGCTTATCAATTCCGAATGGTATTGGTGTTGTTGATGCAGATTATTATAATAATGATAGTAATGAGGGTGAGCTGTTTGTTCAATTAATTAACTTTTTCCCTGTGGATTACACTGTTAAAAAAGGTGAACGTTTGGCCCAAGGAATATTCATCAAATACCTTACAACCGATGACGACGAGGGTGGATTAACAAAACGTCATGGAGGATTTGGTTCTTCAGGAATATAATAAGAAAGGAACTATTTTATTGGCAAAAACTAAAACAAAATTCGTATGTCAAAATTGTGGATATGTTTCCCCAAAGTATCTCGGACGTTGCCCTAACTGTGGAGTTTGGAATCAAATGGTCGAAGAAATTGACCAACCAGATATTGCTAAAATAAGTAAAGCTAATGCATCACCTAGCCGTCGTGTTAGTGATGTCGAATCAAAGCCAGTTAAGTTAGGCGAAGTTTCATTTGAAAAGGAACCTCGTGTTAAGACAGAACTTGGTGAGTTGAATCGTGTGCTTGGTGGCGGTATCGTACCTGGATCATTAATCTTAATTGGTGGTGATCCTGGTATTGGTAAGTCAACACTTTTGACGCAAGTATCTGGTCAATTAGCTAGAGATGGTAGTAAAGTTTTGTACGTTTCTGGTGAAGAAAGTGCTTCGCAAATTAAGATGCGTGCTGACCGAATCGGCGTTACTGGTGATAATTTGTATCTTTATCCACAGACAGATATGAGTTATATCCGTGAGAATATCGATGAAATGCACCCAGATTACTTGATTATTGACTCCGTTCAAACAATGGATGAACCAGAGATCACATCTGCTGTTGGTAGTGTTTCGCAAATTCGTGAAGTTACTGCTGAGTTGATGAATATCGCTAAGCAACAAAACATCACCGTTTTTGTCGTTGGACATGTGACTAAAGGCGGCGCCATTGCTGGTCCAAAAATTTTGGAACACATGGTTGATACTGTTTTATACTTTGAAGGGGACACCCATCACAGTTACCGTATTTTGCGTTCGGTTAAGAACCGTTTTGGTTCAACGAATGAAATCGGTATTTTTGAAATGCGTACTAAGGGATTGGTCGAAGTGGCTAATCCATCAGAGATTTTCTTGGAAGAACGTTTAGCCGATGCCAATGGTTCTGCGGTTGTTGTTTCAATGGAAGGTACGAGACCAATTTTAGTTGAAATTCAGTCGCTAATTACGCCAACAGTCTTTGGTAATGCTAAGAGAACCGCCACTGGTTTAGATCACAACCGCGTTTCAGTGATTATGGCCGTGTTGGAAAAACGTGGCAACTTGATGCTTCAAAATCAGGATGCTTACTTGAAATCAACAGGTGGAGTAAAATTAGATGAACCAGCGATTGATTTGGCTTTAGCAATGTCGATTGCATCAAGTTACAAGAATATTGGAATTTCTGGAACAGATTGTTTTGTTGGTGAAGTTGGTTTGACCGGTGAAGTACGTCGTGTCAACCGAATCGACCAACGTGTCAGTGAGGCTGAAAAATTAGGTTTCAAGCGAATTTTTGTTCCTAAAAATAATCAAGGTGACTGGTCAAAAAACAGTAAAATTCAAATAATCGGTGTCAGTACAGTATCAGATGCAATGAAGAAAATTTTTTAAATGAGGAGGTTTCTATGCGAAAGATTGTAGTAAATATAATTTTTGCACTATTAGGTATCGCAGTCGGGATAACTGTTTTACCTAGTTTGTGGGAAGTATCAGGTTTAGCAGGAATTGCTTTTATCAACAACGGCTATTTTGACGGACTTATTGGATGTATTATATTTTATTTCTTGTCGTTCTTGTTTGTTAAACCAATTTTAGATTTAAACCAACAGATTGAGAAATATCTCAATTCGAGATCCCCTGGTTGGATTATTTATGGATCAGGATTCTTAATCGGTGGTTTAATTTTGGCTAACATCATTTCGATTCCGTTCTATATGATGCACAATATGTTTTCAAACGTCATCCCAGTCATCTTAATGATTGTCTTCGGATGGATTGGTTTTAGAATGGGAACTAGTCGTCGTAATGACTGGAGTAATTTCTCAATTTCAAAACGTAATACTAACAATAATAAAACAGCAGAAAAGAATAATGGGATTGCTTCCGAGGGTGAAGTAACTCGTCGTTCCGCTAAAAAAGACTATTATCCATATAAGATTTTGGATACTTCCGTTGTCATTGATGGTCGTATTCATCAGTTAGCACAAACTGGATTTTTGGAAGGTAAGTTGATGATTCCGGACTTTGTTGTCCATGAATTACAATTGATCTCTGATTCCAGTGATAATCAAAAGCGTGAACGTGGTCGTCGTGGTTTGGATATTTTGAATGAAATCAAGATGGATCAAACGATTAATTATGAAACAACAACGCGAGATTATGATAATATTCCAGAAGTGGATATGAAATTGCTTAAATTAGCTAAAGAAATCGGTGGTGCTGTCATCACAAATGATTATAATTTAAGTAAGGTAAGTGAATTTCAAAATGTTCAAGTACTTAACATTAACGAATTAGCCAAAGTTTTGAAACCTATGGTTTTGCCAGGAGAAACAATGACTGTTAAAGTTATTAAAGAGGGTACTGAAAGAGAGCAAGGTGTCGCATACCTAGAAGATGGTACGATGGTCGTTGTTGAAGAAGGTAAATACTTCATTAACAAGGACGTCGATGTCGTTGTAACTAGTGCATTGCAAACTGATGCTGGTAAAATGATTTTTGCAAAGCCTAAGCATTCAATGCATGGTATCCAAGAAAAGAGTAGTGCCAAGGAGAATACCAACAGCCGTAACAGTAATTCAAATGGTTCAAACAGTTCCAATAACAACAGTAACGGCAACCGGAATTCAAATCGAAACAACTCGAGAAATAAAAGGGGAGAACACAGAAATGGCAAAAAAGTCAGATAACAAAATTCGTGTAAGATATGCACCAAGTCCAACAGGTCACTTGCACATTGGGAACGCTAGAACAGCTATCTTTAACTACTTATTCGCACGTAGTCACAAGGGAACTTTCGTAATCCGTATCGAAGATACAGATACAAAGCGTAACGTTAAAGGCGGTACTAAGAGTCAACTAGAAAACCTTAAATGGCTTGGCGTTGATTGGGATGAGGGTCCAGATGTCGGTGGAGATTATGGTCCTTACCGTCAATCAGAAAGAAAAGCAATTTATCAAAAATATATCGATGAATTACTTGAAAAGGGCTTAGCTTACAAATCATATCTGACTGAAGAACAACTAACAAAGATGCGTGAAGAACAAGAAGCTAATGGTCAAATGCCACACTACGAATATGAATTTGCTGGTATGACTGAAGACGAAAAGGCTGCTAAGATCAAAGAAGCTGAAGATGCTGGACTACAACCAGTTGTCAGATTCCACGTACCACATGCTAAGAACTACGAATGGGACGATATCGTTAAAGGTAAAGTTTCAATCGGATCAGATACTATCGGTGGCGATTGGGTTATCCAAAAGCGTGACGGTATGCCTACATACAACTTTGCCGTTGTTGTTGATGACCATTTGATGGAAATCTCTCATGTTCTTCGTGGTGATGATCACGTTGCTAACACACCTAAACAATTGATGATTTATGATGCACTTGGCTGGGAAGCTCCAAAGTTCGGTCATATGACACTTATCATCAATACTGAAACTGGTAAGAAATTGAGTAAACGTGATGAATCAATTCTCCAATTCATCGAACAATATCGTGATTTAGGATACTTACCAGAAGCTATGTTTAACTTCATTACTTTGCTTGGCTGGTCACCAGTTGGTGAAGATGAGTTATTCACAAGAAAACAATTCATCAAGATTTTTGATGAACACCGTTTGAGCAGATCACCTGCTAAGTTTGACCAAAAGAAACTTGAATGGGTAAACAACCAATACGTTAAGGGTGCTGACGTTTCTGAAATTACTGACTTAGTACTTTCAAACTTGATTGAAGCAAAACGTATTCCTGCTGATCCAAGCACGGACGAAATTCAATGGGTTAGACATTTAACAGAACTTTACATGCCACAAATGAGTTACACACAACAAATCGTTGAATTGTCAGATGTCTTCTTTAACCAACCAGAACACCTAACAGATGACGAACAAAAAGAACTTGTTGACGACGATTCTAAGACAGCTATTGAAGATTTGAAGGGTAAGTTAGAAAAACTTGACCGCTTTACAGCAACACAAATCATGGCTGCTATTCAATCAGTTAGAGCTGATACTGGTGTTAAAGGTAGAAAACTTTACATGCCAGCTAGAATTGCTGCAACAAGAACAATGCATGGTCCAGCTATTGCTGAAACTATCGAATTGTTTGGTAAAGAAAAAGCTCTTGCTAATATCGACAAGACTTTGAATGAAATGAAATAATTCGTTTCAAATAAAATAAAACAGAAAAAGAGGTTGAAGGAAAACTTAGTTTGCCTCAACCCCTTTTTTATATATAGGTGAAGATTATGTTGAAAATTTTTAATACCTTAACGCGTGAAAAAGAAGAATTTAAACCGATAACACCTAAACAAGTAAATATGTATGTCTGTGGACCCACTGTGTATAACTACATTCATATTGGTAATGCTCGTTCAATCGTTGCTTTCGATACTGTTCGTCGTTATTTAGAGTTTCTAGGTTACAATGTTAAGTTTGTTTCTAACTTTACCGATGTTGACGATAAGATGATCAAAGAGGCTAACCGTGAAGGCATTACTGTTCCCGAAGTAGCTGACCGTTTTATCAAAGCTTTCTATGAAGATATTGACGAAATTAACGTTCAACGTGCAACTATTAATCCACGTGCAACTGATAACATTCAAGAAATTATCGATTTTATTAAAGATTTGATTGATAAAGGTTATGCCTATGAATCACAAGGGGATGTTTTCTATCGTGCCCGTAAGTTTGAACACTATGGTGAATTGTCTGACCAAAATATCGATCAATTAGTTGAAGGTGCCAGTGAACACGTTGGTGATACTGAATTCGACAAGAAGCAAGATCCAATCGATTTTGCGCTTTGGAAGAAAGCTAAACCAAATGAAATCAAATGGGATTCTCCTTGGGGGGAAGGTCGTCCGGGCTGGCATATTGAATGTTCAGTTATGTCGACTAAGTACTTAGGCGATACTTTCGATATCCATGGTGGTGGTCAAGATTTGGAATTCCCTCACCACGAAAATGAAATTGCCCAAAGTGAAGCTAAGACTGGCAAGAAATTTGTCAATTATTGGATGCACAATGGTTTTGTTACAGTTGAAAATAACGAAAAAATGAGCAAGTCACTTGGTAACTTTGTAACTGTTCATGATTTAGTTAAATCAACTAATCCGCAAGTTTTGAGATTCTTCTTGTCATCAACACACTACCGTCGTCCACTAGAATATTCACAAGCTAATTTGCAAAAAGCTGCCGATAATTTAGATAAGATTAAAACGGCTTACAACAACTTGAAGTTCCGTCTTGATGGAGCCGAAGATGCTACTGATATCAAGGATACGCAAGCACAAGTTGATAAGATTATTGCTGACTTTACAGATGCTATGAATGATGATTTTAACGTTCAAAATGGCTTGACAGAAATCTTTAACTTGGTCAGTCTTGCTAACAACACTGCTGCCCAAGAGACGGTTGCTAAAAATGCTGCAAATGTTATCCTAGAAGCTATGGTTAAATTGACTAGTATTTTGGGTGTCAACTTGGATGAAGACCAACAAGATTTATCTGAAGAAATTCAACAAATGGTCGATGCACGTGATGAAGCTAGAGCAAACAAAGATTTTGCTACCAGCGATAAGTTACGTGACCAACTAAAGGATATGGGTGTGATCTTAGAGGATACACCACAAGGAACACGGTGGCATATTAATGACTGATGTTAAGAAATTTAATGGCGTAACTTTGGCATATTTAGGGGATGCAGTTTATGAAGTATTTATTCGTGAACACTTGCTTTCCAAAAATATCGTCAAAGTTAACGAATTACAGCACCAAGCGAAACATTACGTTTCCGCAAAAGCACAAGCATCTTTAATCACATTGATGCTTGATAATGACGTTTTATCTGAACAAGAGATTCGTATTTACAAGAACGGTCGTAATGCGAAAAAGCAAACCAAAGCAAAGAATACAAGTGTCGTCACATATCATATGTCCACTGGTTTTGAAGCAGTTTTTGGCTATTTAGATATTACTGGCAACAAAGAACGTGTGAAAGAACTAGCACAATGGTGCATAAATGAAGTAGAGACAGGTGAAGCAGATGACAGACAGTTCAAATAATAGTAACAGTGAAGAAAAGGAACTAATTTACGGCGTTCATTCAGTAATCGAGTTATTGAAATCAGCAACCGCAAATCAACGAGTTAACAAAGTTTTAGTTCAAAAAGGACTTTCAAGTGAACATATCGCCGAAGCTATCAAGTTAGCTAAGAGAGACCGTTTAATCGTTCAAGAAGTTCCCAAGAACAAACTATATGACATCAGTGACGGTGGAAATCACCAAGGAATGGCCGCATACATTGCCCCATATCAATACGCTGAGTTGGAAGATATTTTCAAGAGAGCCGAAGAGAAGAACGAAGATCCATTCATCCTTATCCTAGACAAAATTGAAGATCCCCATAACTTAGGTTCAATCATGCGTACAGCTGATGCAGTTGGCGTTCACGGAATTATCGTTCCTAAGCACAGATCGACTGGTTTAACATCAACTGTAGCGAAGACATCAACAGGTGCCATCGAACATGTACCAGTAGTTCGTGTGACAAATTTAGTTAATACAATTAAAGAACTAAAAGAGAGAAACGTCTGGGTCTTTGGAACAGCTATGGAAGGTGACAACTACCGTAACTGGAATGCCAAAGGCGCAATTGCACTTATCATCGGAAACGAAGGTAAGGGAATTTCTCCATTAGTATTGAAACAAGCAGATCAAACATTGAACATTCCAATGGTAGGACATGTGCAAAGTTTGAATGCTTCAGTAGCAACAGGTATTCTTTTGTATCAAGCTTTTGCATCAAGAAACGCTTAACAGTTTTAAGCATTTAGATTTTTAATATTAGATATATCCAAAGTAGACGGATATATCTTTTTTGTTCCTCAAAATAAATTAGCCACGGGTTGTCAGTAATGCAGCTGCAATGGAGGTGGCGTTATGGCTTCAGCCATTACACCACGGGACGAGTTTTGAAACTTGCGAACTGTGCAAGGTTCAAAATCGAGGTTCGAGACCGCACTTTGGCTCGGACCGGTCCCCATAGCAGACTGCATTACTGACAACCCGTGGCGGCAGGCACTATATAACCTAAATAATTAAATATCATTCGTTTTTTTTGTAAACAAACGTTCGCTAGAATAACAAAAATAACTCATGTAATCTTATAAGTGTAAAATTATTGTCCGTAATAAATTTATCTAATGCTTAGTGAAGAATCATTATTGATTGAACAGGTTAGAAATGACCGTAATTCTCCAGCTCTAGTTTTATTGGTTAATAAGTACCGTCCAATGATTGATAACTTGGCAAAGCAATATTTCATAACTAGTTACGAACGTGATGACTGGTATCAAGAAGCCTATTTTACTTGCTTTCAATCGTGTCAATTATTTGATGGCTCTACTGGATCTAAATTTGGTAGTTTTTTCAAAATGAAATTTACACATTGTATTATTGATTTGATTAGATATGAAAATGCAAATAAAAGGAAGGTCAATGGTTTAACCGAATCACTTGATGAAATCGACCAATCTAAAATGACTACCCCAAGTCATAAAAATGCGGTCGAGGACTTTGATAATATTCGAATTGCGACAACAGCGATGAATCTTAGAGAGTTAATTGCCCTAAGATATGTCTATGGTCGCACTCGATTAGATGATGCATGTCTTCAAGCTGACTGTGATGCTAAGGCTCTTAAAGCAGCGGCTCAAAGATGTAAAAGAAAAATTAAAGAACAACACGATAATCATTTGTCATGATATTGCAATGGACAAACCATGATTCAGAGTTTACAATTAATAAGATTAAGTTTAGATTTTGGAGAAAAACATGGGATTAAGAAAAGTTGCCTTAGCTTGTACAGTTTGTGGATCAAGAAATTACACAATCACTGAAAACCCTAGTCGTACAGAAAGACTAGAGGTTAAAAAGTTTTGCAAGCACTGTGGTAAACATACATTGCATAAAGAAACAAGATAACTCTGGAGGAACAAATGAAACTATTTAAATTTTTTGGTAGTGTCAACAAAGAAATGAAATTAGTTGTTTGGCCTACATTTAAAGAAAACAAGCGTGATACTTGGACTGTTATCGCTACATCATTAATGTACGCAGTCTTCTTTGCTCTAGTTGACTGGGGCTTGATTGCATTGTTACAACATTTCGTAATGGGTAAATAGATTGTAAGAGCGTCAAAAATTTGCTATTATGTTTGTAACGAGAAAAACTTCGACATGGTTCGGAGTTTTTTTATTTTGAATTTTTGGAGGAAATTATGGCTGAAGCTGGCGAAAAACAATGGTATGTACTACATACCTATTCAGGATATGAAAACAAAGTTAAGGAAAATCTAGAATCACGTGCCCAATCAATGGGTATGGAAGATTTCATTTTCCGTGCAGTTGTTCCTGAAGAAGAAGAAACAAAAGTTAAAAACGGTAAAGAAAAGAAAGAAATGGAAAAGACTTTCCCTGGATACGTTCTAGTAGAAATGGTTATGTCCGATGAATCATGGTTTATCGTTCGTAATACTCCAGGTGTTACCGGTTTTGTCGGCAGTCACGGTTCTGGTAGTAAGCCAGCACCTCTATTACCTGAAGAAATTGACAACATTCTAAGTCAATTCGGTATGGATTCACAAAAACCTTCTGACTTTGAAGTTGGCGAAACAGTTAAGATCACTGACGGTGCCTTTACAGACACAACAGGTAAGATTACCGAAATTGATGACGAACACAGAAAGCTTAAAGTTGATGTTGATATGTTTGGACGTATGACATCAGCCGAAGTTGACTTTACATCAGTTGAAAAACAAGGCTAATTGCCATCTCCAGAGCTGAGAAATATTCACTGGCTGTGCGGACCAGTCCGAGCCGAAGAGCGGTCTCGAACCTCGGTTTGAATGCTTGCACAAACCGCAAGTATCCAAACACGCCCGGTGATGTAATGGCTAAAGCCATAACATCACTACCACTGCCCACAAATATTTCTCAGCTCTTCCGACTAAGTGTTACGTTGGAAGTTTATGCATATTTGAATGTAATTAAGATTCTTCAATGAACTATTAATTATTGCTATCGGATTTTAGATTAAATTATTAAGTCAGTGGTGCTAATAATTGAGGTTTTAGATCATTCATATATATAATTAAATATCAAGCAAGCCAAGAGTCGGAGGGGTTCAGTAATATAGTTGGCTATGGAGGTGGCGTTAGAGCTTTAGCTCTTACACCACGGGACGAGTTTTGAAACTTGCGAACTGTGCAAGGTTCAAAGTCGAGGTTCGAGACCGCACTGTGGCTCGGACCGGTCCCCATAGCAGACTATATTACTGAACACCGGAGACGGAATAAAAAATAAATATTGTAAACAACGGTAGACCGTGCTACCATATAAAACGTATGTTTTTGAGACATACATGTGGGAGAGAAAATTTAGATTCTCATCATGACCACATCACGGAACAAGGAGGTATGCACCGTGGCTAAAAAAGTTGCTAACGTAGTAAAATTACAAATCCCTGCTGGACAGGCTACTCCAGCTCCTCCAGTTGGTCCTGCTTTAGGACAAGCTGGTATTAACATTGTTGCCTTTACAAAGGACTTCAATGCACGTACACAAGATCAAAAGGGTATGATTATCCCTGTTGTTATCTCAGTATATGAAGACCGTTCATTCGATTTCGTTACTAAGACACCACCAGCTGCAGTTCTATTGAAGAAGGCTGCTGGCGTTGAAAAGGGCTCTGGCGAACCTAACACAAATAAGGTTGCCACAGTTACTGAAGACCAAGTTCGCGAAATTGCTGAAACCAAGATGAAAGACCTAAACGCTGCTAGTGTCGAAGCTGCAATGCGTATGGTTGCTGGTACTGCAAGAAGTATGGGCTTTGAAGTAAAGTAAAAGACTAGATTTAAGCAGTTTACAGGAATGTGAAAGCATTCTTAACAAGTGGGAGGGGAAAATATAATTCTCCGAAAGACCACAAAGCAAGGAGGAACTTAGCATGGCTAAGCATGGAAAAAAGTATACAGAAGCATTAAAACAAGTAGATAAAAACAAAAGCTATACTGCTGAAGAGGCTGTTGAATTATTAAAGAAGGTTGACTTCGCTAAATTCGACGCAACTGTTGAAGTTGCTGTTAACTTGGACGTAGATCCAAAACAAGCTGATCAACAAATTCGTGGTGCTATCGTACTACCTAATGGTACTGGTAAGACACAAAAGGTTATCGTCTTCGCTGAAGGACAACAAGCTAAGGATGCTGAAGCAGCCGGAGCAGATATTGTTGGTTCTGATGACCTTGTTGAAAAAATCCAAGACGGCTGGCTAGACTTTGACGTTGCTGTTGCAACACCACCAATGATGGCTAAAGTAGGTCGTTTAGGTCGTGTTCTTGGACCTAAAGGTTTGATGCCTAACCCTAAGACAGGTACTGTTACAATGAATGTTACAAAGGCTGTTAATGATATTAAAGCCGGACAAGTTACATACCGTGTTGATTCAAACGGTCTTATCCACGCACCAATCGGTAAGATTTCATTTGATACAGATAAAATTACAGAAAACTTCAATACTTTCTATAACGCTATCTTGAAGGCACGCCCTGCATCATTGAAGGGTAGCTATGTAGTTAGTGTAAACATGACATCTACATTTGGACCTGGTCTAAAGATCAACGCTTAATTAGTGTTGACTAACTACCAAAATAATGATAGATTAATATAGTTGATTTCTACCGAAGACTCAGGTGATGAAAGTCTTAATATCCTGCCGAGGCCAGAAGATTATTTCACTTAATCTCTGTGTCCCTTGGGCACAGAGATTTTATTTTTTAAGCCGAAATTTGTAGATAATTAACTAAAAAATTGTGGAGGTGAAACGTAATAATGAAGCAAGATGTATTAGCAGCAAAACAAGCACAAGTTGATGAAATTGCTAAACAACTAACAGGCGCAAAATCAGTAATCGTTGTTGATTACTTAGGTCTTACAGTTGAACAAGCTACAGAAATGCGTGCAGAATTACGTGAACAAGGCGCTACAATGCAAGTTATTAAGAATACAATCTTAAGACGTGCAGCTGAACAAGCAGGCGTTGAAGGTCTCGAAGAATACTTCGTTGGACCAACAGCTATTGCTTACTCAGAAACAGATCCTGTTGGACCTGCTAAAGTAGCAGCTAAGTTTGCCAAAGATGTTGACGCCGTTGAAATTAAGGGTGGAATCATCGAAGGTAAAGCAGCAACTCTTGAACAAATTCAAGAACTTGCAACATTACCAGACAGAGATGGCTTGCTATCTATGTTGGTATCTGTATTACAAGCTCCAGTTCGCGACTTTGCTATGGTTGTTAAGGCCATTGCAGACAAAGACGACGAACCTGCCGCTTAATTAAATTAAACTATAACTCATAATATTTGGAGGATACTATAATGGCTTTAGATACACAAAAGATTATCGATGATTTAAAAGATGCATCAATCCTAGAACTTAACGACCTTGTTAAGGCTATTGAAGAAGAATTTGACGTTAAGGCTGCTGCTCCTGTTGCAGCTGCTGGTGCTGCTGGTGCAGACGCTGCTGCTGAAAAGGATTCATTCGATGTTGAACTTACAGAAGCTGGACAAGAAAAGGTTAAGGTTATCAAGGAAGTTCGTGGTATCACAGGACTTGGCTTGAAAGACTCAAAAGACCTAGTTGATGGCGCTCCTAAGGTTATCAAGGAAGGCGTTGCTAAAGCTGACGCTGACGAAATGAAGTCAAAACTTGAAGCCGTTGGTGCTACAGTTACATTGAAGTAATACACTTTAATGATAAAATTAATCCTCGTAAGAGGATTTTTTTTTACCCTAAAAAGGAAAGGTGAAACGTATGGCTAATCAATATTTTGAAAATGATCCAAGTTTGGAACATGAAATCAAGAATTTTAATTTTACCTTGCGCAATCATAATTTCGATTTTATGTCTGATAGTGGAGTGTTCTCCCGTCAAACAGTCGATTATGGCTCACGTGTTTTAATTGATGCAATCGACTTTCAAAACATTCCTAGTGGTAATATCTTGGATGTTGGTTGCGGCTATGGCCCAATCGGTTTAGCTTTAGCTAAAGATCAACCAAGTCGCCAAGTAACAATGGTTGACGTCAACTTGCGTGCTTTAGATTTAGCTAAGAAAAATGCCAGTGGCAATCAAGTTAAGAACGTTGAGATTTTTGAATCAGATACTTATAAGAGCGTTGAAGGCAAGTATGCGTTGATCGTCTCTAATCCACCAGTACGTGCAGGTAAGAGTGTTGTAACGTCAATTTTAACTGATTCTAAGGACTATTTGGCTGTTAATGGGGAACTCTGGATTGTCTTGCAAAAGAAACAGGGTGCTCCTTCAGCTAAGAAGTTGATGGATGAAACTTTTGGCAACGTTGAAGTTGTTACTCGTGATAAGGGATATTATATTTTAAAAAGTAAACTGGTTTAAGGGTTTCCGTCTCCAGGACTGAGAATATTTACCCGCTATGCGGACCGGTTCAAGCCACAGTTCGGTCTCGAACCTCGATTTTGAGCTTCGCAAAGTACGTGAATCTCAAAACTCGCCCGGTGGTGTAATAGTTAAAGCTCTAACGCCACACCCACAGCGGGTAAATATTCTCAGTCCTTCCGACTCTTTGTGATTTTTGTTATTATTTGAAATTTTAATAAATTGTATTCAGATTCTTCAAGGTAATTTTTAAATATAATTGAATTAGTTCAGTTTGTTTAAAATAATCTGAAACTTTTGCTCAATCGTTAATCTAGTTAAAAAATAATTAGTTGGAAGAGATGAGCGTATTCATACGCAGCGAAAGTGGCGTTATTGCTTTAGCAATTACACCACCGGGCGTGTTGGAGCCTTGCGGTTTTTGCAAGGCTTCAGCCGAGGTTCGAGACCGCTCTTTGGCTCGGGCCGTTCCGCGCAGCAGATGAATACGCTCATCTCTGGAAACGGCACACTTGAATGTGTTATATTCATGTTGGAGGCGTTTGCAAATGAAAAAGAAAATGTTAATTGTAGCTATTTTATCTTTTGTTTCAGCAGGATTATTCTTGGTATTTTATTCATTAGTTAAATTATTGAAGAATAAGAAAATCAACGATGAACGCAAAAAGTTGGAAGATTATGTCGAGAAGTATCTTCACGGCAATGAAAAAATAATGCAATTTATTGGAACTTTGTCAGATGATCAAGTGAAAGAATTGCTTGATATTCTTGAGAAAATTCAAAAAGAACAAGACCAACTCAAATTAAAATCACCAATTTTTCCAAAATACTTAGAAAAGAAAGTTACTAATTTAATCGGTTAAAATGATATTTACAGAAGATAAAATAAATGAATATATGGATCTAGCCCTAGAAGAGGCCAAAAAAGCTGAAACTAGGCGTGAGGTTCCCATTGGCTGTGTAATTGTCGACAACCAAACAGGGGACGTGATTGCTAGCGGTTCAAATGAACGTGAAGAGACTCAAAATGCCATCAAGCATGCCGAAATTATTGCGATTGAAGCTGCTTGTGCCAAAGTTGGCAGTTGGCGTTTGGAGCATACAAGTTTATTTGTGACGTTGGAACCATGCCCGATGTGCGCTGGAGCAATTATTAACAGTCGAATTGAAGAAGTTATTTATGGTGCCAAAGATCCTAAAGCTGGATCGGTTGGTTCTATTAATAATCTCTTGGCTGAGACGCGCTACAATCACCAACCAGAGGTGTTAAGCGAGGTCAAAGCAGACGAATCAGCAGCATTGTTACGGAATTTCTTTCGAGAAATTAGACGCAAAAAGTAGCATATTTCGGCAATTTATAGTATTATAGTTATTGCCGTAAGGCCTTAGGGCAATGGTGCTCTTGTGAATCGTGTCAGGTTCGGAAGAAAGCAGCACTAAGTAAGGTGTGCCATGTGCCTTTTGTTATGTATATTAGCCTCCTAATCTGTTCAGGATTAGGAGTTTTTTTGTGTTAAAATTTATGTATCAGTTTTTTTGAAGGAGTAAAAATGGCATATCAAGCACTTTATCGAGTTTGGCGTCCCCAAACCTTTTCTGATGTAATCGGTCAAGATGTTATCACTCAAACACTTCGCAATGCTGTGGCTAGTCAGATGACCAGTCATGCGTATTTGTTCAGTGGTCCCAGAGGTACTGGTAAGACATCTTGTGCCAAAATTTTAGCCAAAGCAGTTAACTGTTTGAATCCACATGATGGTGAACCTTGCAATGAATGCGAGATTTGTAAAGCTGCTAACGAAAATCGTCTTAATGACGTGATCGAAATCGATGCCGCATCTAACAATGGTGTCGAAGAGATTCGTGATATTCGTGACAAAGTTAAATACGCACCAACTGAAGCTAAGTTTAAAGTCTATATCATTGATGAAGTTCATATGCTTTCTCAAGGTGCTTTCAATGCTTTATTGAAGACGTTGGAAGAGCCACCAGCCAATGTGATGTTTATTTTGGCTACTACAGAACCACAAAAGATTCCGGCAACAATTATTTCTAGGACACAAAGTTTCAATTTTCGTCGTATTTCACGTCAAGATATTTTGAAGCGTATGACGTTTATCTTGGATGATAAGAAAATTAATTATGACGAAGAAGCTTTGAATATTATCGCTGCTTCTGCTGAAGGTGGAATGCGTGATGCCTTGAGTATCTTGGATCAAGCTTTGTCATACGGTGATGATGAATTAACTCTCAAGAATGCCCAAGAAGTTACTGGTGCCTTGAGTAATGAGCAGATTGTCTCATATATGACTGCCATTGCGGACGGAAAACCAGCTGAGGCTTTGACTAGCTTGTATCAAATTTTAGCCAGTGGTCGTTCGGCCTTGAGATTTACCGAAATGATTATTCGAGTTTGTCGTAATTTGATTCTTTACAATTCTAATTCTGATTTATCAAGTCAAATGGACAAGTCAGTTATGACTGATGAACTGTTGGCAATTGCGGATAAGTTTGACAATAGTCGCTTATTTTATATCGTTGACCAAGTCAGTGCCACACAGAAGAATATCAAGAATTCAAATCAAACAGATATTTATATGGAAATTTTAACTGTTAAAATCAGTGAACCTAAAGTTGCCCAGGAAGTTGCTCAACCAGCAGCGACTGAAGAGCCAGTTGACAATACACAAATTGATAAACTACGTGATGAAATTTCTCACTTACAAAATGAAGTCAAAGGTTTATCTAATGGGACAGTCAAAGCTGAACCTGCTAAGCCAAAGACACACCGCCGAGCTAACAATAATACTCGTTTAAATAAGACGGCGATTTACAAAGTTTTGGGTAGTGCAACCAAAGATGATTTGAACTCAGCTAAGGAGATCTGGCCCGATTTAATGAGTATGCTTTCTATCTCACAACGTGCTATGATGAAAGTCTCAGATCCAGTCGCAGCTTCACCAGAAGGCATTGTTGTTGCCTTTGACTATGCGTTATGGTTCGAGCAAGTTCAAGAGGATAGCGAGTTCCTACAACAATTGACTGATAACGCTGGTCGTTTGTTGAAGAAGGACTGCCAGATCGTCTTAGTACCAAAGAAAGATTGGCCTAATATTCGTAAAGAATATATTGATAATAATATTGATTCTAATAAGCCAAAGAATGTAAAATCTAAAGAAGAAACTAAAAAAACTAATCCCACCGTTGACGAAGCTGTAAAATTGTTTGGTGACGATATAGTTGATGTAAAAGATGACTAGGAGGAATTACAATGAGTAAAGGAATGCCAAATATGGGCGGAATGGGCGGCAACATGGCCAACATTATGCGCCAAGCCCAAAAGATGCAAAAAGAAGTTCAATCAGCCACAGAAGAATTGAACAAGACAGAATATAGCGGTAGTTCAGTTGATGACTTTGTAAAAGTTAAGGTTACCGGTGAAAAGAAGATTGCTGATCTAACAATCAGTGAAAAAATTATTGATCCAGACGATCCAGATACATTGCAAGATATGTTGATTGATGCTTTAAACAATGCTTTTAAAGCTGTTGATGATGACAAACAAGCTAAATTAGGTAAATATACGAACGGGTTGATGTAATGAAATATCCAGAACCAATATCTAAATTAATTGATAGTTATATGATGTTACCAGGTATCGGTCGCAAGACTGCTACTAGAATGGCATTCTTTACCCTTGGGATGGATAAAGACCAAGTTAATGAGTTTGCCGAAAACTTAGTTTCCGCCAAGACAGATTTAAAGTCATGTCGAATTTGTGGAAACATTACAACAGATGATGTTTGTTCAATTTGTACTGATAAGAACCGTGATCAATCAGTTAT
This sequence comes from Companilactobacillus muriivasis, assembly GCF_036246245.1. Taxonomy (NCBI): domain Bacteria; kingdom Bacillati; phylum Bacillota; class Bacilli; order Lactobacillales; family Lactobacillaceae; genus Companilactobacillus; species Companilactobacillus muriivasis. The sequence goes on from NZ_BTTQ01000009.1 coordinate 87,138, forward strand.
CCTGGTAGTTGAGCAAGCCAAAGATATCATGTCGCTAGATGATATGAATGGTTACAATGGTTTATATCACGTGCTAGGAGGGGTTCTTTCACCAGTTGATGGCGTTGGCCCTGAGGATTTAAATATTAAGTTGTTGCTAAATCGTTTGAAGGAAAATCAAAACGTTAGAGAATTGATTATCGCTACAAACGCAACTCCAGAAGGAGAAGCAACCGCTCAATATATAGCCAAATTAGTTAAGCCAGCAGGAATAAAAGTAACTAGACTAGCACACGGACTAGCAGTCGGATCTGATATTGAATATGCAGATGAGATGACCTTGAAGAGTGCCGTTTTAGGACGCAGGGAGATTTAACATGTTTGGTAGAAAAAAGGCAACTGTCCAAAAAATGGAAGATGATCGCCTCTTAGACAACATTCACCAGATTCAACAACGAATCGGTAATACCCAACGAATGATCAATAATTCAGTGGATGTCGACGATGAGACCAGAGTTCATTTGAAACTAGATCAGTTGAAATATCAATTCTTGTATTTAGAAGCAAGAAGACGAAAAGCTACTGCGAAAGCCACAACCAACATTATTTTTGGTGATGAAGATACATTTTTGAAACAGCCAAGTCGAGCTGAAAAGCACTGGTAAAATGAATGTTAGGTTCTGCCGCCTCCGGACACGAGAAGATTTGTGCCTGCTGTGGGACCGGCTCGAGCCGAAGTGCGGTCTCGACCCTCGATTTTGAGCCTTGCAAGAACCGCAAGTCTCAAAATACGTCCTGTGCTGTAAGGCCGGAAAATCGCCGACCTAACACCACTTTCACTGCGGTCACAATCTTCTCGTGTCCGGAGGCTAGTGTTGCTATTAGTTGTTTGGTTATTTAAAAATTTAGATGATTATGAAAAGATCAAGTTATTCCTGATATTTTGGGATTGCTTGGTTTTTTATTTACTTTCGAATTGGGGAAAAATTCGTTAACCTATTTGATAGGAAGACTAATTATTTATTCTATTTTAATAAATTGATCAAATGAAACTAAGGATTGTTTTAAAACAAAGAATATCTTAGCCTTCGGGTGCGAGTGATGGAGTCCAGCAGTGACAGTGGCGTTAGGGCTTTAGCCCTTACACCACAGGACGATTTTGAGACGCGAACTTCGGCTCAAAATCGAGGGTCGAGACCGCACTTTGGCTCGAGCCGGTCCCACAGCGGACTCCATCACTCGCACCCGAAGGCGGCATATATAGATATGTTTTTTTTAAAATGAGAGCTTAGTTTCATTTCAAGTCAATTTCAAGTAAAATAGTAGTAATCATCTAGGAGAGATTAATCTATGTCAGGAATATTTATATCGTTTGAAGGACCAGATGGAGCCGGCAAAACTACCGCTCTTAAAACACTAATGCCACTTTTGCAGGCTAAGACCGACCAAGAGATTGTGCTTTCTCGTGAGCCCGGTGGCAGTTCCATTTCTGAAAAAATCAGAAAGATCATTTTAGACATTCATGATGAAGAAATGGACCCCAGAACTGAGGCTTTATTGTACGCTGCGGCAAGACGTCAACATTTGATTGATGTTATTTTGCCAACGTTGCAAGCTAACAAAATTATGTTGAGCGACCGTTTTGTCGACAGTTCCATCGCTTATCAAGGTGGTGGCCGTGAAATTGGAATGAAAGAAGTCGCTGATATTAACGATTTCGCCATTGATGGACATTTGCCAGATTTAACAATTTACTTTGACGTATCGCCTGAAGTTGGTTTGTCGCGTATTCGAAAAGATCACGAAGGTGCGATGGATCGCTTGGAACGTGAAGCTATTGATTTCCACAATCGAGTTTACGATTCATATATGAAGATTGTTAAAGCTAATCCTGATAGAATAAAAACAATTAATGCTGAACAAGCACCGGAAAAAGTTGTTGCTGATGCTTTGGATGCCATAATTAAGAGATTTCCGAATATTTTTAACAAAGGAGAATAAATCATGAAACTCATTGTAGCCATAATTCAATCAAAAGATAGTCAACAATTGCAAGCTAGTCTTGTTAAAGGTGGTTTTAGAGCTACACAGTTGTCATCGACTGGTGGTTTCTTAAAAGCCGGTAACTGTACATTCTTGATTGGTGTCGAAGAGGAAAAAATTGACGATGCTCTAGCTGTAATCAAGAAAACTTGTCATACCAGAGCTCAATATGTGACTCCAACATTTCTCATGCCCGAAGCTGCTTCTAGTTTGAGTGAACCTGTGGAAGTCCAAGTTGGCGGTGCCACATGCTTTATTTTGCCAGTTGATAAATTCGTGAGATTCTAATAATGGAAAGTTTACTAACAGAACAACCGCGAGTTGTTAATGAATTTAAAAAAATTATTTCGACCAATATGTTGTCACACGCATATTTAATTGACAGTGCTTCATCTAAAATTAGACAGCAGATGGCTATTTGGTTAGCTCAGAGTCAATTTTGTGAAAATTTACAAGATGGCGCTCCGGACCAAACCTGCCAAAAATGTCAGACGATTGCGTTGGGCGATAATCCTGATGTGTTAGAGATTCAAACTGAAAAGCAAAGTATCGGTGTTGATGATATCAAGTTTTTCAAAAAGGAAGCCAACATGGCTGCCACGCAAGGTAAACGAAGAATTTTGATTATCGATGAAGCTGAGAAGATGACTGTTCAGGCTGCGAATAACCTGTTGAAAACTATTGAAGAACCAGAAGGTAATTTGATGATTATCTTATTGGCCGATTCTGCTAAGCAACTTTTGCCAACTATTCAATCACGTGTGCAGATTTTTCATCTGTCGAATCAAAGTAATGATGACGAAATTGCTAGTTTGGTTGCGGTCGGATTTAAGAATGAACAAGCTGAGCGAGCTTTAAAAGTTACCGATATTAAATATTTGGAAAGTATTACTGGCGATAAATACCAAGCTTTGAGTACAGCACTCACGAGTTGGTTAAAAGAAGTTAACAAACAAAAAATAAATAGTTTTGTCGACATACAGACTGATATCATGCCTTTAGTTGAGAATAAAGATCAACAACATTTGGTTTTCGACATGTTGAATCAAATTTTTAGTGATATATTATCAATTAGGTACAATTTAGAAAAATCAACATTAACGTCGGTGGATATCTTGGATCAAAAGGGTATCAAAAAAGTTGTCAGCATGTCAGATGATTTATTCACAGCCGAGCAAATGTGGAAAAGTAATGTATCGTTTCAGGCTATTTTAGAAGATTTATCATTAAAATTTGTGGATTAGTAGGTGAAATCATGGCAGAGAAAGATTTATATGATGAATTTGAGACAATCACAAATCAATTGAATGATATAACTAAAAAGGTTTCTTTGCTGAAAGAGGAACTATCCAAGGCTCTTGAAGAAAAAGAAGAGTTGAAGATAGAGAATCAAAATCTTCGTAAACATTTAGAAAAGATGGGTTATGAGGACAAAGATATTAAAGGCAATGAATTATCTTACTCACGATTGAATCTTGAGAGTTTATATCGTAAAGGATTTCATGTTTGCCAACAATTCTACGGAACTCACCGTAAGGACAAGGAAGAATGTATCTTCTGTACCAACGTCCTTTATGGTAGTAACGACAAAGGTAAGAAAAAGAAAGTTAATATTAGATAAGGGGAGCTATTTGAATGAAAGAACAAAGGAGTTTTGTTGATAATTCGAAGGGCTGCCTTTTTTTAGTGCCAACACCAATTGGTAATTTAGAAGATATGACTTTTCGAGCTGTTAACACTTTAAAAGACGTTGATTTAGTTGCAGCTGAGGATACGCGTAATACTAAGAATTTATTAAATCATTTTGAAATACCAACAGAATTAATAAGTTTTCATGAACATAATACTGCGCAACGTATTCCAGAATTAATAGAAAAAATGAATGCTGGTGTCAAAATTGCTCAAGTCAGCGATGCTGGTGCACCATCAATCAGTGATCCTGGTAAGGAGTTAGTTAAAGCTGCCATTAAGGCTGATATTCCAGTCGTTCCGCTACCTGGAGCCACAGCGTCAGTTACAGCTTTGATTGCTTCAGGAATCGCACCACAGCCATTTTATTTCTTTGGATTTTTACCTCGTAAGGGTAAGGAAAGAACTGAAGCTTTGAACAATCTGTCTCAACGCGAAGAAACAACTATCGTTTATGAATCACCATATCGTGTGAAAAAGACGATTCAAGACTTGATTGACAATTTTGGTGCTGACCGTCAAATTACGTTAGCTCGTGAGTTGACTAAGATTCATGAAGCTTTCTTACGTGGCAGTTTGGAACAAGTTGCTGAGTACTATCAAGACAATGATCCTAAGGGTGAATATGTTTTGATAATTGCTGGAAAGCCAGTTGAAGCCGCTACTCAAGAGGAATCTGATGATGACTTGGTTGTAGCAGTGGATAGTTTAATTAAACAAGGTGAAAAGCCAAACAAAGCAATCAAAGAGGTTGCGGCTCGTAATGGATTGAAGAAACAGGATGTTTACAATCTTTATCACGGAATCGGAGAGGAACAATAGTGACAGAGAAAAGAACTTTTGCAATTGAAATGGAAGTACCATATTATTTCGTCAACTTTTCAGGAGAAATGCGTCTGTCAGCTTTGATTGATGTGATGCTATTAACTTCAGAAAAACAGCTCCACCAATCGGACCTAGATAGCGCTGAAATGGTTCAGAATGAAGGACTTGGTTGGGTGGTCGTCCAATATCACATGGATATTAAACAGATGCCTAAACTTGGTCAAAAGTTAAAAGTTGTCACTCAAGCAACTAGTTATAACAAGTATTTCTTCTATCGTGATTTTTGGATTGAAGATGAAAATGGCGACACAATCGTTAAAGCTGAAAGTGCCTTTGTTTTGATTGATATTAAAGAACGTAAGATTGTTGGAGCCAATGATCGTTTGGATGATAAGTTTGGTGCTGAAGAAACTACTAAGCTCAAGCGTTTCAATCGTTTAAAAGTACCTGATGATTACGACTATAAGCAACCACAACATATTGGTTACTATAATATTGATGTTAATAAACATGTTAATAATTCATATTATTTTGACTGGATGGTCGATACATTAGATATGGACTTTATCGGCAGTCACACACTCAAGAGTATGGATATTAAATATGACAAAGAGTTGAATATTGAGAGTGAACCAGTCTCATATGCAAAACTCGATAATACGAATAATAAATCAATTCATTGGATAAAGAATGGTGACGTGCTGAACGTTATTGCTCAATTTGAGTGGAAAGATAAGTAATTTACAAACAAAATACTTGCTTACAGAAAATATAGTGTTATTATTGACGAGTACTTAAAAATTTGGGGTAGGGTTCAAGGCGTTAAGTGTCGATGGAACGGAATGTGAACGTCGAACAAAGAGTTTTCTCGCGATCTTGAATCCGCATTCGCCACTTTATATACGTCTCTTTTGCCTATATCTGGTGGCAGCTCCTTTCGGGAGATGTCGATTATGAACAGTAGAAGTTCAGTAATAAGCGTTCAAGAAGTTACCTGGATGGCTCTATTGATAGCATTACAAATGGTGCTAGCAAAGTTGTCAGTCGGTAGCAATACTTTGAAAGTCGGATTTAGCTTCATTGCAATTGGGTTATTAGGTTATTATTTTGGACCTTTTAAAGCTGCCATTGCTAATGTGTTGGCTGATGTGATCAGCAATTTGCTCTTACCATCAGGCGGTGGATTCTTCATTGGATTCACATTCTCAGCCTTAGTAGCAGGTGCCATTTACGGATTCATGCTTTATAACCACAAAGTTTCAGTTTGGAGAACTTTTGTTACCGTCCTATTGATAACGGTAATTGTTAACACCGGACTTAATACCTTGTGGATTCACATGATGACTAACGTACCTTTCGTAACTTTATTAGTTCCAAGACTTGCGAAAGAGGCATTCAGTCTGGTTTATCAGACGGGTCTTTTATATATCGTCCTTAAGTGGATTGATAATTCGAAATTTAATAAAATCGGCTAATAGGGCCGATTTTTTTTTGTACAAAAATTCTGTGTTAAAATAGTTTTATTAAGAATGAGGGATAAATATGAAAATTTTAGCATTTGATTCATCTAATAAGCCGCTATCCGTTGCCGTTGTAGTTGATGGCAAGGTTTTAGCTCATTTGGAGTCGACTGAGAAAAAGACTCACAGTATTACTATTTTGCCAGATATTAAAAAAGCTTTAGCCGAATCCAATTTAACCATGGATGATATCGACTTAATTGCGGTTGCTAAAGGACCCGGTTCTTACACTGGAGTCAGAATTGCGGTCACAGTTGCCAAGACTTTAGCTGATACTTTGCACAAGAATTTAGTCGGAGTTTCTAGCTTAGAATTATTAGCTGCTAACGGGGATAAAGCTCATATTCTAGTGCCATTAATGGATGCCAGAAATGACAACGCATTTGCCGGCGTTTATCAAAATTCACGCGATAAATTCGTTAGTATCATCGGGGATCATCACACTTCAATGGAGAAACTATTTGATGCTTTGAAGGAATATGATGAAGATCAATTGGAATTTATCAACGTCACACCTAGATTACAAGAGTTAATTCAAAATCAATTTCCAAATGCCAAAATTATTGCCGCTGAAGATTCATTGCCAGATGCAGCTAAACTCGCCAAGTTAGCTGAGTCAAAGAAACCAGTTACTGATATTGATGATTTTGTGCCAACATATTTACGTTTGACACAAGCTGAGCACGACTGGTATGCCAAAGGACATAAGGATGACGGCAATGTTTCTTATGTTGAAGAAGTTTAAAAAGTTATTTTCTAATAAAACCACGAAATTTGATTTTGAAGACCAAATAGTTTCGATTGAGGATCGAAAGTTCACTTTAAGAAAGGCTAGTCCTAAAGATGCAATTCAATTTATGAAGATTCAGGAAACAATTTATCCAATTCCAGTTCCATGGCCAATTGATATTGTGCGGATGGAAATTGATAACAGGAATGCACTTTATTTGTCGTTAGTTGAAAATGAGCGTGTGATTGCCTTTATCGGAGTTTCACTGGGGGATAAGACGGAATCACATATTACCAATTTGGCTGTTCATGCTGATTACCAAAATATGGGAATTGGTCATTTACTGTTGAATGAAATTTTTGACTATTGTCGCAAACGTGATTATCAGAAGATGTCATTAGAAGTGGACGTAACTAATGATTCAGCGTTAGCTTTGTATGATGCGTTTGGGTTTAAAGTTCGAACTGTGCATAAAAAGTATTATTTTAGAAATCATCACGATGCATGGGAAATGATCGTTGATCTGTGAGGAGATTACTGTGGAAAAAGATACATTAATAATGTCATTTGAAAGTAGCTGTGATGAGACATCAGTTGCTATTATTAAGAATGGTAAGGAAATTTTATCGAATATTATCGCAACACAAATAAAGAGTCACCAACGTTTCGGTGGAGTTGTACCCGAAGTTGCCAGTCGTCACCACGTTGAAGAAGTTACTAAGTGTATCGATTTAGCTTTGGACAAAGCTAAAGTTGGTTATGATGACCTCGATGCGGTTGCTGTCACTTACGGACCAGGATTAGTTGGTTCATTGTTGATTGGAATCATGGCAGCGAAGACGGTAGCTTTTGCCCACAATTTACCATTGATTAAAGTTAATCACTTGGCAGGACACATTTACTCAGCTAATTTCGTGACTGAATTACAATATCCATTCATGTCATTGTTAGTTTCAGGTGGACACACTGAACTAGTTTTAGTCACAGCTCCTGGAGTTTTCCACACCTTGGGTGATACCCGTGATGATGCTGTTGGGGAAGCTTATGACAAAATCGGTCGTGTGCTAGGAATCAATTATCCCGCTGGCAAAAAAGTTGATGAGATGGCTGCTGTCGGAAAAGATACTTTCAATTTCCCTAGAGCTATGGTTCAAGAAGATAATTTGGACTTCAGTTTCAGTGGGTTGAAGAGTGCGTTTATCAATACTGTTCACCATGCTGACCAAGTTCATGAAGAGTTAAACAAGGATGATTTGGCTGCTAGTTTTCAAGGTGCCGTGTTGGATATTTTGACAAATAAGACATTCAAAGCTTTGAAATTACATCCAGTTAAGCAATTGATTGTTGGCGGTGGAGTTTCAGCTAACCAAGGATTGCGTAAACGTTTGGCTGAAGAGATTGAAAAGCGTGATATGGATATGGAATTGGTATTCCCTCCATTGCGCTTGTGTGGCGATAATGCGGCTATGATTGGCGCCATGGCTCAGATTCAATATGACAAGGGCGACTTTGCGGAATTGGATTTGAATGCTGATCCTAGTTTGGATTTTGATATGGAATAGGGTTTTCCGCCAGAGGCTGGCAGTAATATAGCCTGCGGTGTGACCGGTTCGAGCCAAGGTCTCGCACCTCGATTTTGAGCTTTGCAAAAACCGCAAATCTCAAAATACGTCAGTGGAGTAAGGGCTTTAGCCCTTACTCCACTTGCACTGCGAGCCATATTACTGCCAGTCTCCGGCTAGGTTGTTTGAGGGCTCTAGGTTATTGATATATTGCAGTTTAATTATTCTTCAAGATTATTAATGCTTTGTAATAGTTAAATGTGAATAAATTTATAGGGATGCCATCGAAGTTTTAATCGGTGGTGTCTTTTTTTACTGTGCATAAGTTTTTCTTTGGATGAAATTTAAAGATGAAATATCAATTATATTTTTCCTTTAATATTTCCTATTGCCCCCGCAAACCAAATAATATAAGATAGCCTCAACACAATCGAAAGATGAAAGAAGAGGGATCACTATGAAAGCTATTCTGACAGTTTTAGGTCACGACCAGGTTGGTATTGTGGCTAAAGTTTCAACTAAGTTGGCTGAACTTGATGTCAATATTATTGATATTTCGCAGACTTTGATGCATGACAACTTTACGATGATGATGATGGTGACGTGGGATGATGCTACTAAATTTGACACGATCAAAGATAATTTGAGTGAACTTGGTCAAGCCACTGGCTTGGACATTCGCATTCAACGTGAAGAAATTTTTGATGCGATTCAGAAACTTTAGGAGGCTGCCATGGAAACTAATTCTATTTTAGAAACGATTCAGATGATTTCGGAAGAAAAACTCGATATTCGGACAATTACAATGAGTATTTCGCTCTTTGACTGTATCGACAGCGATGGTGAAAAAGCTCGTCAAAAAATTTACAATAAGTTGATGACTAAAGCTAAAAATCTCGTTAAGGTAGCTGACCAAATTGAATCAGAATATGGGATTCCTATCGTCAATAAACGTATTTCGGTAACACCAATTTCCTTGATTGCTGCAGCTTCTGGTGACAAGGATTATGTTGCTTATGCTAAAACAATGGATCAAGCTGCCAAGGATTTAGGTGTTGATTTGATTGGTGGCTTTTCGGCTTTAGTTCAAAAAGGTTATCAATCTGGTGATGTCAAATTGATTCAATCGATTCCACAAGCTTTGACAGAAACTAGTCGTGTCTGTGGTTCGGTCAATGTTGGTTCAACACGTTCAGGTATCAACTTGGATGCGGTTGGTCAAATGGGGCAAGTGGTTAAAGATTTGGCTAAAGTTGATCCCGTTAATTGCATGAGTCTAGTTATTTTTGCCAATGCGGTTGAAGATAATCCATTCATGGCTGGAGCTTTCCACGGTGTCGGTGAAGCTGATTGTGTCATTAACGTTGGTATCAGTGGCCCCGGAGTAGTTAAGAGTGCGCTGGAACATGTTAAGGGACAACCAATCGATGTTGTTTCTGAGACCATCAAGAAAACAACGTTTAAAGTTACTAGAATGGGTCAATTCGTTGGAGATTTAGCTTCTAAGGCCTTGGGCGTACCTTTTGGTATCGTAGACTTGTCATTGGCTCCAACGCCGAATGAGGGCGATTCTGTGGCTGAAATTTTGGAAGAAATCGGTTTGGAAAGTGTCGGCGCTCCTGGAACGACTGCTGCTTTAGCATTGTTGAATGATGCGGTTAAAAAGGGTGGCGTCATGGCCTGTGAACATGTTGGTGGCTTGTCAGGTGCTTTTATTCCAGTTTCTGAAGATGCTGAAATGATTCGTGCCGTTAATGCAGGTAATTTGAATATTGAAAAACTCGAAGCCATGACTGCTGTTTGTTCGGTTGGCCTTGATATGATTGCGATTCCTGGCGATACGACAGCTGAAACTATCAGTGGAATGATTGCGGATGAAGCTGCCATTGGTGTTATCAACAACAAGACAACTGCGGTTAGAATTATTCCTGCGACTGGTAAAAAAGTTGGCGATGAAGTTGAGTTTGGCGGACTCTTTGGACGGGCTCCAGTTATGGCAGTCAATACCAACAGTCCCGCGGACTTTATCCATCGTGGCGGTAGAATTCCTGCACCTATTCATTCATTTAAAAATTAACTTTATAAATACTGATATTCGTATCGGTATTTTTTTTGCTATTTTTTTGAAAAAATCACTTAATTATTCGACCAAATTGTGGTACAAAGTATGGGAGGTGTATTCATGAAAACCAGAACAAAGATTTCATACGTAATTTTAAAGTATGATGATCAAACCGATAATATTTATACGAAGACATCAAACAATGAAAACCATGTCTACGAGATTCCCACCGTTGAGTACAATCCAAAACAGGATGCAGGGTTTGAGGATGTAAAAACCTATCTCGCAAATGGAGGACTTACTTCTACAACTTATTTTGATGAAAATAATATATTTGTTCCAATAGTTAATGTAACTTATGAAGTTGGCGTCTGCTTTTATGATTACGTGGCAATAATTTTTGAGTCCGCACAAAAAGGCTTTGAAGGAATGAATTACGAATCATGGTATCGGATTAAATATGACCGTGATACCCAAACTTGGAATCTATTGTGGAACAGTGGTCTGACTGATCCAATCGACTACATATTTAAAAACACTTCCTTAACTGAATATGTACCTAATCCTAAGGGTAGGGATAAATTAACATTCAACAATGTGATGCATTTTGTGACTGAACAGACTAATGATTTTCCAATTTTAGGATTGTTGTCAGGCGATAAGTTTACGATGAAACAAGTTTTCCATTATCAAGATTTATTGGGCTTTGAAACCCTGAAAGCCGGAGATAATCGAACCTTTGAAAATCAATACGCTGATTCGATTCAAACGGTTGAAGACGACAAACATACAACGTCATATAAAATTAAAAATGAGTATCTAAAGAAATAACGTTGAGAAATTAATCTCAACGTTATTTTTATTTGTATTTATCTTCTAATCGACTCATCCATAAGGCCAAAATACAGCCCAGAATGAAGAATCCGATACTCAATATCCAGTCCCAACCGGTGACATTTTGATAAGAAATACTCTCACTTGAGTAAGGATTAGGAATCAGGATTAAAATGGTACTTGCTAAAACTATTCCCAAAATGAAATGATAAACCCGTGAATGATGGTGTTTGATTAAACTTTCCATAGCTTTTGAAAAAATCAGGATGGAGACCATTCCACCTAACGCAATCGGAATGAAAACCAAGGGATCAAATGATTTGAAACCTTGCAACATCGGTGCGTATAGTCCCAAAATAATCAAAAGATTTGATGGACTCAATCCAGGAACTAAGACTCCTAAGGCAATCAAAACTCCAGCAATGAAAAATCCAAATGAGTTGGCTGGAATAGTTCCTAATATTTCATTCATGAAGAATAGAAAAAGTCCGCCACCAATCAACATTGTGAAAAACCAGATGACATCGTATTTGTCACGCTTAGTCCGTGAAGTTGATTCTCGGATTAGAGTGGGAAGGGTACCGATAATAGTTCCTGCAAATCCCCACAGAACAATCATCTGATAGTGAGCCAGTAAGTATTCCAAAGGTTGTGACAGGACACCGATACCAACAATTCCACCAATACCGATTGGTAAAAAGTAAATGAAGTCACGCTTAAAATTTTGTCTGACGTGTGCCATAAAACTTAGCAATCGTTCATAAATACCAAGAATAGCTGCCAAAACACCGCCCGAAACACCGGGGAGAATGAATCCTAAAGCGATGATTACGCCTTTGAAAAAACGCATATAAATAGTATCTCGTTTTGTTTTCATAGTTCCTCTTTGTAAAAGTTATTTCGTTCACATTATCAGAAAATATATACTATGGCAAGTTGTCGCCTCCGGCTAGTGTATTTATTGTGATGGAATTATTTGTTCACTATGTATAAATATTTTGGACGTAATTATGTATGAATATCAGGGTGATGTTGTTAGTTTTGATTATGTGGTTGGATATAAAAAGAGGCCGTACAATCCACAAAGTAATGAGGATCATATAGTCTCTAGATTTGTTATTTTAATAACTTGAGTACAAAAACAATTCTAAAGCAAATTTATACATAGCCGGAGGGTGACAGAGGAAAAGATAGTCTGCGATGGAGGTGGCGTTAATGCTTTAGCATTTACACCACAGGGCGACTTTGGAGACTTGCTGATTTTGCAAGGCTTCAAATCGAGGTTCGAGACCGTACTTTGGCTCGAACCGGTCCTCATGGCAGAACTATCTTTTCCTCTGTCACCCGGAGGCGGAACTATTTAAAGTTTTCTAGTTCAATCGATTTTTCAGTCCATTGTTCTTCGATTTTATCTTGCTTAGCTTTATTCTCATCCAATTCTTTTTGCATATCGGCCAATTTGCTATATGACGTTAGATTTTCTTCCTTGGTCATTTCCTTTTGAATGGCAGTATTCTTGTCTTCCAATTCGGCTAATTGATCTTCTAATTCTTCAACCTGACGTTGCAACTTACGTTCTTGCTTTTGTTGTTCCTTAGATTGTTGATACTCCATCTTCTTTTCACTGACGTTAGAAGTTTTAGTTTCTTCTTCAGCGACTGGTTGGACGGTAGTTTTCTCAAGGTAATAATCATAATCACCAAGGTAAACTTTACTGCCCTCACTGCCGATATCAACGATTCTATTGGCAAGCGTATTTAGTAGGTAACGGTCATGGGAAACGAACAGGACGGTACCAGGGAAGCTCTTCAAGGCGTCTTCAAGGACTTCCTTACTGTCGATATCCAAATGGTTAGTTGGTTCATCCATTACTAGAAAGTTATTGTTTTCCATAGACAGTTTTGTCAAAGTTAAACGAGCTTTCTCACCACCGGATAATCCAGCAACTGGTTTGAGTACATCGTCACCACTGAAGAGGAATGCTCCTAACTTCTTACGGATGATTTGTTCATCGAGGCGTGGGTAACGGTCCCAAATTTCATGTAGAACATCTTTCTTTGGATCGAGTCCCTTTAAATTCTGGTCATAGTAACCAACTTGAACGTTGGCACCAAATTGGCTAGTTCCTTTAATCAACGGAATGCGACCGAGAATTGACTTGAGAAAGGTTGATTTACCGATACCATTTGGTCCGATAATACCAACACGTTCACCTTTTTTGACATCAAGATTGATTGGTTCGGACATGATTTCATTATCATAACCGATGGCTGCATCTTTAACTAAAAGGACGTCATTTCCACTTTCCTTGTCGATGTCAAATGAGAAGTGCACAGAACCTTGATCACTGCCGGGGCGATCCAAGACATCCATATGTTCCAACTTCTTACGACGACTTTGAGCCATCTTAGTTGTGGAAGCACGGACGATATTCTTTTGGATATACTCTTCAGTTTTCTTGATTTCTGCTTGTTGTTCTTCATAATGTTTCCAAGCAACAGCTTGATTCTTCTTCTTTTCGTCGAGGTAGAAAGTATAGTTGCCAGAGTAGTGAGTTGATGAATGTTGATTGATTTCAACAATTTCAGTTGCTACTTTATCGAGGAAGTATTGGTCATGGGACACGATAACTAGGGCGCCACGATAACCTTTGAGGTAACTTTCCAACCACTCGACAGTATTAATATCCAAGTGATTAGTAGGTTCATCCAAAAGTAAGATATCGTGATGTTCCAAAAGCATTTTAGCCATAGCTAAACGAGATCTCTCACCACCAGAAAGGGTAGAAATCTTGTGTTCCCAAACATCTTCGTCAAAGCCAAATCCCTTGAGGACACTGCGGATTTCTGATTGATAGCCGTAACCATTTTCTTGACGGAAAGTATTTTGCAATTGATCATATTGCTTAAGAATGTCGTCATAGTCTGCAACATTTGGATTAGCTAGTTTTTCTTCCAAAGCATGCATCTTTTTTTCTTGAGCTTTAAGATAATCGAAAACTTTTTCCATTTCCAAAAAAATTTGATTGTCGCTATCTAGTCCAGAATCCTGGGCCAAATAACCGATATTGGTATCTTTTTTTAGGGCAATATTGCCACTGTTATAACTCTCTTGGTCAGAGATGATCTTCAGCAAAGTAGACTTTCCAACCCCGTTTCGACCGACCAAACCAATGCGGCTGTTGTCTTGTATCTCGAAACTGACATTGGAGAAAAGTTTCTTTGTACCGAAATTTTTCGTAATGTTCTGTGCTTGTAATAAAATCAAAATATAACTCCTTTATGTATTCACAATTTTATCATTAATTAATAATTTATGCCTTTATAGGTTTAACGTATTGCGTTTTTAGTGATTTTTATTTACTATGAATGTTAGTGAAATGACACACATATGGTGGTAAATTATGACAAAAACAACAGTTCCAAACGCAACAATAAAGCGTTTACCAATTTATTATCGTTACTTCCAATTTCTCAAGGACGAAGGCACAAAAAAAATCTCCTCTGGTGAACTATCAGAAGGGGTCAAAATTGATAGTGCTACAATTAGACGTGACTTCTCATATCTAGGTGCACTTGGGAAACGTGGATATGGCTACGATGTAAGCGATTTAGTGGCATTCTTTAAAAAGCTGTTGAATCAAGATAAACGGACCAATGTAGCTCTAGTTGGTGTCGGTAATTTAGGTAACGCCTTACTAAATTATAACTTTTCTCGAACAAATAATGTTCGAATTGCGGCAGCTTTTGATATAAATAAAGAAATTGTCGGTACAGTTAAGAGCGGTGTTCCCGTTTACGACATTAGTGAATTAAAGGAACAACTTAACTTACAACAGATTGATGTTTGTATTTTGACAGTTTCTTCAAATGCTGCGCAAACGACTGCTGACTTGTTGGCAGATGCAGGAGTTCGAGGAATCTTGAACTTCACACCAGTTATTATCAACGTACCAAACAGTATCCGTGTTCATTACGTCGATTTGGCAAATGAATTGCAGACACTGATTTTCTTCCTAGACCGCGATAAGTCATTGACAGAAGAAACAAACTAAACTTTTGGGGGAATTTTTTTATGAGTGAACCATTATTTTTGAAACCTGTCTTCCACGAAAAAATCTGGGGTGGCAGAAAGTTAGAAACTAAGTTTGGTTACAACATTCCTGATGGTTCTATAGGTGAATGCTGGGCTATTTCAGGGCATCCACATGGTAGATCAGAAGTTGAAAACGGCGAGTTTGCTGGACAATATGTTGACGACCTATGGAAAAATCATAGTGAATTATTTGGCAATCCCAAGGGAAAAGTTTTTCCATTGCTAACTAAGATTTTGGATGCCGAAGCAAGTCTTTCAGTCCAAGTTCACCCTGACAACGCATACGCTGCCGAGCATGAACACGAATTAGGTAAGACAGAATGCTGGTACATCATTGATGCTGAACCAGGTTCATACTTAATTTACGGTCACAATGCTAAAAATAAGGCAGAACTCGACCAAATGATCGAATCAGGCGACTGGGACCACTTATTGAGAAAAGTACCAGTTAAGACAGGCGATTTCTACTATGTACCAAGTGGTACCGTTCACGCCTTGAACAAAGGTATCATGGCACTCGAAACACAACAAAGCAGTGATACAACATATCGTTTGTATGACTACGATCGTGTTGAAAAGTCGACAGGTAAGAAACGTGATCTTCACATCAAACAATCAGAAGATACAATTATAGTTCCTCATAAAGATCCAAAACTAAATATTGAATCAAAACAAGTTGGTAAGAATAAGTTTACAACATTCGTTCAACCACCAGTTTCACCATTCTTCTCAGTTTATCACTGGGAAATCAAAGAACCAGTTGAATTACATCACCAAATCGGTAAGTATACCTTAATCTCAGTTCTTAGTGGAGAAGGAAAGATTACCGTTGATAGCAAGGATTATGATTTGAAGAAAGGCGTTCACTTGATTGTACCCGCAACAGTAAACGCTTGGACACTTGCTGGAGATTTGGATATTATCGCATCTGAATCAGGCGAAGCCTAGAGAGAGTGGAGCAGGCCTGGGAATTTCCGAGCATTTTCGTGAATAAGTGAATTGCACGCCGGTTTTTGCGTGTGATTTGCTTATTCATGAAAAGCGGAAGAAATTGGCCTGTGGAACTCGTTTCAGAGCCACTGCATGTTCAGCAATGGTCTAAAATACCATTGTTGGTATATATTACGATATGCTCTGAAACATTCCAAAATAAGCACATTGTTTTGCACTATGAACGTCTCTAATAATTCATCCAAAAACAATGCCAAAATCACCAAATTCTAATAAAAAAATCAAAAATCATTCACTAAATACAGAATACCGGAAAAATAAATCCGTATATTCTGTATTTTTTTATCCAAAAATCAATTAAAACTAGAACAATATCACCGTTACATATAAATAATGTTCGCTATAACTAATAAAATGAAAATTATTTTAATTTGAAATCGCTATCAATTCCCCGTTTCTAAAAAAATCTTCTATAATTAAAGACATGTTAATTCAAAAGGGGACTTAAAATTGCAAAGACAACGATTTTTTCGAGTTAGTCTAGGGTGGCAAATTATTATTGGCTTGATCCTAGGTATTGTTTTGGGACAGGTATTTTACCAGAATAAGGTTGCTATACAGGTAATGCAGAACATCGGGACTATGTTTATTTCGATGATTCAAATGATTGTGTTACCAATTGTTATTTCTTGTTTGACTGTTGGTATCGCCAATATGGGTGATATTAAGAAACTCGGTCGAATCGGATTAAAGACGTTAGTTTATTTTGAAATTATGACTACTTTAGCGATTATTATTGGTATTGTGGTGGCTAATGTTACCCACCCCGGTACCTATATTGATATTCATAGCCTAAAAGGTTCGGATATTAGCCAATATACCGCAACCGCTAAAACAGCTAAACATTCGGGTATTTGGTCAATTCTGATGAATATTATTCCAACTAACATCTTCGCTTCCTTGGGTAAAGGTGATATGTTGCCAATTATCTTCTTCTCAGTTCTCTTTGGACTAGGAACAGCTTCAATCGGTAAGCAAGGTAAAATTATTACCGACGTATTGAATGCAGTTGCAAACGTAATGTTTAAAGTCACTAACTGGGTTATGCGTCTAGCTCCCATTGGTGTCTGTGCTTTGATTGGTGTTACCGTCGGGGAAATGGGCTTCAATTCGTTGAAACCACTGGCACTGTTCATTCTGATTGCTTATGCAACAATGGCATTCTTCGTATTCGTTGTCATGGCACTTGTTGGTCACTTATTCCACGTTAGATTTTATGAATTATTTAGAATTATTGAAAATGAAGTTACACTTGCTTTTACTACCGCCAGTTCTGAAGCGGCATTGCCAAAGATGATGGAAAAAATGCAAGATTATGGATCATCAAAAGGTATCGTCTCCTTTGTAATTCCAACCGGATATACATTTAACCTTGATGGTTCAGCGATTTATCAATCATTGGCTGCCTTATTCTTGGCTCAAGCCTACAATATTCACTTATCCATCGGGCAACAAATTACCCTTGTGGTGGTATTGATGTTAACATCTAAGGGGATGGCCGGAGTGCCCGGAGCATCGTTTGTTGTACTCCTAGCCACAGTATCAACAATCGGTGTACCAATGCAAGGTTTGACCTTCATTGCAGGTATCGACCGTCTCGTAGATATGGGACGTACAGCCGTCAACGTTGTCGGAAATTCACTAGCTACAGTTATTATTGCTAAGAGTGAAAAGGAATTCGATGATGAAAAACGGAAGAAGTACGTTGCATCGTACACACGTGGGGACTAATAAAAGCACTCCATGTAGTCGAAAAACAATTTAAACACACAGAGAACAGCTTGCCGAAAATGGTAGGCTGTTTTTTTATGTATGCCGCCGAAAGCTGGCAATAATGCAGTTCCACTATGGGGACCAATCCGAGCCAAAAGGCGGTCTCGAATCTCGCTTTGAAGCCTTGCAAAATCCTCAAGTCTACAAAGTCGGCCCCGTGGAGTAAGAACGAGAAATTCACTCGTCCTAACTCCACCTTCACAGCGGACTGCATTATTGCCAGCCTCCGGCTAGGTTTTTTGTGTGATGATTAATATTGAGTACTTCGTTTGATATTGGTAAATGAAGATAAACAAAAAAGATATCTGCAATTTTTTAATATATTGCGGATATCTTTTATTTGTTTTTCGTAGTTTATATATATCAACAAAGAGAGTAATACAAAATTCTAAAATACACGAGCCGGAGGTTTCGAGGGAGTGAAGTTACCAGCAGTGGCAGTGGTGTTAGGTCGGTGGTTTTCCGGCCTTACAGCACAGGACGTATTTTGAGATTCGCGTACTTTGCGAAGCTCAAAATCGAGACTTGAGACCTTGGCTCAAGTCGGTCCCACAGCAGGCAACTTCATCTCCCTCGAAACCGGAGGCGGCAAAAACTACATGATTCCAATCGTTAAAACAATAGCGTTCATAATAATATGGCTACCGGCACTAACGTAAATATTTTCCGACTTGTAGTAAACATATGAGAACCACAATCCCATAAAGACATAAACCAAGAACCTAGTATCCTGATGCATAAACGCAAACATGAAAGCTGAAACAATAGCAGCAATATAAATGTTAGTTGGTTTGATCAAGTTGGCGAAGAAAACTCGTCTGAAGATGATTTCTTCCATAATTGGTGCAGCAATCATCACGTAGATGAAATAGTATGGATATTCTTTGACCATCAGCAACAAACTTAGTGTATTTTGTGAATCGGTGCTGGCATGGAATAATAATTTATCCGCGAAGCCAATTCCGAATTGAACTACTAATGCACCCACGGTTCCTAAGATGATCCATTGTAAATCGTGATTTAAATTAGTTTTTTTCTCAAAGTCTAAAGGACCACTCTGTTTGACTAAATAAATCATTAGACCAGTGACAATCAATGATGCAATCGTGACGGTGATAAAGTAGGCTGAGCCTGTGATAGAGAACATTGTCAGGATAGTTCCTAACGATAATAACAGGATATAAGCCAGCAATGTGAAAAACTGATTTGTTCGATAAGACATAATTTCCCCCATATTTTTTAAAGGTTAATACTTGCAACTTCACAATATAATGTTAATATAAAACTTGTAATTAGCACAAGAGATAGTTGAGTGCTAAAAGATACAAAAAACATTGAATTAATATTACTGGAGGTATTTAAATTGTTAAAACCACTTGGAGATAGAGTCATTGTAACAGTCGATAAAGAAGAAGAAAAGACAGTTGGTGGCATTGTTTTAGCAAACAACGCTAAGGAAAAGCCACAAACAGCCGAAGTTGTTGCCGTAGGTGACGGACTAGTTGCTGATAACGGTACTAAATTACCTATGAACGTTAAAAAGGGTGACAAGGTTCTTTTTGACAAGTACTCAGGCTCAACAGTTAAGTATGAAGACAGTGAATATTTAATCCTTCATGAAAAAGATATCATGGCAATCGTTGACTAATTAAAACTTAAACAAGAAAAATTTATTTTAAATTATGGAGTGTGAAAATTAATGGCTAAAGAAATTAAATTTTCAGAAGATGCACGTTCAAAGATGTTGGATGGTGTTAATAAACTAGCTGATACAGTTAAGACAACAATCGGACCTAAGGGTAGAAACGTTGTTCTTGAAAAGAGTTATGGCGCACCTGAAATTACAAATGATGGTGTTACAATCGCTAAGAGTATTGACCTAGAAGATCACTTCGAAAACATGGGTGCAAAGCTTGTTTCTGAAGTTGCTTCAAAGACAAATGATATTGCTGGTGACGGTACTACTACTGCTACTGTTTTGACACAAGCAATTGTTAAAGAAGGTATGAAGAACGTTACTGCCGGTGCTAACCCTGTTGGTATCAGAAGTGGTATCGAAAAGGCAACAAACGCTGCTGTTGACGAACTTCACAAGATTTCACACAAGGTTTCTGGCAAGAATGATATTGCTCAAGTAGCTTCAGTTTCATCAGCTAGTGAAGAAACTGGTAAATTAATCGCTGATGCCATGGAAAAAGTTGGTAACGATGGTGTTATCACAATTGAAGAATCAAAGGGTATCGATACAACTCTAGACGTTGTTGAAGGTATGCAATTCGACCGTGGATACATTTCACAATACATGGTTACTGATAACGACAAGATGGAAGCCGACCTCGACAATCCATACATCTTGATTACTGATAAGAAGATTTCAAATATCCAAGATGTTTTGCCATTACTACAAAAGATTGTTCAACAAGGCAAGTCACTATTAATCATCGCTGATGACATTGATGGTGAAGCATTACCAACACTTGTATTGAACAAGATCCGTGGTACATTCAACGTTGTTGCTGTTAAAGCTCCTGGCTTTGGTGACCGTCGTAAGGCTCAACTTGAAGATATCGCTACATTAACTGGTGGTACAGTTATCACTTCAGACCTTGGCCTTGAACTAAAAGACACAACAATGGATCAATTAGGTCAAGCTGGTAAGGTTACAGTTACAAAGGACAACACAACAATCGTTGAAGGCTCTGGCGATAAGGATGCTATCAAGGAACGTGTTGATCTAATCAAGAAACAAATCGGTGAAACAACTTCTGACTTTGACAAAGAGAAGTTACAAGAACGTCTAGCTAAATTAGCTGGTGGTGTTGCTGTTGTTAAAGTTGGTGCTGCTACTGAAACTGAATTGAAGGAACGTAAGTACAGAATTGAAGATGCTCTAAATGCCACACGTGCCGCTGTTGAAGAAGGTTACGTTGCTGGTGGTGGTACAGCCTTCATGAACGTTCTTGATAAAGTTACAGCTCTTAAAGCTGAAGGCGACGTTCAAACAGGTATCAACATTGTTGCCCGTGCTCTTGAAGAACCACTCCGTCAAATTGCTGAAAATGCTGGTATGGAAGGTTCAGTTATCGTTGAACACATCAAGAATGAAAAGAACGAAGTTGGTTACAATGCTGCAACTAACAAGTGGGAAAACATGGTTGACGCCGGAATCATCGACCCAACTAAGGTTACACGTTCAGCTCTACAAAACGCAGCCAGTGTTGCTTCACTATTGTTGACAACTGAAGCTGTTGTTGCTGACAAGCCTGATAAGAATGCTCCTGCCGCACCTGCTGCTAACCCAGCTGCTGGCGGTATGGGCGGTATGATGTAGTCCATTTAAACTAAACAATTATAAACGTTGGTAGATTAAATTCTGCTGACGTTTTTTTGTTGTGTTATTGAAGGAAGCCGCCAGAGGGGAACAGTGATTCCGCCGCAGTTTGACCGGTCCGAGCCAAGGTCTCGAACCTCGATTTTGAGGTTTGCATAGTGCGCAAATCTCAAAATACGTCAGTTGTGTAAGAGCTGAAGCTCTAACACAACTTGAACTGCTGGCTCCATCACTGTTCCCCTCTGGCTAGGTTTTTATCAGTAGAATTTTTTGTTTATGATATCAGCTCTAGTTTAATAGATGTGTGTGTGGAATGATTGACTGTCAATAGAGTATAAAAGAATCGGAAGGGATGAGAATATTAACCAGCTGTGGTTGTGGCGTTATTGCTTTAGCAATTACACCACCGGGCGTGTTTGGAGACTTACCGGTCTTTGGTAAGGCTTCAAACCGAGGTTCGAGACCGAACTTTGGCTCGGACTGGTCCGCATAGCAGGTTAATATTCTCATCACTGGAGACGGCAAACAAGTAATTCATTTCCTATCTGGACCTTAAAAGTATAAAATGAATTACTGTCGAATAGAAAATAGAAGAGAGAATCAGAATGGATAGTATTGAATTTGGTCGTAAGATCAATTACGTACCTATGGCAATCAGCTTAGTTATTGGATTAGTTGTGGGAGTTTTGGTATTTGTCTTTACAAAGGTTGCTTTGTTGGCCGTACTTTTGGGCATTAGTGCATTAGTTATTATTGCTTTGCTTTATGCTCGTTCAATGAATGATTTTTATGGCTACTGGGAGATTAATGACGAGGGTATTCGTAGTTACGATTATCAAAATCTCAGTATCAGATTGCAGTCAGTTTTGTTTCCTTTTAGTGAAAGTCAGCTGGACTTCAAATTTAAGGATATAAAGAGTTTAACGGTAGTTGTGGGTAAAGAGATGAATGCGCCCAGTAATATTCTAGGAGGCTCATTTAACGCTCCTAAGAAGATTATGTTTCACTTGCCAACTCCTTACTATTTAGAGTTGAAATTGGATGATGGTCGTCAGGTTAATTTGGATTTGTCAGCTGATTGGGATGACAGCGAAACGATTGAATATGTTATTGCTGTGATTTGTTCAGAAGCGGATATTCCAGCTGAAATTGTTAAGCAAGAAAATCAGAATGCATAAAAAATGGAATCAATAATCACAATCGATTATTGGTTCCATTTTTTTATATTTTATTGTGGGGTATCATCAATTGACCAGGTTATTTTACCGCTATATTGACCAGCTTTTGAATTGGCAGGAACAAGCAATTTCCACTTATTCAAACCAATGTAACCACTCAAGTCGTAGTTGTTATATGAACCACTGAAACCACCACTTTTAATTGGTACACCAGGGGCTATAACGATTGGTTTCCAGTCAGGCGTATTGTCATCGTTACTTTGATCAAACATCATTGCATTGTCGCTATCAGAAGTAATCAATTTATTACCATTACTCTCAATAGGATCAGTTGTGTTGTCGTAAGCTACTGAGACGTTGAAAGCTGTGTCAGCGCTATGATTGATGATTAGCTTTCCATCAGTTCTTACGTTGTTTAGCATCCGGGGATTTCCAATAGATGTGGTACTGCCGAAATCAATGGTTGAGGGAACTTCGACAAATGATGTCGTTGGGAGAGTTTCTTCAATATTGAGGTCGGCATTGTCAGATATTATCGTCCCATAATTGGTACTAGGATTTATGACGACGTTGGTTATCGTGGCGGTATTCGAGACAGTTGCCTTATTAATGCCAGTGATTTTAGCCTTGAAATCAACTGTTAAAGGATTACCACTGGTAATAGTACTTACGTCAAAGTCCAAAGAACTTTTCGGGGAACCATTCATTGTAATGCTATCAGGTACTAATTCAAGTCCATCAGGTACAACATCATTGAAATGGCCAGACTTTAAGAAATCTATTCCGATAGGACTTAGAGTAGTTTGGTATTCAACGATATCGCCTTTTTTACCACTAGCTGAACTAGAAAAGGCACCATCTGGATCAGTTGTGTCATTACGGATTTGATTGGTGAATTGATATTTGAAATTAGGTATTGTAACAGGAATATTTGTAGTTGCAGGATTGGTGACATCTCCAGTATTATTTACATGGTTGTGACCGGTGAAATATGCATTATTGGTTATGTTTGAAGTAGTTTTATTATTGATTGTAGCATCGTATGTAACAACATATTTACCTTTATCACCGATCGTAGTGTTTGGATCGTAGTCAATTGTATTATTAGTAGTACTTGAAGTTGGGACACCATAAGAACTTTTAATTACGTCAACATCATGTTGATCACTTCCCGAACCAGAAGGCTCTTTCTCAGTCCAAACATATTTTACAGAGCTAGGATCCAATGTGAGGCCAGTTGGCATTGTATCTAACAAACGGTTGTAATCCCAACTTGAACCACCGATGCCTACACTTAGTGTGAATTGAAGTGTATCTCCAACTTGATTACCGCCGGTTTTTCTAGTTTCGTTAACGTAAGTTTTACTTACAGTTGGTGTGGCATAACCGGGTAAAGTACCACCGATAGCTGAGCTATAATGTGTTGTTTGACCAGGATTTATGGTAGTTGGCTTCCATCTTAAAGTATAGGCAGAGTCTTGTTCATCATTATTATTAACGATAGGGACGACTGCTCCACCAGCACCCACACCGTATAGTAATGGAGAACCTGCCGGTCTACTATAATCACCAATGTTATTAGAATCGTCTAAATTATATGTTAGTTTTGGACTAGTTAAATCACCAGTACGTCCGTTTAAAGGTTTTCCTTTTGTAGACCAATTGAAAGCACTGCTGTAGGCTTGACCCATGTAATTATCAAATCCGTTAGTAACATTATTAGTTACGAAAATTTTTGATGAATTAGTAGGAGCAATTTTACTACTGTAAAGATATAATCCTTGATTATTTCCAATTGCATACATGGGGACGTCATCTGAAGAATTTGCCCCAGTGGAATCCAAGTCTGTATCCTCACCATAGTAAACTTGAAAGGTCTTTTTTGAAGTAGTAGGGTTGTATAAATATAATTCTCTTTGAACAATTGGTGCTCCGGAAGGAGATGGACGTAGTAATATTTCTGCGTAAATACTTTGGTTGTAAACGTAACCACCAATTTTATACACCGATTTACCGTTTTCTGTTCCAGTATAATAAACTTTATATTTTAATTGTTTTAGAATTGAAAAGTTACTGTAATTAAGCTCGGAAATCCCAGTTACTAAAGCAAAATCAAGTGATGTGTCAGATGCATTTCCAGGACTACCACCTTTATAGGAGTTCGCACCTTGGTGTAATATCCCATAATATTTACCATTATTGTTAAAAAAAATATTAATTTTTGAATTGTAAAGTGAAGCCGCACCGGTGGCAATTCCAGAGTCCGTAAGAATAGTGTTATCAGCACCACTTTTAACTACATTATTGTTAGCATCCCGAGCTGCCCCAAATGTGTAGTCCAAGGAGGCATTCCCTCCAAGAGAAATTTCACCGACATTATTAGTCGTTGAAGCATAAGTTTGTGCTTTCCAGTTAGTAACGCCATCATTGATTTTGGAAATATTAGTTTCAACATCTCCTTGACCGGCACCCTCAACAGTCAAGGTTTGATTACTAAAGAAACACATGAGCATAAACATAATAAAAAATGCACCCAAAAATTTTGGAATACATTTATATAATTTTGTCATCATCATTATTCCTCCCTGAAAATAAGGATAATTTAAAAATCGTTTTATATATTCGTATATAAAGCAATTATAAATCATTTTTAGTTAAGGATTTATCTTTTTATAAAGAATATTAAATAATGATTAGGACTATATATACAAAAATGGAATCAATAATCATTTCCCAGATTACTGATTCCATTTTTAATATCATTAAATACTGTCATTAATTGACCAAGTTACTTGACCACTATAAGCTCCAGCTTTGCTATCGGCAGGAACACGTAATTTCCACTTATTAGCACCAATATAATCAGTTAAATCATAGTTGGTATGTGAACCACTGAATCCATCACTATTAATCGGAACTGGATCAGTTGTAAGGGGATGCCAGTTTTCGTCAGAATCGCTCTTGGCTTGATTGAATAGCAATGATTCGCCGCCATCTTGAATTAACTTGGTGCCATTACTTGCGATGGGTTGGTCACCGTTGTTATCATAGCTAACACTTACTTGAAATGGTGTGTCGGCAGAGTGGGTAATAACTAATTTACCAGTTGTGCTGACGTTTGGAAGGGTACGTTCAAGTCCAGCACTATTGACGCTACCAAAGTCGATTGTTGTTGGGACTTCGACGAATGAAGTTGTCAGGGGGGCAGCTTCAATGTCTACGTCGGCAGGAGCTTCATTTTCAATACTACTGTATTGTTGACCAGTGTTGGTTGAGACATTATTTAAATAGGCATTGTCAGATGCAGTTGATTCCGCTATCCCAGTAATCTTAGCTTTGAATGAGATTATATTGTTAACATTATTAGATAGTGAACCAGTTGAAAAGTTTAAGCTGTCTTTTGAAGCTCCGTTTAAAGTAACGCTTCCAGGAACTAGTTCTAAGCCATCGGGTAGATTATTTGCAAAGTTTGCGCTACTTAAACTACTATTTCCAGTACTGTTGAAATTTACTTTGTATTCAACGATATCATCTTTTTTACCAGTAGTTTTGCTTGAGAAGGCACCGTTAGGATCAGTCGTGTCATTTCTGACTTGGTTAGTGAAACGATATTTGAAAGTAGGCGTGATAACTGGGATTTTAACACTATCAGAATAGTCTGCAGGTGTATCAACAACATTAGCACTTTGACCGGTGAATGTAGCCGTATTAGTTAAATTTCCGCCATTGTTGTAAGGTGCTTGATTATTTATTGTCGCATTAAAGGTAATCGTATACGTTGAATTGCTACCGCTATCAGGAATAGTGCCAGATGGATTACAGTCGAGACTGTTGTTGTTCACCCAAGTAGAAGGCATTGATTTCGATCCTACCATCACAGAATTAGGATCAATGGTTAAGCCTGTCGGCATATTATCAACAACGTGGCTTAAAAGCCAAGTTGATTTATAACCTTCATTTTTAACTTTTAACGTGAATTTCAGTGTGTCACCAACATGATTACCACTGCTGGAAGATTGGTTGGTGTATGTTTTGCTGACATTGATAGCTGCATACCCAGCGACAGTAGCCCCTATGGTTGAAGAATACTCTTGCACTTGACCAGAGGCCAAGTTGGTGGCTGGCCATCTGAGTGTATAAGCTGAGTCTTGCATATTGCTACTATTGACAACTTTATTTCCGTTCGATATTAAAAGATTAGTATCAGCTTTGTCAGCTGTATCACCATTCTGAGTGTCATTAGGCTGTGTTGACCAAGGAAGCTTAGGATTTGTAATATCGGAGGTACTACCATATTTTTCTTTACCTTTGATTCCCCAATCACTTGGATTGGTGAGAATTCTTCCCATGAAATCTTTAAATCCGCCAGGAACAACATTAGTAACAAATAATTTTGAAGCGGGGTCATAGTTGTTACCGTCAGAATCGGTACCGCTCATTAGATATAATCCTTCTCCTCCACCAATCGCAAACATAGGGACATTATCAACTGCAGTATCGCCATTTTTGGGACTCAAACCAGTATCTTCACCATAAAAAGTTTGAAATTGTTTAGTATTTGAATCAGCATTATAAACATATAATTCACGTTGAACAATGGGTGCACCATTTAATGCTGGCCTTAAGACGATTTCAAAAAAAACATTTGTTTTGGTGTAATATCCTAGTAATTTATAGACAGGTCTGCCTTTAGGATCTGATCCAATGTAAAATTGTTTAGTAGTATTAGCTCCAGAATCGATAACATTTAAGTTGGCGTATAGATTCATTGCCGAATAGTAATTGGAAACTGCGGAACCGGTTAGTAGAGCATAATCAATTGAAGTATCTGAGGCTGTTTCTGGGGTACCACCAGATCCGATATATGAATTTGCACCTTGATGAATGATTCCGTAGTATTGACCACCATAGTCTAAAAATATATTAATTTTCCCATTAGTAATTGTCGGAGCACCGTTGACTGTTGGAGTGGAGCTTTTTTTAGTAATGGTATTATCACCAGAAATAACCTTACCACTGGAGTTACGAGCTGCTCCAAAAGTATAACCGAGTGATATGTTTCCACCAATAGGGATTTTACCAATTTCATTGGATGGTGAGTTATTTTGAAGCTTCCAATTGGTTATACCATCGTGCTTTTCAAAAATTTTTTCTGCAGCTGTATATTCTGCAGCGGATATAGCATCAACTGTCAAAGTCATTTTATTCAATGTCAAAACCATCATCAAAGTCGTAAATAAAACAAATAATAATCTTGTGACTAATTTATTCCTTTTCATTTTTATTCCCCCGAAAATACAATTAAAAATTTAATAGTTATAAAATTTAGTCTAATTTGTCCAAATTCATTCAGATTTATTATAATCTATAATAATTAATTTAATGATTCACATTTCAATGTTATTTTTTTCACAGAATGAATCAAACACTCAATAAAAAAAGGAAGAAAAATATGAATCAATTTTTTTCGATTGGTCAGCTTGCTGAACTGTTTAATATCAAGATATCTACGTTGCGTTATTACGATGAAGTGGGTCTGTTGAAACCTGCTAAAGTCAATGCTAAGACGAATTATCGCTACTATTCGACACAAGAATTCGAACGGCTAAATGTGATCGGCTATTTGCGAGCATTGGACTTGTCGGTTGAATCGATTAAAGATTTCTTTGAAGCTCGTGATATTGATAAATTGGAAGAAATGCTAAAGCAACAAAAATCACAAGTTCAGGCACAAATTAAAGTTTTGCAGAACGTTGAACAGCGAATTGATGCTCGAATTGGACAAGTTGAGGATGCTACGCATAGCAAGTTAGATACGATTGAACTAATTGATCTGCCAGAAATCCCCGTAATTTATTTAGATGAAAATTATCGTCCTAGTGATGATATTGAGTTTCCTATCGTAACCCTGCGACAAAAGTATGGGGTGGATAAGAATATTTTTTTGGGAAAAATTGCACTGAGAGTTTCTATGGAACAGTTACAGCAACAAAATCTTTCTGATTATAGTGGCCTGTTACTAATATTGGAACCGGGGGATGATACTGACGCTACGGGTTCATTGGCTGCTGGCAAGTATTTGCGCTTGAGATTTCACGGGACACACAATAATGCAACTGAGCAGTATCAAAAATTGTTGAACTATTGTCAAAAGCATGCTTATCAGATTATTGGTCCAGCAGTTGAAACAGCCCTGATTGATTATGGTATTACCAACGAATATTCCAAATATGTGACGGAAATTCGGATTCCTATTAAAGATTGAAAAAATTATTGACCCTCTAGTCACTAGAGAGTTTATAATTTTAAGTTAACATCATCATTTAGGGGGGATCTTATGATAGGAACAATTTTTAACGTCTGCATGATTTTAGTGGGAAGTTTCGTCGGTAGCTATTTCAAAAAAGGAATTAAGCCGGCGTATAATGAGATCCTGACACAGGCTTTGGGATTGGCTGCGATTGCCATTGGACTAAACGCCGTCGTGCAACATATGCCAAAAAGTCACTATCCAGTTTTATTCATCGTCAGTTTGGCTGTTGGGGGATTGATTGGACAAGCGTTTAATTTGGAAAAGCGTTTCGATAACTTAGTTGCTAAATTTTCCAAACCCAAAAAGGGCGGTGGCAACAATTTGGCTGAAGGTTTAGCCACTGGTATTTTGCTATACTGTATCGGTTCATTGTCAATCTTGGGACCAATTCAAGCAGCGTTGAACAAGGATTATACTTTCCTATTTACCAATGGGATGCTTGATGGAATCACGTCCATTGTTTTGGCATCAACTTTTGGTATCGGAATGGCTTTGGCCGCAGTCGCAGTTTTCACTTGGCAGGGCAGCATTTACTTGATTGCCATGTTGTTGCAAAATTCAATCAACAATAATATGATTACTGAACTGACAATTGTCGGAGGCATTTTAATCATGGCATCTGGACTAGGCTTGTTAAATATTAAAAAAATAAAAGTTTTGAATTTATTGCCATCTTTAGTGGTACCAATCGTGGTTATCGCAGTTATGCAATTATTCTAAAAGATACGACCAGACGTTCGTCTGGTCTTTTTAATTCTCGTCAAAATTGATACAATATCATAGGTAAAGATTGGGGATAAAATATAATGAAAATACTCTTCGTTGGCGATGTCGTTGGTAGTATCGGCATTAAAGCTATAGAAACATATCTACCAGAGATCAAAAAGAAGGTCAAACCACAATTAACCATCGTTAATGGTGAAAATGCGGCCGGTGGTAAGGGTACGAAAGAACCTGATTATCAAAAAATCACTCGTGCCGGAGCTGACGTTGTTACAGGAGGAAATCATACTTGGGATAAGCGTGAAATCTTAGATTTTATCGACGATCCAAAGAAGAATATTTTACGCCCTTATAATTTCTCTGGGGAAAATGTTCCCGGACGTGGTTTTCTAAAAATTAAAGTTAATACTAAAGAAGTTTACGTAATTAATATGCAGGGAACTGCTTTGATGCAGCCACTCGACAATCCTTTTATTGCAGCTGATAAATTAGTTGCTTCATTAGATAAAGATGCTATTAAATTCGTCGATTTTCATGCCGAAACAACTAGTGAGAAAATTGCTTTTGCTAATTACATGGTCGGACGAGTTTCTGCTGTCTGTGGTACTCACACTCACGTTCAAACAAACGATGCACAGGTTATCAACAAGCAAACTGCTTACCTAACTGATGTTGGGATGACCGGTTCTTACGATGGTATCTTGGGTGACAAAAAAGAACCAATCATCAACCGTTTTCTAACTCAACGTCCTAATAAGTTTGATGTTGATGAAGATGGTCGCATGCAAATTGGTTTTGCTGTTATCGAAATTAATGATCAAACTAATAATGCTCGAAGCATCAAAAATTATGTAATTACACCAAATAATCAATCATTTTTGAATTAAACGGAGGGAATTCATGCCTCAAAAAACTAAAGAAACACCAATGATGGAGCAATATCTGGAATACAAAAAGCAATATCCAGATGCTTTTTTGTTGTATCGTGTTGGTGACTTTTATGAAATGTTTTACGACGATGCCGTTAAAGGTTCACAGATTCTGGAACTAACGTTGACATCCCGTAATAAAAAAGCTGATGAAGGTATTCCAATGTGTGGCGTACCTCATCATGCTATTGAAGGTTACATTGATACACTTGTGGATAAAGGTTACAAAGTTGCTGTCTGTGATCAGTTGGAAAATCCCGCTGACGCCCAAGGTAAGATGGTCAAGCGAGGTGTTACTCGAGTAGTTACACCCGGTACGATTATGGATAAATCCGATCAGGCCAAGGATAACAACTACATTACAGCCATCACTGCCCACAAAAATGTCTTCGGATTAGCATATGCGGACCTTTCAACTGGTGAAGTTAAAGTTACATCTGTTGAAAATCAATTAGATTTAACTAATGAGTTACAAAATTTGGATACCAAAGAAACTGTTGTTTCTGGAAGTTTTCCACAGAAGTATCTCGATCAATTACGTAAATTTGGGATTTTAATCTCTAAATTGGATGAATTAGAGGATAACTATACCTTTGATTATTCTAAAATTACAGCTGACACGGAAGTTAATACCGTTAAGCTGTTGATAAGTTATTTAATCAAGACGCAGATGCGTTCTTTGGACCACTTGAAGCCAGCTGAATCATATGAAACTTCTTCCTATTTGTTGATGGACCACTCAGCACAAAGAAACTTGGAGTTGTTCAAAAATATTCGAACTAATAAGAAGTCAGGAACACTTTTATGGCTTTTGGATGAGACTAAAACTGCGATGGGTAGCCGTTTGTTGAAACAATGGTTGGCTCGTCCGTTAATTAGTGTCGACAAGTTAAAAGAACGTCAACATTTTGTGCAAGTCTTTTTGGACAATTATTTCCAAAGATCATCTTTCCAAGATTACTTGACGAAAGTTTATGATTTGGAACGTTTAGCAGGTCGTGTGGCTTATGGGACAGTCAATGGACGTGATTTGATTCAATTGAAGACGTCTTTAGAACAAGTTCCAGAAATTAAATCTATCCTATTAGATATCGGTGACGATGAATTAACAGCCTATGTGGAAAAGATTGATGAAGTTGCTGATATTCGTAATTTAATCGATAAGGCAGTGGTTGAAGAAGCCCCAATTTCCGTAACTGGTGGTGGCTTGATTAAAGAAGGCTATAACGAACAACTTGATAAATACCTCGATGCTTCTAAGAATGGTAAACAATGGTTAGCTAGTTTGAAGGCTAAGGAACAAGAATTGACTGGTATCAGTAACTTGAAGATTGGTTACAACAAGGTCTTTGGTTACTATATTGAAGTCAGTCGTGCTAATATCGATAAAGTTCCTGAAGAGCGTTATCAAAGAAAACAAACATTGGTCAATGCTGAGAGATATATCACTCCCGAGTTGAAAGACAAAGAGAGCTTGATTCTGGAAGCTGAGGAAAAGTCCAAGAGTTTGGAATACCACTTATTTGACCAAATCAGATCAAAAATTAAAGATCAAATCAGACGCATTCAAGCATTGGCAAACATTTTGTCACGTTTGGACGTTTTACAAAGTTTTGCAGTTGTCAGTGAAGAGTACCATTATGTAGCTCCAGAATTTGTGGATAAACATGAACTAAAAATTACTAATGGACGTCATCCCGTTGTGGAAAAGGTGTTAAGTAATAACAGCTACATTCCAAACGATGTTACTTTTGACGATAAAACTGACATTCTGTTGATAACTGGACCCAATATGTCTGGTAAAAGTACATATATGAGACAGATGGCGTTGACAGTTATCATGGCTCAAATCGGTTGTTTCGTTCCAGCAGAGTCAGCTATGTTACCAATTTTTGATCACATATTTACAAGAATTGGTGCGGCAGATGATTTGATTTCCGGTGATTCAACATTCATGGTTGAGATGCGTGAAGCAAACGATGCATTGAAGAATGCGACTGCCAACAGTTTAATTATCTTCGACGAAATTGGCCGTGGTACTGCAACATATGACGGTATGGCATTGGCGCAAGCAATCATCGAGTATATCGATAAAAATGTGAATGCGATGACATTATTCTCCACTCACTATCACGAATTGACCGAATTGGAAAGCCAGTTACCAGGGCTAAGAAATGTCCACGTTGATGCCTCAGAAGAGAATGGTGACCTAGTATTCTTGCACAAAGTTTTACCAGGACCAGCCGATAAATCATATGGTATTCACGTTGCTAAATTGGCAGGATTACCAAACGATGTTTTGACAAGAGCCAGCAAGATTCTAAGTAGTTTGGAAGAAACATCAGTTCACACAACAACTTCAGAAAGCATCAAAGAACCAGTGGCAGCTCCAATTAAGGAAGCTGAGCCGGTAGTTGCCGAACCAGTTGCCGAAGTAGACGAAGCCGATAGTGATGAAACACAATTATCACTTTTCCCTGAAACAACGAAAAAAGTCAAAAAGTTATCCACCAAAGAATCACAGGTTATTAAAGAACTAGACAATCAAGATTTAATGGGAATAACACCAATCGAAGCTATTAACCTCTTATACAAGTGGCAAAAGAAACTCAAGTAGAATTAACATTCAAAAGTTAACAAAGTTATAAAAAAGAATGATGATGAAAAGAAAAGTTAAATAGCCGGAGGTTTCGAGGAATAAAGCCAGCAGTGGCAGTGGCGTTACGTCTTTAGCCGTTACACCACAGGACGAGTTTTGAAATTCGAGTGGTTTTCTCGAAGTTCAAAATCGAGGCTCGAGACCGCACTATGGCTCGAGCCGGTCCCACAGCAGGCTTTATTCCTCGAAACCGTAGGCGCAACAGCATATATAAATAAGAAAATGAAGAAGGTGGAAAAAGTGGGTATTATTCATGAACTACCAGTAGAACTAAGTAACCAGATTGCCGCTGGGGAAGTTATTGAACGCCCAGCATCAGTCGTGAAAGAGCTGGTGGAAAATTCCATCGATGCACAAGCCACGCAAGTTTTGATTACGGTCAAACAAGCAGGTTTAAAATCAATTGAAGTTAATGATAATGGAAAGGGGATTTCAGCAGACGATGTTGAGGTCGCCTTTTTACCGCATACGACTAGTAAAATTTCTAACGATCATGACTTGTTCAATGTTAGAACTTTGGGATTCCGTGGTGAGGCTTTAGCCAGTATTGCCTCTGTTTCTAAGCTGACTGTTGTAACAAGTCAGGATGGCAAGTCCGCTGTTCGAGCTAAGTTTTCTGGAAATGAGTTGCTCAAGAAAGAAACTTTTGCCCGCTCAAAAGGCACGACTCAGACGGTTGAAGATTTGTTCTTCAATACACCAGCTCGCTTGAAATATGTGAAATCATTGCATACCGAATTGAATAAAATTGTCGATATCGTTGACCGTTTAGCCATGGGACATCCCGAGATTTCTTTCCGCTTGATCCATGAAGGCAAGGACCTTGTTTGGACGTCTGGCAACAACAATTTACAACAGACAATCGCTGGTATCTATGGTCGAACTATTGCTAGTCACATGTTAGATTTTGAAAATTCTGACCCTGATTATGAAATCAAAGGTTACTTTTCAAAACCTGATACAACGCGTTCAAATCGATCATATATTTCGTTGATTCTAAACGGTCGTTACATTAGAAACTTCCAGTTAGCGAATGCGGTTATCCGTGGCTATGGTTCTAAATTGATGGTGGCACGTTATCCAATTGCGGTCATTGATATTACCATGGATCCGGGATTGGTCGACATCAACGTTCATCCAACTAAACAGGAAGTGCGTTTGTCCAACGAAGGTCACATCAGTGACTTAATCAGCCAAGGAATCAAAGAACGTCTGTCCAATCAGAATTTGATTCCCGATGCTGTGAAAAATCTGGGTCGCAAAGATACCACCCAAACGATTGATACATATAAGCCAGAACAAATTAGTTTTGATGATATAAAGTCAATTGATAAAATTAATGAACCATTAGGAAACACAGCGACAGAGACTCCACAGCCAGTCGACTATTCAATTTCTAAACGAGTTGAAACACCGATGACTGGGATGCCAATTTTTGAAGATCCCGAGCATTTACAATCTTGGGACCAACGTATGTTACAAGAATCAGCTAAAAAAGTTCATGTGATTGCTCCAGATGAACCAGCACCGACCAATGAACCTCAGCCAACTGAGGAGTCAGAATTTCCAGATTTACGTTACATTGGTCAGATTCATGGAACTTATTTGATAGCTGAAAGTAAGGACGGCTTTTATTTAATTGATCAACATGCTGCGCAAGAGCGTGTGAATTACGAATATTACCGCCAAGAAATCGGCAAAGTTTCCAACGACCAACAGAAATTATTGGTACCAATTATTCTAGAATATCCAAATTCTGAGAGTATCTTGATTCGAGAGAAGAAACCAGTTTTGGAAAGTATTGGCTTATATTTGGAAGACTTCGGTCAGAATAGTTTTGTCGTCAATACGCATCCAACGTGGTTTGTTGAAGGCCAAGAAGAGTCGACAATTAAAGAAATGGTTGACTATGTTTTAAATGATTCTAAAATCAGTGTGGCAGCGTTTCGTGAAAAAAATGCTATCATGATGAGCTGTAAACGTGCTATCAAGGCTAATCATCATATCACCAGCCAAGAAGCTAGTCAGTTGCTTCACAATTTGACCAAAGCTGAGAATCCATATAACTGTCCCCATGGACGTCCTGTCTTGGTAGAATTCAGTAATAAGGATCTCGAAAAAATGTTTAAGAGAATTCAAGATCCACATGATACCAGAGAGAGTGAGTAAATTATGTTTGAATATTTAAAAGGTTTAATAACCGCAGTTACCCCTTCATATATCGTGGTGGACGTTCAAGGCGTGGGCTATAAAGTCCAAGTTGCCAATCCTTATCGTTATGAAGAAAATCAAGAAGCCAGAGTTTATGTCGAGCAAGTAGTCCGTGATAATGAACAAGCTTTGTATGGATTTTATGATTTGAACGAAAAAAATATCTTCCTACATTTAATTAGCGTTTCCGGAATCGGACCAAAAAGTGCCTTAGCCATATTAGCTGGTCAAGACTTACAAGGTTTGATTCATGCTATCGAAAACGATGATGTTAAATATTTAACCAAGTTTCCTAAAATTGGTAAGAAAACAGCTCAACAAATTATCCTGGATCTATCAGGTAAATTTACAGCTGAAGGTCAAATGACATTAGGCGAGGAACCAACAACATTCAGTTCAGGCAATCAAGAATTGGAAGATGGCTTAGCAGCCTTAGAGTCACTTGGCTATTCACCAAAAGAAATCAGTCGTATCAAGCCACAATTAGAGAAAGAAAACCTCAAGAGTGCCGATGAATATCTACGTGCAGGATTGAAGCTGATAAAATAGTGGACCGCTTCCGGTTGCAAGAAAAATTCCATCTGCTGTGCGACCGGTGCGAGCCAAGGTCTCGCGCCTCGATTTTGAGCTTTGCACAAATCGCAAATCTCAAAATACGTCGGTGGGGTAAGGTCTTACGACCTAACGCCACCTGCACTGCTGATGGATTTTTCTTGCCACCTCCAGCTAATGTATGTGTTAGTTGGTTTGTGGTTGGCGTTTTAATATTGATTAATGATTTAGAATATATAAATAAACAAAATTTATACTTATTAGAGAGTCGCCATTCTCATATTAGATTATTTGAATTAAGCGACGGATTAAAACAAACAGATATCTAGCCGGAGGTCATCAATAATATAGTATGCAGTGGAGGTGGCGTTATGGCTTTAGCCATTACACCACGGGGCGAGTTTTGAAACTTGCGAACTGTGCAAGGTTCAAAATCGAGGTTCGAGACCGCTTTTTGGCTCGGACCGGTCCCCACAGCAGACTATATTATTGATGACCGTAGGCGTCAGCGTATATTTTTTTAAGAAGGGAGTTGTCAAAAAATCGAACATAATGAAAATGAAGACGAACGGCTTACTGATGCCGACTCGCTTGATAATATCGAAGACATTGTAGAGCAAACTCTACGTCCCCAAAGCTTTGACCAATACCTAGGCCAAGAAAAAGCCAAAAAGGAATTGGATGTCTACATCAAGGCAGCCAAACAACGTCAACAAACCCTAGACCATGTCTTGCTATATGGCCCTCCTGGGTTAGGTAAGACAACTTTGGCAATGATTATTGCTAACGAAATGGGTGTCAATATTCATACAACTACTGGTCCCTCGATTGAAAAGTCTGGTGATTTGGTGGCTGTTTTGGATGAGTTGGAACCTGGTGACGTTTTATTTATTGATGAAATTCACCGTATGCCTCGAGCAGTTGAAGAAGTTTTATATTCAGCCATGGAAGATTTCTATATCGACATTATTGTTGGCCAAGGCAGTGAATCTCGTTCATTGCATCACCAACTAGTGCCATACACTTTGATTGGTGCCACAACTGCTGCTGGTAAGCTTTCTGCGCCTTTGCGAGATCGGTTTGGAATTGTCGAAAGAATGGAGTACTATACCATAGATGAATTGTCTAAGATTGTTTTCCGTTCAGCTAATGTCTTGAATATTAACGTCGACGAAGAGGGTGCACATGAGATTGCTAGAAGGTCTCGTGGGACACCTAGAATTGCCAATCGACTATTAAAACGAGTTCGTGATTTTGCTCAAGTTGCCAATAAAGATACGATCGATTACGACATGGCTGAGTCAGCTTTGAACCAGTTACAAGTTGATGATGCTGGGTTGGATCATATCGATAGACGAATTATGGAAATGATCATTGAACTTTATAATGGTGGTCCAGTTGGTCTAAAAGTTATTGCCGCTAATATCGGTGAGGAACAAGAAACAATTGAAGAAGTTTATGAACCATATCTTATGCAAATGGGATTCTTAAAGAGAACTGCTAAGGGTCGTGTTGTAACAAGAAAAGGTTATGAACACTTGGGTATGCCATACCCTGAAAAAAACGAGTAAAGTGATTTACTCGTTTTGGCGTATCTGAAGAATTCCGTTAAACCAGCTATCAAAGGAGAATTTAATATGTCACTATCAACAGAAGATTTTGATTACGATTTACCAGAAGAGCTTATTGCTCAGACACCAATTAAGGATCGAGACCAATCAAGACTTTTAGTTCTTGACCACGAAACGGGAGAGTATCAAGACAAGCATTTTTACGATATCTTGGATTATTTGAATCCAGGCGATGCTTTGGTAATGAACAATTCCCGTGTTCTTCCAGCTCGTTTGTACGGTAGTAAAGAAGATACTGATGGTCACGAAGAAGTCTTATTATTGAATAATATTGAGGGCGACAAGTGGGAAGTTTTGATGAAACCCGCTAAACGTGCCAAAGTCGGTACAAAGGTTCAATTTGGTGAAGATGGTCAACTTGAAGCTGAAGTGCTCGAAGATTTGGAACACGGTGGTAAAATTATCGAATTCCATTATCAAGGTATTTTTATGGAAATTTTGGAGAAATTAGGCGAAATGCCTTTGCCTCCATACATCAAAGAAAAACTTGATGATCCTGACCGTTACCAAACTGTTTATGCTAAAGAGAATGGTTCAGCTGCTGCTCCAACTGCCGGTTTGCACTGGACAAAAGAATTGTTGCAAAAGGTTGAGGATAAAGGTGTTAAGCTAGTTTATGTTACTTTGCACGTTGGTTTAGGAACATTCAGACCAGTTACTGAAACTGACGTTGATAAGCATGTAATGCATTCAGAATTTTATCGTTTGGATGAGGATTCAGCTAAAACTTTGAATGAAGTTAAGAAAAATGGCGGCAAGATTGTTGCAACCGGAACAACTTCAATCAGAACTTTGGAAACAATTGGAACGAAGTTTAACGGTGAAATCAAAGCTGATTCTGGTTGGACTGATATCTTTATCAAACCAGGTTACCAATGGAAAGTTGTTGATGAATTTATTACTAACTTCCACTTGCCAAAATCAACATTAGTTATGCTTGTAGCAGCATTTACAGGTCGAGAAAATATTTTGAACGCATACCAACACGCTGTTGAAGAGAAGTATCGTTTCTTCAGTTTTGGCGATGCAATGTTCATTAAGTAGAGGGAATTTATGGAACCAGCTGTTAAATACACATTATTAAAGAAAGAAAAACATACTGGTGCACGATTAGGTTTGTTGGAAACTCCACATGGAACTTTCGAAACACCAATCTTCATGCCTGTTGGTACGGAAGCATCAGTTAAGAATATGGCACCTGAGGATCTTGAGAAAATCGGTGCGACTATCGTTTTAGCCAATACTTATCATCTCTGGTTACGTCCTGGTGAGGATATCGTCCAAGAGGCCGGTGGATTACACAAGTTCATGAATTGGAACAAAGGTATTTTGACTGATTCTGGTGGCTTTCAAGTTTTCTCATTAGCCAATAACCGCGATATTACTGAAGCCGGCGTGCATTTCAAGAATCATTTGAATGGTCGTCGTGAGTTCTTATCACCTGAAAAAGCTATCAAGATTGAAAACTATTTGGGACCTGACATCATGATGAGTTTGGATGAATGTCCACCATTCTTCGAAAGTTACGATTACATCAAGAAGTCAGTTGCTAGAACTAGCCGTTGGGCTGAAAGAGGACTAGCAGCACACCGTAATCCTGATTGGCAAGCACTCTTTGGAATTGTTCAAGGTGCTGGTTTTGAAGATTTACGTAAACAAAGTGCTCAAGATCTTGTCAGCATGGATTTCCCTGGTTATTCAATCGGGGGACTTTCAGTTGGTGAATCAAAGGATGAAATGAATCGTGTCCTAGATTTCACAACGCCAATGTTGCCTGAAAACAAACCACGTTATCTAATGGGTGTTGGTACAGCCGACTCCTTGATTGACGGTGTTATCCGTGGTATCGATATGTTTGACTGTGTATTGCCAACTAGAATTGCCAGAAATGGTACATGTATGACAACTCACGGTCGTTTAGTTGTTAAAAATGCTAAGTATGCTCGTGACTTTGGACCAATCGATGCTGATTGTGACTGTTACGTTTGTCGCAATTATTCACGTGCTTATATTCGTCATTTGATCAACGCTAACGAATTATTTGGAACACATTTGACTAGTTACCATAATTTGTACTTCTTGTTGAACTTGATGAAAGGCGTTCGTCAAGCTATCAGGGATGATAATTTATTAGAATTTAGAGAACATGTTTTTGAAGATTATGGTTTCAATCAGGAAAATGCTAAGAAATTTTAGAATATTTTGATAAGAAAAACCTACTAGTATGGAAACAATTTAAAATCTTTGTTACTCTATACTTATGCAAATTATTAAGAGGTGGAAAATTTGAATATGCTTACATTAGGTGCCGCAGGTGCCGGTGGCTCGATGACACTTTTGATTTTCGTTGTTATTATGTTCGTTGGTATGTACTTCCTATCCATTCGTCCACAAAAGAAACAACAACAAAAACGTCAAGAAATGCTTAAAGAAATGAACAAGGGTGACAAAGTTGTTACACTTGGTGGTATTAAAGGTAAAGTCGCATCAATCGACCGTGAAAACAAAGAAGTCGTAGTTGACTGTGATGGAATTTATCTAACATTTGATTTGAACTTCATTCGTCGTTCAAGTCCTGCTGATAAAGCAACTACTGATGCTGTTAAGGATGACAAGACAGCAGCTGAAGAAAATGCTGATGCCAAAGAAGCAAAGAATGATGCAAAAGATGATGCTAAAGAAGTAGAAGCTCCTGCAGAAGATGCAGCTGCTAAAACTGAAGAAGCACCAAAGTCAGACGATGCTGCTAAAGATGACACAAAAGAAGAAACAAAATAGTTTTAAATAAAAAAGATTGAAATCCATTGAAGGTTCAATCTTTTTTTGTCCTTGAAATATGCCGCCGAAGGGGGACAGGGATTGGGAGCACCGCTATGGGACCGACTTGAGCCAAGGTCTCAAGTCTCGATTTTGAGCTTCGCAAGGTACGCGAATCTCAAAACTCGTCCGTGTAGTAAGA
This sequence comes from Companilactobacillus muriivasis, assembly GCF_036246245.1. Taxonomy (NCBI): domain Bacteria; kingdom Bacillati; phylum Bacillota; class Bacilli; order Lactobacillales; family Lactobacillaceae; genus Companilactobacillus; species Companilactobacillus muriivasis. The sequence goes on from NZ_BTTQ01000009.1 coordinate 127,747, forward strand.
GCTAAAGCTCTAACTACACCGTCACAGCGGTCTCCCATCCCTGTCCCCTCCGGCTAGGTTAACCATTAAATTTGAGTTATTTGATCTAATCGGGCAGTGGATATAATCCAAATTATTTGCTTTAGAACTTGAAAATGTTATAACTGATTGACTGGATAGAATTTGGAGATTAATTTATGACTGATAAACAGAAAAGTTCAAAACAGATAAAAGTTTCAAATTTAAGTAAGAAATCTCAAGCTAAGCTTAAAGAAATTAAGCAAAAGCAAGGCTTAAAGACCGATGAAGAAGCAATTGAGTATCTAACAAGTTTCTTTGCTAAGAAGTAAATTGTTCACAGACAAATAGAGAAGATGGTATTCCCAAATAAGGAAATCATCTTCTTTTTATTTTTTTAATTTGAATTATTTCGATTATATTTTAGTGTATGTGATGAATCCCGAAGTGATGATTTTTAATATCAACTATAATCAAGTCAATAAAAAAACTAGTTGGAAGAGCTGAGCATATTCATCTGCAGCGAAAGTGGCGTTAGAGCTTCAGCTCTTACACCACCGGGCGAGTTGGAGACTTTCCGTATTTTGGAAAGGCTTCAACCGAGGTTCGAGACCGAACTGTGGCTCGAACCGTACCGCGCAGCAGAATGAATATGCTCAGCTCTGGAAACGGCATCTCAAGTAATATTGTTTGCCTTAAAGTATGCTCTAAGGTCTAATATTAATAATGTAAAAAATAATAAGTCAATAATGCAGATGTTTAATAATTCATGATGTAAAATGTAAGTACATGATACTGTCAAAAGGAGCTTAAAATGGTTAAAGAGAGAGCAGCAATTTTTATTATTTTTGGGGGTTCTGGTGACTTGGCTCACCGTAAGCTTTATCCTTCGTTATTCCGTTTGTATAAATCAGGATTCTTAAAGGATCACTTTGCCGTAATTGGAACGGCTCGTCGTCCTTGGAGTGATGATTATTTCCGCGAAACTGTTGTCACTTCTTTGAAAGAATCATTTGATGATGATGAGGAAATTATGAAGGAATTTTCACAACACTTCTTCTATCAATCACATGATGTTAATGATTCTGAACACTATATCGCTTTGAAAAACTTAGCTGCCAAACTAGATGATCAATTTGATGCTGGTCACAACCGCGTTTATTACATGGCAATCGCACCTAGATTCTTTGGAACAGTCGCTGAACACATCAACTCTGAAGGTTTGAAAGCTGAAGGTTACAACCGTTTGGTTATTGAAAAGCCATTTGGCCGTGACCTCGATTCCGCTTGCGAATTGAATGGCAATATTTCTAAAGCCTTCCCAGAAGACGATATTTATCGTATCGATCACTATTTGGGTAAAGAAATGATTCAAGCTATTCCTAATATTCGAGCTCACAATGACAAATTTGAAGAAGCTTTAAATAGCAAATACGTTTCAAATATTCAAGTTACTTTGGCTGAAGCACTCGGTGTTGAGGACCGTGGTGGTTACTATGAAACTGCTGGTGTTTTACGTGATATGGTTCAAAACCACATCATGCAAATTATCGGTGCCGTTGCTAGTGACGAGCCAGAAGCAACTGAAGCAAAAGTTATTCACAAGAACAGAACCGAATTGTTCAATAGTTTGAAAGTTTTAACACCTGAAGAAGTTGACAAAGACTTTGTTCGTGGTCAATATGACACTGATGAACTTGCTGAAAACAAAGCATATCGTCAAGAAGATAATGTTGCAGAAGATTCACAAATTGAAACCTTCACAGCTGGTAAGATTCAATTTAATTCTAACCGCTGGAGTGGCGTACCATTCTACGTTCGTTCTGGTAAGAGAATGCCTGCTAAGTCTTCACGAATCGATATTGTTTTCAATGAAAAAGTTGAAGAATTAGGAATCAGACCAAATACGGTTGTTACTTTGTTGATTGAAAAAGTTAATGGACAAAGAGTTTTGATTAACGGGATTGATTATGCAGATTCTAAGCAAGACTTTATCAAGCTACCTGATGAAAATAAGACTGATAAAGCTCGTGAAGCTTATGAAAGTTTGATTATCGACATCCTTGCTGGTAACAGAATTCACTTTACTCTTTGGGATGAATTGAGAAGTACTTGGAAATATATCGACGCTATTAGACAACGTTGGGATAGCCAAACAGCTGATTTTCCTAACTATGTCAGTGGTACGATGGGCCCAGATGCAGCCGAAATGCTTTTGGAACGTGACGGCAATTCATGGATTTGGGACTAAAGGCGGTGTTGTCTCATCTTTTTAAAGATTCCAATTAAAATTGAAGAAAACCGAAAAGTCATCCATGTTGACATGGATGCTTTTTTCGCTTCTGTGGAAGAACGTGAACATCCTGAGTATAAGAAAAAGTGTTTGATTGTTGCCCAAGATCCACGCAAGCATAATCATCATGGAGTTGTAACAACCGCAAATTATAATGCCCGTAAGTATGGAGCTCATTCAGCTATGCCAGCTCAACAAGCAGTCGACTTGATTCCCAAAGATAAACTGGTAATCACGCCACCAAATTTTGAACTATATCGCAGTGTTTCCAATCAGATTCACGATATCTTTGGCGATGTGACTGACAATTATCAAACAGTTGCTTTGGATGAAGCCTATCTGGATGTCACACATAACAAATTGGGTGAAGTGAATACCATTAAACTAGCTAATTACATTCAACAAAGAATTGTTAAAGAGACTGGTTTAACGTGTTCTGTCGGGATTTCTTATAATAAATTTTTGGCTAAAATGGCATCCGATTATCGCAAACCATTCGGTCGCACGATTATCTTAGGTAAGTATGCAAAAGAATTTCTCAAGCCGATTCCAATTGAAAAATTCAATGGTATTGGTAAGGCAATGCAACAAAAACTTCACGACATGGACGTTTACACTGGTGGGGATTTGCAGAACATTGACCAAGATGAATTTTTGCAGAAGTTTGGCAAGATGGGTTATATAATTTATAAGCGAGTTCACGGCATTGATGATTCACCGATTGAAGGGCACCGTTTGCGTAAATCAATTGGTCGGGAACGGACTTATACTCGTAATTTAGTTACAGATGAACAAATTGACAAAGAACTGCATTTTTTAGCAGAATTAGTCAGTAAAGATTTAAAGAAACAACGTCAACATGGTAAAACTGTTGTCCTGAAATTGCGTAATTCGGAGTTTGAAACCATTACGAAACGGATGAGTTTTCAAGATTATGTCCAAACAAAAACGGATATTTATCGTGTTGCTAGGGATATTTATGATAAATTAAAGGTGACAGATCAAAAGATTCGTTTATTGGGGATCACGATTACTAATTTAGATCCATTATCGTATGAAGAGGTTTCTTTAAACTTGTCTTACAAGGGGGACAATATTAATGAATAGCTTTGCCGAAATAATTGCAACAATCAAAAAATATGATAGAATTATCATTCTACGTCATCAAAATCCAGATCCTGATGCATTGGGGTCACAAGCTGGTTTAGCAACGACTCTTCGTCAAGCATTTCCAGAGAAGAAAATTTTAATTGGTGGTAACGACACTGAAGGTCTCAAATGGTTATCAACTGCTGAAACTGTAACTGATGCTGATTACCAAGGAGCACTGGTCATTGTCACTGATACTGCTAATCAACCAAGAATTGACGATCAACGTTTTGATGATGGGGATTTCTTAATTAAGATCGATCACCATCCAAATGATGATGCTTATGGAGATCAACTTTTTGTTAACACTAAGGCTAGTTCTAGTTCAGAAATCATTGCCGATTTGATTGCAAGCTGTGATGAACTACAATTGACCAAGGAAGTTGCCTATTATTTGTATGCCGGAATTGTCGGTGATACAGGTAGATTTCTATATCCATCAACAACACAACATACGATGGAAGTCGGTGGCCAATGTATCGCTTTGGGTGTAGATACTGCTGCCATCAACAACAAGATGAATGAAATTACATTGCAACAAGCTAAACTTCAAGGTATTCTGTTTGATAATTTACAAATTGATGCCTCAGGTGCAGCCTATGCATTGATTGATCTCGACTTAATGAAGAAATTGGGTATCAATCAAGAACAAGCCAATTCTGTTGTTTCGACACCAGGCCGTTTGAAGGAAGTTTGCTCATGGATGGAAGCTGTTCAAAAAGATGATGGTACTTTCAGAATGCACTTGCGTTCTCAAGGTCCAATCATTAATGAACTAGCTAAAAAACATGATGGTGGAGGTCACCCACTAGCAAGTGGTGCCACTGCCCAAAACGCTGCCGAAGTGGAACAGATGTTTGAAGAGCTTAAAGAGATAGTTACTGAATATAACCAGAAGGGTGAATAGATGACTAAATTTTCGCAATACAATTTTAATGACGCAATCAATAAGTCGTTGAAAGAAATACATTTTGAGGAACCAACCGAGGTTCAAGAGGCCGTAATTTCTTTAGTTAATAAGAAAAAAGATATTATCGTCCAATCAGAAACAGGTTCCGGTAAGACACATGCTTTCTTGTTGCCATCAATGAATGCTTTGACTGACAAACAAGAAGTTCAACTGTTAATTGCTACTCCAAGTCGTGAGTTAGCTTATCAAATCTATGAAGACACACAAGCAATTTTGAAGAATTACCCAGAAGAGTACAATGCCTTTATCTTCGTTGGTGGTTCTGACCGTGAACGTCAAAAGAGAAAGCTTGAAGCTCACCAACCACAAATTGCTATTGGTACTCCCGGAAGACTCTGGGATTTAATCCGTGAAAATGATTTGCACATTGAAAATGTAGAACGTTTCGTTGTCGATGAAGCTGACATGACTTTGGACATGGGCTTCTTAGATGATGTTGAACATATTACAAGTAAATTGCCAGATAACCGTGAAATGATGGTTTTCTCAGCTACAATTCCACAAAAACTAGAACCATACTTGAAGAAGTACATGCATGGTCCTCAACGAGTAGAAATCAAGAACGGTACAATTATTCCTAGAAACGTAAGCAATTGGTTAATGTCTAGTCATGGTCGTGACAAGAAACAATTGATTTACCAATTGATTACATTAGGTGAACCATACCTAGTTTTGATTTTCGCTAACACTAAGAAGACAGTCGATGATATTTATAACTATCTTCGTAGCCAAGGACTTAAAGTAGCCCGTATTCATGGTGGCTTAACACCCCGTGAAAGAAAACGTGCTATGAAACAAGTTGAAAATATGGAATACCAATTCGTTGTAGCAACAGATTTAGCTGCTCGTGGTATCGATATCAACGGAGTTTCACATGTTATCAACGCTGAAATTCCTGACGACTTAGACTTCTTCATTCACCGTGTTGGTAGAACAGGACGTAACAAAATGTCCGGTACAGCCATTACGATTTATGAACCAGGCGAAGAAAACAAAATTGATGACATTGAACACATGGGAATCAAGTTTGAAAACAAGGATATTAAGAATGGCGAAATCGTCGACATCGTAGAACGAGATCGTCGAGTACACCGTCGTGCTACCCAAGAAAAACTCGATACCAAGTTAGTTGGTTTTGTTAAGAAGCAAAAGACCAAGAGAAAACCTGGTTACAAGAATAAGATTAAAAAGGCGATCAACGAAGAACATCGTCAACAAAGAAAGATTCAAAATAGACAGAATAAGAGACAAGAACGTGAAGCTAGAAAGAATAGCCACAAGTAGTTTTTGTTTTTGCCGTTTCCAGAGCTGAGAGTATTCATCTGCTGCGCGGCACGGTTCGAGCCGAAAAGCGGTCTCGAACCTCGGTTGAAGCCTTTTCAAAAATCGAAAAGTCTCCAACACGTCCGGTGGTGTAATTGCTGAAGCAATAACGCCACTTTCGCTGCGGATGAATACTCTCAGCTCTTCCAACTAATTTATTTTTTTGTTGGGATGGCTGTATCGGAATTTTTTGTTTTAATCTTTAGTTATTAATACAAAAATGAGGAAGATGATTTTTCTATTTAGGAAAAATTGTTTTCTTTTTTTTAATCTTTTGATTTACCTGTAAGTAACCGAAACATTTTAAAATACAATTCAATTCAGATGACAACAAAACGGAAGGGATGAGAAATATTTACCCGCTGTGGGTGTGGCGTTAGAGCTTTAGCTCTTACACCACCGGGCGAGTTTGAAGACTTACCGGTCTTTGGTAAGGCTTCAAACCGAGATTCGAGACCGTACTTTGGCTCGAATCGGTCCGCATAGTAGGTGAATGTTCTCATCCCCGGAGACGGAAAATAACTTTAACATTGACAATTTTTGTCCTGATGGTTAATATTTTCCTTGGATATATCTTGTGCCAAATATTTCAAGAGAAGGCTAGTCGGTGAGAATGCCTAAGTATTTGGTGTACAGATGCTGCCAAATTAAATTGTATATAATAAATGTTGAGAGGCTAACGATAATCGTTGCAAACAAGGTGGTACCGCGCAGTGGCGTCCTTGGAGTTGCAGCGATTTTTCGTTTTTTTTAGGGAGATAAAATGAAAAATTTATCAAGTGCTGAAATAAGAAAGATGTTTTTAGACTTTTTCCAAACAAAAGGTCACATGATTGAACCTAGTGCATCACTTGTTCCTCATGATGATCCAACTTTACTTTGGATCAACTCTGGTGTTGCTACCATGAAGAAATATTTTGACGGTACAGTGGTACCTAACAATCCTAGAATCACTAGTGCTCAAAAATGTATCAGAACTAACGATATCGAAAACGTTGGTAAAACAGCGCGTCACCAAACTTTCTTTGAAATGATGGGTAACTTCTCAGTTGGGGATTATTTCAAGGAAGAGGTTATTCCTTGGGCTTTTGAATTTCTAACAAGTCCTGAATGGATCGATATGGATAAAGATCGTTTGTACATCACAACTTATCCTAAAGACACTGAAACTCAAAAACTTTGGGCTAAAGCAGGAATTGCTCAAGATCACATCTTAAAAGATGAAGATAACTTCTGGGATATCGGTGAAGGTCCTTGTGGTCCTGACTCAGAAATTTTCTACGACCGTGGTCAATCATTCAACAACTTGTCAGAAGATGACCCTGAAAACTATCCTGGTGGCGAAAACGAACGTTACCTTGAAGTATGGAACATCGTGTTCTCAGAATTGAATCACTTGCCAAATGGTCAATACGTTGAACAACCACATAAGAACATTGATACAGGCTTAGGTCTCGAACGTCTTGTTTCTGTTGTTCAAGGTACAAAGACTAACTTTGAAACTGACTTATTCATGCCTTTGATTGAAGATGTTGGTTCACTTTGTGATAAGAAATATGGTGAAAGCGCTGAAGATGACGTTTCATTTAAGATTATTGCTGACCATGCTCGTTCAGTATCTTTCGCTATTGGTGATGGTGCTTTGCCTTCAAACGAAGGTCGTGGCTATGTTATCAGACGTTTGATCAGACGTGCAGTTCTAAATGGTAAGAAGTTAGGCGTTAACGGACCATTCCTATACAGATTGGTTCCAATCGTTGGTCGTATCATGGAAAGTTACTATCCAGAAGTTGGCCAACAACAAGACTTTATTGCTCAAACAATTAAGCAAGAAGAAAAACGCTTTTCAGAAACACTTGATGCTGGTTTAGCATTATTAAACGGTGTTATTGCTGATCTTCGTAAGAAGGGTGAAACTGTCATTGACGGTGCCAATGCCTTCAAACTTTACGATACTTATGGTTTCCCAATGGAACTTACTCGTGAATATGCTAACGACGAAGGTTTGACAGTTGATGAAGCTGGTTTCAAGCAAAACATGGAAGAACAAAAACAACGTGCTCGTGATGCTCGTGGAAACTTACAATCAATGGGTATGCAAGATGAAACTTTGATGGAAATCAAGACACCTAGTGAATTTATTGGTTACGATCACAACGAAACTGAAAGTACTTTGAAAAATATCGTCGTTGATGATAAAGAAGTTAAGACAGTTGCTGAAGGTCAAGCACAATTGATTTTTGATACAACTCCTTTCTATGCTGAAATGGGTGGTCAAGTTGCCGATGTTGGTAACATTTACGACATGAAAGGTAACCAAGTTGCCGAAGTTATTGACGTTCAACATGCTCCAAATGGTCAAAACATTCACTTAGTTAACGTTATGTCAGCTATCTCTACTGATACACAATACAAGCTAGAAATTGATGTAGACTTCCGTGAAAAAGTTCGTCATAATCACACTGCTACTCACTTGTTGGATCAAGCTTTACGTGATGTTGTCAGTGCTAGAACTCACCAAGCGGGATCATTAGTTGAACCAGATTACTTACGTTTCGATTTCAACAGCAACACTGCTTTAACAGATCAACAAATTGCTGACCTTGAAAAAATCGTTAACGAAAAAATCTGGGCTGCCATTCCAGTTAAGACAGAAGTATTGCCTATTGAAGAAGCTAAACAAAAGAAGGGTGCCATTGCTCTATTTAGTGAAAAGTATGGCGACTTCGTTCGTGTTGTTGAAATTGATGATTTCTCAACTGAATTTTGTGGTGGTACTCACGCCAGAAATACTTCAGAACTAGGCTTGTTCAAGATTACTTCTGAATCAGCTATTGGTTCAGGTACAAGAAGAATTGAAGCTGTTACCGGTGAGGAAGCTTTCGAATACTTCAACGAACAATTACAAGCATTACAAGAAACTGCTAAAAATATTAAAGTTAACCAATTAAAAGACGTACCAAGTCGTGCTGCACAAATGGCCGATGAAATTAAAGCCCTCAAGCGTGACAACCAAAACTTGAAAGCACAATTAACAAGTCAAAAGTCAGCTGAAATTTTTGACAATGTTGAAGATATTAATGGCTTCAAAGTTATCTCAAACATTGTTCCTGCTGATATGTCAGCACTTAGACAACTTGCCGATGACTGGAAGAATGACAATAAGTCAGATATCCTAGTTCTTGGTGCTAGTGGCGATGACAAAGCTAGTCTAGTTGTAGCTGTTAACAAAGATGCTCAAGCTAAAGGTGTCAAAGCTGGAGATTTAATTAAGAAGATATCTAAGGAAATTCAAGGTGGCGGCGGTGGTCGTCCAGATATGGCGCAAGCTGGTGGTAAGAATCCGGCTGGTCTTACAAATGCGTTACAATTAGCCAAAGATGTTATTAAATCTTATTAAAGTGGGCTATAATTGAAATGAAGCTTTTCGGTCACTTAAATTTTAGTTATATGGAGGTTTGCCATGAGTTCACTTGATAAAACTATGAGTTTCGATTTTAATGAAAACAAAGGCAAAGATGTCAAAGAAACATTGCAAAGTGTTTACCAATCACTAGAAGAAAAAGGATATAACCCAATTAACCAAATTGTCGGCTATCTACTTTCTGGTGACCCAGCATATATTCCACGACACAACGATGCCCGTAATTTGATTTTGAAACATGAAAGAGACGAGATAATCGAAGAATTAGTTAAGAGTTATCTCAATCAAGGTAAATAGATGAGATTATTAGGTTTAGATGTTGGTTCACGAACTGTCGGTGTTGCTTGCAGTGATTTATTAGGCTGGACAGCGCAGGGAGTTGAAATTATTCGTATCAATGAGGATAAAGAGCAATTTGGCTTAGATCGATTAGGCGAAATTATTCAAGAAAAGCAACCTACTGGTGTGGTTCTTGGATTACCAAAGAATATGAATAACACTGAAGGACCCAGAGTAGAAAAGTCTCGTGAGTATGGCAAAATGGTCGAAGATAAGTTTCATTTGCCAATCGATTTTATTGACGAACGGTTAACAACTGTTCAGGCCGAAAGAATGTTGATTGATGAGGCCGATGTGTCTCGTAAAAAACGTAAGAAAGTTATCGATAAGATTGCCGCAGAGATGATTCTACAGAATTATCTTGATGCTAAAGGTAAACTAACACGAAATTAAGGTGATAATTATGAGTGAAGAACAACCACCAAAGGATTTAGACGAAGTTATTTTAAGTGATGAACAAGGTAATGAAGAAACATATTTGATTCTCTTTACTTTTGATTCAGAAGATTATGGTAAATCATACGTATTCTTATACCCTAAAGCTGATAAGGATGCAGAAGAAATTGCTATTCAAGCATACTCATTCGAACCAGACGAAAATGGAGATGTCGATGCCGGTGATCTAGAACCAATCGATGATCCAGAAGAATGGGATATGGTTCAAGAAGTTTTGAACACCTTCACAAGTGACGACGATGATAATTACGAAGAATAAGCACTAAACAAGTAACGATTGGCGCAAGCCAATCGTTTGGTTGTTTATAGTGTTATCTGAGTTTATCATTATAAATATTTCCGTAGGAATGCTCCTTTTGTATATATAAAGGATTGGAAATATTTATTAGTTTGTATAAAAAAACTAGTCGGAAGAGCTGAGAAGTATTCACCAGCAGTGAAAGTGGCGTTATGGCTTTAGCCATTACACCACAGGACGTATTTTGAGACGTGAATCTCGGCTCAAAATCGAGGGTCGAGACCGTACCTTGGCTCGAGCCGGTCCCACAGCAGGCAAAATACTTCTCAGCTCTGGAGACGGCAATGAAAAATGATTTACAAATTCGCTTTTTTAGCATGATTGAAGTAAGGGGAAATAATGCTTAGTCTGTTACTTATTTTACTTTTGATTTATGGTTTTTATATTGGTGCTCGCCGTGGACTAGCCATGGAAGCATTTTATGCAGTTGGATATGCGCTATTCTTTTGTTTGGCACTAGTATCTTTTCGAGGACTGGGACCAAAGTTTGAAATGATTGTGCCTTATCCATCTGCTAATTTGGGCAGTGAATTTGCCTTTTTCTCAACAAAAGTTGGTATGGAACTAGACAATGCATTTTACCGTGCCTTTGCTTTTATATTTATTTGCTTCATTGGTTGGATTATCGTGAGATTCGTTGGTTTGTATTTCAAGCGTCTAACTTATTTTCCAATGTACAATGATGTAAATCTTTTAAGTGGAGGGATTATTGGGTTCATCGTTACTTATGTCACTATTTTTATGGTGATGTTAATGTTAGCTATGATTCCGGTACCCGGTATTCAACATGCTTTGCAACATTCATTCGTAGCTTCAGCCATGATTCGAAGTACACCGGTATTAACGGCCGCTTTGAGTCATCTCTGGATTGGAGCTATTTAAACTTTAAGGCTGAGACATTATGTTTCAGTCTTATTTTGTAATAGGAGACATTTATGAATAATAAAGCTTTGAAAGTATTAGAGTTTGACAAGATCAAAGCTGAAATCGCTAAGTATCTAATCACAACTCGTGGGAAGACACTCTTAAAGAAATTAATGCCAATGTCAGTCGAATCAATTGTTCAAAGATTGATTGACCAAACTAAAGATGGTGCTGATATTGTCCGTATTAAGGGTGAAATCCCAGTTAGAAAATTAGCTGATCTACATGATCAAGCTAACCGTTTGAAAAAAGACGGGAATTTAAATGGAACAGAATTGGCTGCTATTGGCCAAGTACTTCAAAACACTAGTGAATTAAAAGAGTTCTTTGAAGATTTAAAAGATAACCAAGTTGAATTACGTCAACTTTATGACTTGAATGATAACTTGATCAACAACCCTGAATTGACACGTCGTATTGCCCGTTCACTGGATGACACCGGTCGTGTTTTGGATACCGCCTCGGATGATTTGAAGTATATCCGTAGTCATATCAATAAGTTGAATGATGAGATTCGTCAAACTATGGCACAATTCACACGTGGTAAAAATACCAAGTATTTGACTGAAGCACTAGTAACTTTGCGTGATGATCGTTTTGTTATTCCTGTTAAAGCTGAATATAAGGCAAAATTTGGTGGAGTTGTTCATGATCAAAGTGCCAGTGGACAGACTTTCTACATCGAGCCACAAGCTGTCGTTGGTATGAATAATCAATTGCACGAGGCTAAGTTGTCTGAAAAATCTGAAGAGATTCGTATTTTGAATAATTTGTCAGATATGGTTCGTCCAGAAATTGATGAAATTGTTAAAAACAACGAAGTTTTAGCACAATTTGATTTGATTAACGCCAAAGCCAAGTATGCTAAGGAAATAAAGGCCACTGAGCCAATTATTTCCGATAATCATGTAGTTGACTTGGAACAAGCAAAACACCCGCTAATCGAACCAGATAAGGTTGTAGCGAATGATATCAGGTTGGGCGACGGTTACAGAACGATGTTAATCACTGGTCCTAATACTGGTGGTAAAACTATCACGATGAAAACTCTTGGTTTGATTCAATTGATGGCACAAGCTGGTTTATTTATTCCAGCCCGTGAAGCCAGTGAAATTGCTGTGTTTGATGAAGTCTTCGTTGATATTGGTGATGAACAATCAATTGAACAAAACTTGAGTACCTTCTCATCACATATGGATAATATTATTAATATCATTCATAAAGTTTCCGAACACAGTTTGGTCTTAATTGATGAACTTGGTGCCGGAACTGATCCACAAGAAGGTGCTGCCATAGCGATTGCTGTATTGGAAAAATTAGCAACGTCAAAAGCTGATATTATGGCAACGACTCACTATCCTGAGTTGAAGGTTTTTGCTTATAATACGCCGGAAACAATCAATGCCAGTATGGAATTCGATGATAAGTCATTACGGCCAACATATCGTTTGTTGATTGGTATTCCTGGAGCAAGTAACGCGTTTAATATTGCTGCTCGATTAGGAATGGACAAGAGTGTCGTTGATCGTGGACAAGCTTTGATGGACGGGGAGAGCCAAGACCTCAACAATATGATTGCTGACCTTGAGAACCGTCGTAAAGAGTTTGAACAAAAGAATGACCAATTAAAGATTCAATTATCTAAGAATAAGGATATTCAAACTGATTTTGAGAAGAAGAGTGACGCCTTAGATAAGTCGAAAAACTCGGAAATTCAAGCAGCTAAGGTTCGAGCTAATCAAATCGTTGCCAAAGCTAAGAAGGAATCAGAGAAGATTATTGATAAACTTCATAAGATGGAACAAGATGGTGTTGCAATCAAGGAAGACCAAATCATTTCTGCCAAGACTAACTTGAAGAACTTGCATCAAGATGAAGCAATCAAGAAGAATAAAGTTTTACGTCGCAACAAACGTCGTCAAGCATTGAAAGTCGGCGATTCTGTTAAGACATTGACATATGACCAAATTGGTACGATTGTTCGTAAGAATAAGGATAATGAGTATGAAGTTCAACTTGGTATCTTGAAGATGAAATTTAACGCTGACGAACTTGAGAAAGTTCAAAACGCTGAACAAGAACCAGAAAAGAAGCCAACAATGGTTCGTCGTACCAAGAGTACCGGACTTTCCAGCAAATTGGACTTACGTGGTAAACGTTATGAAGAAGCAATGACTGAGTTGGATCAATATATTGATTCAGCGTTGTTAGCTGGTTATAATCAAGTCACGATTGTCCATGGATTTGGTACAGGTGTTATCAGAAAAGGTGTTACCAATTATCTTCAGAGAAATCCTCGAGTTAAATCATTTGGATACGCTCCCGCAAGCTCTGGTGGATCAGGTGCCACAATCGTTGACCTTTAATGAGAGCAAATGCTTTCTAAAGATTAGCTAATAATGATAATATTTAATTTGTTAAAAGGAGTGAATGAAATGGTTGATGAAGTAACAGATAAAGAATTTAAAGAAGAAACAAAAGATGGTGTTGTACTAGTTGATTTCTGGGCAACATGGTGTGGTCCTTGTCGTATGCAATCACCTGTTATCGAAGAATTATCAGAAAACGATGATTCAGTTAAGTTTTTGAAGATGGATGTTGATGCTAACCCTGATACACCTAAAGAATTTGGAATCATGGCAATTCCTACATTAGTTATCAAAAAAGATGGCGAAGTTGTAGAAAAGCTCACAGGTTTCCATAATAAAGCTCAACTAACTAAGATTTTGGATGGTTATTCTGACTAGTTCCTTTATATCTGCCGCCTGCGGTTGTCGGGGAAAAATCAGTTCTGCCATGAGGACCGGTTCGAGCCAAGGTCTCGCACCTCGATTTTGAACTTCGCAGAGTTCGCGAATTTCAAAACTCGCCCTGTGGTGTAAGTGCTAAAGCACTAACGCCACCTCCATGGCAGACTGATTATTTCCCCGACAACCTCCGGCTGGGGTATTGAAGTATTCAATGTGTTAGTTAGGTTGAAGATATTAATTTTGATTTATATATAAAGATTGGATTTTCCTTATGTTTGGGGATCCAATCTTTTTTATTTGATTTTGAAGTTGAAATTGTTTGGAGGGCATAAAAGGATTGAGTAGCTGGTACCGATATTCATATTCATGCTTGTGTATCAAAATAACTATAAATAGTGATTGAATCGATGATATTAAAAGCTGAAATTAGTCGGAAGAGATGAGAGTATTAACCAGCTGTGGTTGTGGCGTTATGGCTTTAGCCATTACACCACCGGGCGAGTTTTGAGATTCGCGTACTTTGCGAAGCTCAAAATCGAGGACCGAGACCGTACTGTGGCTCGGGCCGGTCCGCATAGCAGGTTAATACTCTCATCTCTGGAGACGGCAGATAAAAAAATAAGCAAGCCTCAATACCCTGATAGATCAGGATTTGAGACTTGCTTATTTATTTGTTGTTATAAATTTTAAGCAATAAACGCAGTCACTTTGATCGGTTTTTGGTGTATACTTTAGTTTCGATCAATTTGAATTTTAATTGTCACGCTTTTGGCTTTACTGTTTACAGTATATGTTCCTAAACAATATGCTGCGATTGTTTTTTCAACAGTTTCAGCGATTATTCCAGTTTCTAATGAAAACTCTGGATCATCATTATTCGTATCAAAACGTTGTTCAACTTCAGGACCAGTTAACTTATATGTGTAGCTCTTCGGTGTTTGCTTGGTAATTTCCAATTTACCGAAACCAGCCTTGATGAACAGGTCGGGTAAGCTTTCCATATCGAGAATCAATTGACGGCTAAGGTTTTTACCGGCCCAGTACAATAATTCGACGGCATCCTTGTCAAGCAAATCAGGTAGAATAAAATCACGGAGTACTGAAACTGCAAAGTAGTTTTCAGTTAACGTATCTGTACTCTCACCATTTTCACTTTTCTTTAGAGCATCAGTTAACGTTGATTTGTTAAGATCTTTTGATTTTGCGGCCATTGCTATAACTCCTTTTTTCAGACAATTCATTATATCATTAGAGTAATTGCTTTTTAAGTCATTGTAAAAGATAGCACAGAAAAATTTCACTTAAATGAGAGTGGGGGTAACATTATGAGTGATCATAGACCAATTGGAGTATTAGATTCTGGATTGGGCGGTTTAACTGTCGTTAAAGAAGTACTCCATCAATTGCCAAATGAGAATATCATTTTTATTGGTGATGAAGCACGTATGCCTTATGGTGTAAAAACTAAGGAACAAATTATATCCTATACGCGAGAAATGGTTCAATTTTTGATTGACCAGGATGTAAAGCTAATCATTTACGGCTGCAACACAGCTACAGCCAACGCTTTGGAAGAATTGAGAACTGAATTTACTATTCCGATGATTGGGGTAATTCAACCTGGTTCACAAGCTGCAGTCAAAGTTACTAAAACAGGTAATATCGGTATCATTGGAACTGAATCGACGATTAATTCCAAGAGTTATAGTCAAACAATTACCGGCATTGACTCAAGCATCAACGTTTTAGGGATTGCGGCACAAAAGTTTGTTGCACTTGTTGAAGCTGATAAGGCTAACAGTCAAGAGGCTGAAGAGGATATTGCCAAAACTTTATTGCCATTTAAAAATAGCGATTATGATACCTTGATTTTAGGATGTACGCATTTTCCAATGTTGAAGACACAAATCAATAATTATTTACCAAAAATGACTCTGGTTGATCCCGCAGTCAGCACGGTTGAAGTAGCGAAAACTTATTTATCTAATAACGAACTTTTAACAGATCAAAATAATAGAACGATTAAACTTTATACGACTGACGGAATTGACGAGTTTTCAAAACTAGCCAAACGTTGGTTGAAGACTGACATCGATGAAATTAGTTTAGTGGATATTAGGAGATAACGATGAAAGAAATAATCATAGCAACTAAGAATCCTGGAAAAGCCCGTGAGTTCAACAGTATTTTTAATGATGAAGATTTCACATTGAAGACTTTGCTGGACTTTCCAGAATTCCCTGAAATCAGAGAGAATGGCAAGACTTTTGAAGAGAATGCCAAACTCAAGGCACATGCAGTGATGGAACGCTTCAATTTACCAACAATTGCTGATGACTCAGGTTTACAAGTAGATGCTTTATATGGTCGACCAGGTGTGTATTCAGCACGTTATGCAGGAGATCACAATGACGCCGCCAACAATGCCAAACTATTGAGTGAATTAGGTGGAGTACCAAAGGAAAAGAGAACCGCCCGTTTCGTTTCAACATTAGTTTTCGCTAATCCCAACAACGAAGAAGATTTAGTTGTTGAAGGAGAAGTTAAAGGCTTGATAGGCTTGTTCCCAGCAGGGGATGACGGCTTCGGCTACGATCCACTATTTTATTTACCAGAACTAGATAAGACGATGGCACAGTTGAGCGTTGACGAAAAGAACGCTATCAGTCACCGAGGACATGCAATTCAGAAGCTAGAAAAACAATGGCAAGACTGGATTAAGTGGTAGATTTTTTCTGAATTTTGAAAAATATAAACGTTCTGTAACAGTTTCAAGTACAACTTATTTAATATATTCTTAGTTAGAATACTTATACTAATAGAATATAGATTAGTCGGAAGAGATGAGAATATTTACTCGCTGTGGGAGTGGCGTTATGGCTTTAGCCATTACACCACCGGGCGAGTTTGGAGACTTACCGGTCTTTGGTAAGGCTTCAAACCGAGGTTCGAGACCGCTTTTTGGCTCGAGCCGGTCCGCATAGCAGGTAAATGTTTTCATCCATGGAGACGGCAGGTAATTAATTGCCGATGAATTGATATAATGCTAGTATGAAAGTGCTATTAAAATACAGGAGGGTAAGATTATGACTGGTGGACAAATTGCAGGCTTAATCGCGGCAGTTGCTTTTGTAGTATTGGTTGTATATTTAGCCAGAACATTAGTCCAAACTGCTAAATTGCTTCAAGAATTACAGGAAACTATGAAGGAAACAACTAAGATGGTTGAAGTCCTTTCTAAGAATACTGAACAGATTATGGATCAAAGTACTAAGTTAGTTGATAAAACTAATACCTTGATGGATGATGTTAACAGCAAATCCAGCAAGTTGAACCCATTATTTGATACAGTTGAGAACCTCGGTAAGAAATCTGCTAAAGCAACAGAGGAAAAGCCAAACACTGGCTTTAATTTCCAAAACTTGATGACAGTAGGTAACATTGCCACAGTCGCTAAGACGGCTGCTAAGTTCTGGCCAAGAAAGAAGAATAAATAATTATGAAAAATAATCATTTTGTATTGGGCCTACTCTTAGGCTGCGCCTCAGGATATGCTGCTTCTAAGTATTTAACAAGTGAATCAGGTCAAAAGCTATTAGAAAATGTCATGACAATTCGTGCAGATTTCAATAATGGCGGTGTTGGCTTGAGTACAAACAGTGATCTAGTTGATTCATTCAACGAAAAGACAGATGCCTTGAAGGATCACATGTCAAAAATTAAAGAAGATGAAGATACATCAGATATTGTCTTCAATGAAGATGACCTTAATGATGAAAATTCTCTTAATAGCAATAAAGATTAATTTGGCGAATTTTATAATCAAGTTAGCCACTTTAGAAAAATGACAAAATAAAAACACCAAGACGTAAAAATCAGGTATCATTGGAGTTCTCACACAAACAATGAAAGAGGTTTTTCGTCTTGGTGCTA
>NZ_BTTQ01000010.1:0-66686 GCF_036246245.1 Companilactobacillus muriivasis
GCTATGGGTTCAGAAATCTTGACCACTTGCTTAAAAGAATAAGACTGATTTGTGCATAGAAAAAGCACCTCAATTAAGAGGTGCTTTAGGCTCAAAATCATTCATCAATACGATTTGACAAAGAACCCTAAAAAAGAGCCCCCAAACACCGGGAGCTCCTAGTTAGATATGAGTGGTAAGATGAAATTTACTGCAGTTTCATCAACGTTAAAATGAATCTAAACTTTAAATGAATCTTACTACTGAGAGACATATCTTACTATAAATATGTATTACTTCGTTCAACTAATGGATCCTAGCGCAGCATGTATTGAGTTTGCGCGACTACTTTTTAGGTCGATCTTATGTTAACTTTTGGCACTAGTTCCAAAAATGTCGTTGAACTGTACAGACTCTAACTTTCCTTTGTTTCTTACTAATCCTACCATTCTCTAAAACGATAAAACTTTCTTAATCAAACTATTTTTAGGGCTACAGTTCCTGACATTTCATCTTTACCACATCTATAATATAGCATTATCCGTAAGCGTTTACAACATTTTTGTGTTACTAAACTTACACTAAAATAATAGACAGTGTGACAGCTCTAATTACTGTTATTTTAGTACATTACATAATCGAAATATTCATAGGATCAATTCTTACTAATGAAGAATCTATATATGGATATTCAAATTATAAGTTAATTTTCATACATTAATAAATGAGTCGGAAGGACTGAGAATACTTTACCCGCTGTGGGTGTGGCGTTATGGCTTTAGCCATTACACCACCGGGCGAGTTTGGAGACTTACCGAACCGTGGTAAGGCTTCAAACCGAGGGACGAGACCATGGCTCGGCCCGGTCCGCATAGCAGGTAAATATTCTCATTTCTGGAGACGGAGACACTAAAAAAGGACTCTACTCTTGGAGAGTCCCTAGTTAGATATAAGTGGTAAGATGAAATTTGCTGCAGTTTCATCAACGTTAAAATGAATCTAAACTTTACAATGAATCTTACTACTTAAAACATATCTTACTATATGAATTGTTCAACTAAAGGATCCTAGCGAATTACGTAATGAGCTTTGTGCGACTAACATTAATTAGGTCGATTTTATATTAACTTTTATCACTAGTTCCTAAAATGCCGTTGAACTGTACTACCTTAATTTTACTTTGCTTTCTACTAATCCTACCATCTCCTAGAAACGATAAAACT
The DNA here is from genome assembly GCF_036246245.1 of Companilactobacillus muriivasis. NCBI lineage: Bacteria > Bacillati > Bacillota > Bacilli > Lactobacillales > Lactobacillaceae > Companilactobacillus > Companilactobacillus muriivasis. The sequence goes on from NZ_BTTQ01000010.1 coordinate 1,203, forward strand.
TTCTCAATCAAAATCTTTTAGGGCTACAGTTCCTGACATTCCATCCTTACCACGTCTATAATATAACATTCTATGTAAGCGATTACAACGACTAATTATTCTTTTTATAAAGTCTTTCATTTTCTTTAATTTCACTCAAGTAAAACTTAGCATCAACGCCTGATGGATCAACGATTGTGCCATCCTGATATTCGACTTCATACATTTCTTCATAGTCAGAAATACTCATCTTTTGACGATTATCAAGCATTGCCAAAATAGCATCTTTATCGATAACTTTTTCAAAACCTGGTTGAATTTCACCACTGTAAATTTCACCAACGGCACCTGAACCATAACTGAAGAATAACATCTTCTCGTTAGCTTTAGCGGCATTGACTAGATATGACAAAAGTCCTAGATAAAGTGAGCCTGTGTAAAGATTACCCACTTCACGACTGAATTTAACACTGGCTTGATAATGTTCTGTCAATTCAGCATATTTCTCATCTGGCAACTTGCTTTCCAATGTGCGCAAGGCTTTAGTTCCCATCTTTGTATAAGGAATATGGAACAACATTGTCGAAAAATCATCGGCAGTAACGTCATATTTAGCTTGGAACTTATTCCAAAGTGTTGTGAAGAAATCGACATAAACCCCATTTGAGAACTTTCCACGGGCAAATGCTGTCTTTGAAAAAGTTGGACGCCAGAAGTCACCGACGTTACGTGTCATATAAACTGACTTGTGATCAAGCTTCAAAACACGAGGATTCTCACTAATCAACATAGCTACTGAACCCGCACCTTGAGTAACTTCACCTGGAGTCTTGATACCATAACGAGCAATATCGCTGGCAATAACTAAAGCTGTCTTACCTGGATTGAGACTGACAAAATCATATGCTGCTTGCAAACCGGCTGTAGCGCCGAAACAAGCTTGTTTAATTTCAAATGAACGAATATCTTCTGGCAAATCCAACAAGTCCATTAAGAAAGCTGCTGTAGACTTAGATTCATCAACACTGCTTTCAGTTCCAACAATCAATAGACCAATATCTTTTTTATCATCAGCTGTCAAAATATTGTCGGCTGAACTAGCTGCCAGTGTAACTGCATCTTGATAAGGTTGTGGAACAGCTTGCTTATCTTGACCAATACCAATGGTAAATTTATTAGGATCAACATCCCTAGCTTTAGCTAATTCAACAATATCAATATAATCTTTTGGTACATAAAAGCCTATTTTATCAATACCTACATCCATTATTTTTTCCTCAACTCCAATAAAATATTCTCTGCATTCTGCAATGTATAATCTTTAGTCTGATTCAATTCATCAGCTACTTGATCGATTTCTGGACCGACTGCACCGGCTGACACCGCGAGAGATTTACTTTGCAATCCCATGTGTCCCGCTTGAATACCAGTCGTGACCAAAGCTCGTAACGCTGACAAATTATTAGCAAGACCAACTGCACCCACAACTGACTGCAATTGTTTACTATTTTGAATCTTCATAATTGCCAAACTCAATTGCGCCATTGGTAAAGCCTTGATAGCACCACCAACACTACCCAATTCAATAGGCATTTTTAACGTTCCAACTAATTTATTATCAGCAATATGCCACTCACTAAATGGTTGGTATTGCCCAGATTCAAACGCAAAACTATGTGCAGCTGCTTCTTGAGCACGAAAATCATTTCCCGTTGCCAATAATACAGCGTCGACACCATTCATAATGCCTTTATTGTGAGTAATAGCCCGTTTAACCGACTCTTTGGCAAAGGTTGATAGTTTGACTATCCGACCAGCAACTTCCTCGCCAGACATCGTTTTAGTAGCTAATTGCTCATAATCAACTTTTGCTTCTACTGTAATAACCTGACCTACTCCACTGTTGGATAAAATGCTGCACAAAACATCCCCAGAAATCATTGAGGTAATCTTATGTGCGGTCTTTTCCAAAATCGAGTTGACCATATTAGCTCCCATGGCATCAACAGTATCGATTCCTAGTTCAACTTCTTCAAAATGTTCATAATGATTGAATTTCAAAGAAACGACTCCACCGCCACGTTTAATTAAACTTGGGTGAGCTTGTTGAGCAAATTCAAAAATTTCTGAATCATGTTGATGTAATTTTGCTATGTCAGCTTCCGTCACATTTTCCAAAACAACTTGCCCATAAACAATTCTAGACGTTGGAAAAGTTTTGAAACCGCCACTGTTTTTGATACGTTTGGCTGCATTCGAAGCCGCTGCAATGACTGAAGGTTCTTCAATCACCATTGGCACCAAATATTCAGTTCCATCAATCAAAAAATCAGTCGCAAAACCATATGGCAAACTAAAACTACCAATCTGATTTTCACTGAGACTGTCAGCTAAATCAGTCGAGATAGTCTGACGTTCACGTAATAATGTAGCTTGAGTTTCATCAATATAGCCACCATCGAGCAAATATTTAATCCGTTGCTCATCAGTCATTTCGTAGATTTTCATAGTAATTTAATTCCCATAGCCATCGCCATACCGCCACCGATACAGAGCGATGCTAAACCGGTTTTCTTGCCCTCTTGTTGCAATGAATTAATCAAAGTAGCAATCATACGAGTTCCTGTAGCACCAAGCGGATGTCCTAAAGCAATCGCTCCACCATAAATATTCAAGTGATCCTCAGGTAACTTGAGGTCACGACTAACAGCAACCGCTTGAGAAGCAAAAGCTTCGTTAACCTCGAATAAATCATAGTCATCAACGGTTGTCTTATAACGATCAAAGAACTTGTTGATAGCATAATATGGTGCATATCCCATATAATCAGGGTCAATTCCAATTTCAGTGTAACCAGTAATTTCAGCTACATAATTGAGACCTAATTCTTTAGCGCGACTTTCACGCATCAAAATTACGGCAGCGGCACCATCATTGATTGGTGATGAATTACCTGCTGTAACTGTTCCTTTTTTATCAAAAACAGTCCGTAATTTACCCATTTGTTCCAAGGTAGTAGTTGGACGAATTGATTGGTCAGTGGTGATTTCTTCACCATTAACTTCAATCGGAATAATTTCTTTGGCTAATTTTGCTTGAGCCTTATGTGCTTTTTGATGTGAATCAAAAGCAAATTTATCTTGTTGTTCACGTGTTACATGATATTTACGAGCTACATTTTCGGCTGTGATACCCATTGGTAAATGATTGAAAGCATCATTCAAACCATCGTTGAACAAACTATCTGACAACTTAGGGCTAACTTCCATCTTGCCTGTTCTTGGTGCGTAAAATGGTGCATTTGACATACTTTCTACACCACCGGCAACAACAATCTCAGCGTTACCCATCGTGATAGCCGAAACACCCTCGTAAATAGCCTTCATTCCGGAACCACAAACTTGATTGACGGTCATGGCCGTTGCGTCGACACGTCCGTCTACATTTAACTCGATTTGGCGAGCTGTATTTTGACCCATACCAGTTTGATAAACATTTCCAAAAATAAATTGATCAACCATCTTTGGGTTAACTTTATTTTGGCTAAGTAGTTTTTTAACAAGTTGACTACCCAACTCAACCGCCGTCATATCAGCAAATTGTCCGCGGAATTTGCCAATAGCAGTTCTTTTTGCATCTATAATTACAATCGGATCCATAATCTTTTCCCTTCAAACTTGGTAGAATATCCTTAAGCCTTAATGATAATTTAATTAACCAATAAAAACAAATAAAAGTGATGGAAAATTCTTATGCGTACTATTGATTTAATCTTATTACTAAATGATTTCAAAAAAAATAACCGTATATTCGTCGAAACCGACGATAAACGATTACCTGTTGTTGACCTTGAAGTCATAGATGATGAAATAATCCTCAAGACATCTACCAAAATGCATGGTTTAAAAAATTGGGAGTTTTTAATTCTGCTCAATAAAAAAGAATATTACGAAATGCCTGTTTTTTATAAGGATGAATCTGGACAAAAACAATTGTTTGGTTTCAGAGTATCTAAGGATAGTTTGTTGTTGGGTTAGTTCCTGCCTCATCCGGTGACAAGTGGTTTTGCCTGCTGCCAAGGTCTCGGGGCTCGATTTTGAGCTTTGCATAGATCGCAAATCTCAAAATACGTCTGTACTGTAAGAACGACTTTGTCGTCCTAACACCACTGTCACTGCTGGCAAACCACTTGTCACCGGATGCTAGGGTATTTTTTATGTTTGGAATTTTTAATATACTCAAGTGTATTTCCACAAATCCAAAATATTGGATTGATTCATCCCTATTTGATACTTAATCTATAAAATAAATAAATTAGTTGGAAGAGATGAGAGTATTCATCAGCCGCGAAAGTGGCGTTATTGCTTTAGCAATTACACCACCGGACGTGTTGGAGACTTACCGGTTTTTGGTAAGGCTTCAACCGAGGTTCGAGACCGCTCTCTGGCTCGGACCGTGCCGCGCAGCAGATGAATACTCTCATCTCTGGAGACGGCGCAAAAAAAGTCTACCAGCTGTGAAATTGGTAATATAATGGCAAGATTTTGCCATTATATTACCAAGGACGTATTTTGAGCTTCGAGTGGCTTTCTCGAAGCTCAAAATCGAGGTTCGAGACCTTGGCTCGAACCGGTCCCACAGCAGGTAGACTTTTATTTGCGCCCGCAGGCGGCAGACTATTTAGTAGTCTTTTTGCTCTTATCTTCAGCTTGAAGTTTCTTAGCAAGATCAAGAATGTATGGCTTCAATTCATCCTTAACTTCTGGGTGAGTCAATCCATATTCGATGTTTGTCTTCACATAACCAAACTTGTTACCAACATCAAATCTTTGTCCCTTAAATTCATGGGCAAAGACTCTTTGTGTCTTGTTCATGCGATCGATAGCATCTGTTAATTGAATTTCGTTACCAGCACCTGGTTTTTGAGTTGCTAGTAGGTCGAAAATTTCTGGTGTTAACAAGTAACGTCCAATAATGGCTAAATTACTTGGGGCATCTTCAACTTTTGGCTTTTCAACGAATTTCTTAACGTTGTACAATCCAGGAGCATTTTCGCCTTCTGGGTCAATTACACCGTACTTAGAAACGTCTTTTTCAGGAACCTTCATAACAGCGATTGTTGAAGCATGAGTCTTCTCATAATCGTCAATCAATTGTTTTGTCAAAGGAACCTTGTCTTTCATCAAATCATCACCAAGCATAACGATAAATGGTTCGTCACCGATAAATGATCTAGCTTGTGAGACTGCGTCTCCTAAACCATTTGGATGTGCTTGACGACTGTAGTACAAGTTAACGCCCAAGTCAGTTGTAGCTTGAACAACTTTTAATAATTCAGTTTTATTCTTCGATTCAAGGTTTTGTTCCAATTCTGGTACAGAGTCGAAATGATCCTCGATTGAACGTTTATTCTTACCAGTAATGATCAAAATATCTTCAATACCAGAAGCTTTGGCTTCCTCAACGATAAATTGAATTGTTGGCTTGTCAACGATAGGTAACATTTCCTTTGCTAAAGCCTTTGTAGCTGGCAAAAATCTTGTTCCCAATCCTGCTGCTGGTATAATTGCTTTTCTAACTTTCATTAATTATTCTCCTTTTCATGCGACTGCAAATAACTAGTTAATCTACCAGTACTTATCCTTAAATATGGACCGCCGAAGGACTCGGCAAAAGCAACATTAATAGCATTTCCAAATAAAAAGATTGTCACTGACATATTCACCCAAAGCAAAAACACAATAATCGCACCAATAGCACCATAGTTGTCCCAAGCCGCCCCAAAATATTTCAAATAATATGAAAACAATTGTGACAGACCTAAGATACCGACGCTGGCGATAAAAGTCCCGGTTAAAATGTAATAAAGTTTCAAATGGATATTAGGTAAAAAATAAAATAAAGCAAACATGATCAAAAACATTATAACAATTGCAAAGGGCCATTTCCAACGGGTAAATTCATCTATCCAGCGGGAATTCACTCGTAGCAAGGGAATCAACCAGTTCAAAAAAAGTTGACCAAATGTAAACGTTATAATAGCTGCCACAGCAATGACGATTAACATCAAGGTTGTGACAAATGCTAGACCACGACGAATGATATAGTTTAAAAAAGTTTTTTCCACAAACAGACTGTTTACATCCAAGCCGTATGCTTCATTCATCGTTATTTGTGCAATATTTAATCCACGAGAGATTGCCCAAAGAGACACTAGAATACCAACTGACAAGATACCTCTATTGGAACTAGATAAGACCTTAATAATTGTCGGTAACAAATAGTGATGCAAATCATCAGGCAGAATAAATTCAATATAACTGATGACTGTCGGTTTATCTAAGTGTAATAGTGGAATCAAATTTCCAATTACAATGACAGCTGGAAACAGTGACAACAGGATATAATACGTAATTGCTTTCGAAGCCATGGGTACATTTGAATCGCTCACTGCTTGTGTAACATACTTTACGAAGCCGATAAATTTTTCATGCTTAGATATCGGTTGCTTAAATAATGGTACCTGCTGTGTATTTTCTTCCATTATTCACACCAATTATTAAAGTAGATATTTAGCATCATATTCAGGATCTTGTGATGTTAGAATTTTAGGACCGTCTTTGGTAATCGCAATTGTATGTTCATATTGAGCGGAATCAGTACCATCAGCGGAAACAAAGTATTCCCAACCGTCAGCTTTGACAAACTTATCTTTGATTTCCCATGTACCTAAATTAACCATTGGTTCAATTGTAATCGTCATACCTTCACGTAATCTTAAACCTTGGCCGGGCTCACCATAATGAGGCACATTTGGAGCTTCGTGCATTGTTGGCTGGATACCATGTCCAATCAAATCACGCACATCACCCATGTGATTTTCATCTTCAACATAATGTTGAATAGCGTAACCGATATCACCTAAACGATTACCGACAACAGCTTGGTCAATACCTAAGTAAAGGGCTTTTTTAGTAACGTCCATTAACTTTTGATCTTCAGCTGAAAGTTCTCCAACGGCATATGTCCAACATGAATCACTTTCGTAACCATCCAAGTTGACTGTCATATCAACCTTTAGGACGTCCCCACTCTTCAAAATCAAGTTCTTGCGAGGAATACCATGGGCTACTTCATCATTGACACAGACACAAGTAGCGTATTTGTAGCCTTCAAAGCCTTTTTCTGATGGGCGACCACCATGTGAAACGATATAGTCGTTGGCAAAATTTTCAATTTCCATTGATGAAATTCCTGGTTTGATAATGTCACGCAAACCGATATGTGTATTGGCAAGCAATTCTCCGGACTTTCTCATTCCTTCAATTTCTCTTGCAGATTTTAATGTAATCACTTTATAACATGTCCCTTCAAAAAAAATGTTAATCTCATTATAACATTGTAGTTGTTTTTGAAATGCCTTGTTCTGGGATATATTGAGGTATGCCGCCTCTTGGTTCCAGTGATTCCGAACGCTATGCGACCGGTGCGAGCCAAAGTGCGGTCTCGAGCCTCGATTTTGAGCTTTGCACGGTTCGCAAATCTCAAAATACGTCGGTAGAGTAAGGACTGAAGTCCTAACTCCACTGGCACAGCTGTTCTCCATCATTGGAACCAAGAGGCTCATTTTTTTTAGATGGATTAGTTGGGTACGTTCAAAAAAGTTTCACTTATAAGAAGATATAAATATTTTTTGATTAGTATTTCAAGAATCAAATATCGGTCGTAAGAAATTCTAAATTATCGCAATCCTACAATAGATTCACTACCAACCAATTCTACTGCAGCCAACAAAAAAACTAGCCTTCGGGTGTGAGGGATGAATCCCGCAGTGATAGTGGTGTTAGGTCGGCGATCTTCCGGCCTTACACCACAGGACGTATTTTGAAATTCGCGTACTTTGCGAAGTTCAAAATCGAGGGTCGAGACCGCCCTTCGGCTCGAGCCGGTCCCACAGCAGGCTTCAATCCCTCACACCCGAAGGCGGCATATCCAAACTTTTTTCAAACTTTTAACCTTTCGATTATTGATTTTTGCTATAATTACTCAAGATATGCATTTATAAATGAGGCGTTAATATAATATGACAAAAGTAAAAATTGTCTTTGCCAGCATTACTGGTAATGACGAAGATATCGCATACGTTTTAACAGAAAAATTTGAGGCACTTGGTTGCGACGTTGATATGAGTGAAGTTTCTCAGACTGACGCCGCTGATTTTGAGGATGCCGATATTTGTGTGATTGCTAGTTATACTTACGACCAAGGAATCGTACCCGATGAAGCTTTAGATTTTTACGATGATATGCAGGACTTGAATCTTAATGAAAAAGTCTATGGGGTCTGTGGCTCTGGCGATACCTTCTATGAAGATTTTTGCCGAGCTGTTGATGAATTTGCCAAAGTTTTTGACAAAGTTGGCGCAACTAAAGGTGCTGAACCCGTTAGAGTTGAACTGGACCCCGAGCAAGATGACATTGATCATCTCGATAACTTTGCGGAAGAAATTTATAAAAAGGCACAAGAAATGGATCTATAAAAATGGATTTTATTAAAAAATATCGTAATTTTTGGGTGTATTGTTTCTTCGGGTTCTTAGCATCGATCATCAACATCGGAATCTTTGACCTCTCACACAATTATTTCCACATTCCCTTGTGGATTGCTAACACGGTTGCTTGGTTCATTTCCAATTTCTTTTCATTTTTCGTTACCAAGCTCTATGTTTTCAAATCCGAAATGGAAGGTTTTAAAAAGCTATTTCATGAAGGCATTATTTTCTTAGTTTCACGAATTTTCTCATTGATCTTTGATGACGTGTTTATGGTTGTGGCTGTTCTAATCTTCCCTTGGAACAACTTAATTATTAAAGCCATCGATCAATTGATTGTTGGACTGTTCAATTACTTCTCTTCCAAACTGATTTTCAATTACAATAATCGTCAGTTGATTGAGAGATTTAAAAATTTAAAATCAAAAAGAAGTCGAAATGAGTTTTAATTCATTTCGGCTTCTTTCTTTGTTCTATTGAAATATTCCGTTTCCAGAGCTGAGAGTATTCATCTGCTGCGCGGAACGGCCCGAGCCAAAGAACGGTCTTGAACCTCGGTTGAAGCCTTGCAAAGAACGCAAGTCTCCAACACGCCCGGTGGTGTAATTGCTAAAGCAATGACGCCACTTTCGCTGCTGATGAATACTCTCAGCTCTTCCAACTATTTGATTTTTAATAAACTAATTATCTAAATAAATCACTATCAAAAATGTTACAATTGCTTTCAACTCTGATGTTAATTCTTTATTGGTTGAATGGTTTCAAATAATAATAAAAAAGACAAAGCACTATTTTACCGATGTTTTGTCTTTAATATAAAAATTTTAATTTATTCAAATTCTCCAGGGCGGTCTGTTGTTTGTTTAAAGTAGTAGCTTAATGAGTCAAGAATTCTATCTGATGCTTTTCCGTCACCATATGGATTCTTGGCATTTGCCATGCGGTCATATTCGGCTTTATCTTCAATTAAGCGTGTCATTTCTCTTTCGACTACTTCGGCATCTGTTCCGACTAGTTTCAATGTTCCGGCTGTAACACCTTCTGGACGTTCAGTTGTATCACGCAATACCAATACTGGCTTGCCTAATGATGGAGCTTCTTCTTGAACACCACCAGAATCGGTCATGATGAAGTAACTTCTTGATGCTAGATTATGGAAATCTACTACATCTAAAGGTTCGATCAAATGTACTCGGTCAACGTCGCCTAAGATATCTTTGGCTGTCTTTTGCACAACTGGATTCAAATGAACTGGGTAAACTAGTTCAATATCGTCATGTTTTTCCACAACTTTCTTCATAGCACGGAAAACTTGTTTCATTGGTTCACCTTGGTTTTCACGACGGTGCATTGTGATTAAAATCATCTTTTTATCTGGATCGATAACGTCCATAACGTCGTGATGATAATCTTTGTGAACGGTACTTCTCAAGGCATCGATAGCTGTATTACCAGTTACGAAAATGTGGTCTTCCTTGTGATTTTCCTTCAACAAATTAGCTTTACTTTCAGTTGTTGGTGCGAAGTAAATATCAGTTAAATCATCAGTCATTTGACGGTTCATTTCTTCTGGCCATGGTGAGTACTTATTCCAAGTTCTCAAACCAGCTTCAACGTGTCCAATAGCTGTTTGATGGTAGAAAGCTGACAATGCAGCACTAAATGTCGTTGTTGTGTCACCGTGAACTAGCACGATATCAGGTTTTTCTTTCTCAATAATGCTATCTAATTCTTTAAGAACCAAACCAGTGATACCACTAAGAGTTTGGCGTTCCTTCATGATATTTAAATCGTAATCTGGCTTAATATTAAAAATTTCCAAAACAGAATCAAGCATCTCACGATGTTGGGCTGTCACTACAGTAACAGTCTCAAAACGGTCACTATTTTGCTTCAATTTCAAAACTAGCGGTGCCATTTTAATTGCTTCTGGTCTTGTACCAAAAACAGTCATAACTTTAATTTTATCCAAAATTATCACCTCAATAAATTAGTTCCAGTATATCAAAGTTGGGGTTATTAATATAGGTAGTGTTGTCCGTCTCCAGGGATGAGAAAATATTTACCTGCTATGCGGACCGGTCCGAGCCACAGTACGGTCTCGGACCTCGGTTTGAAGCCTTACCAAAGTTCGGTAAGGCTCCAAACTCGCCCGGTGGTGTAATTGCTAAAGCAATAACGCCACACCCACAGCTGGTAAATATTTCTCATCCCTTCCGACTCTTTTTTGGAGTCAGCTTCATTACTTTTAACTAAATCTTTGAATACGAATTTATAAACATTATCGATACTTAAAATAATCAATAACCACATAACTTGTTAATTATTAAAAGTTCCCTCATTAATTCACTCAAACAATACACTGAAAATTTTTGATCTACAAAGTATGACATTAAATCAACAAAACAATATATACATTGAGTAATATCAAATCAGCAAAAAATACATTAGCCAGAGGTTGTGAGGGATGGAATCCGCAGTGAAAGTGATGTTAGAGCTAAAGCTCTAACATCACTGGACGTATTTTGAAATTCGCGTACTTTGCGAAGTTCAAAATCGAGGGTCGAGACCGCACTCTGGCTCGAGCCGGTCTCACAGCAGACTCCATCCCTCACAACCTCTGGCGGCACCCAACCCCAAAAAACATTTTCTACTATTTTATGAAAACTTATGTTTATAATTAACCATTATGATAAATCTAACTCTTTTAGTTATTCTAAGCATCCTAACCACGCTTGTAGCTTTCTTCGCGGTCATGTCAATTTACAACACTGTGATTAAATCCCGGTACCAAAAAAATTGGTGGTATATTCTAATAATTTTAATAATCCTATACCTATTAGCCTTTTACATGTATTTTCATTTTAGATAAAGCGCTTACTGAAATAGTTTTGTTAAAAGATGTATTAATTTTATTCACTTTGAGTTAAAATTACTAATGTATTCAAATAAATGAATGAAATTTTTGGAGGATTATCGATGGTTTTAACAAACGGTAACGAAATTTTCAACAACGCCCGTAAAGGCAAATATGCTGTTGGTGCATTTAACATCAACGACTTGGAATGGACTCGTGGCATTTTAGCTGCTGCCCAAGAAACAAATACACCTATCTTGGTTCAAACATCAATGGGTGCTGCTAAGTATATGGGTGGTTACGAACTATGTCTACACCTTGTACAAGACACAATCAAATCAATGGGTATTACAGTTCCAGTTGTAATGCACTTGGATCACGGTAACTACGAAGCTGCTAAGGAATGTATCGAAGTTGGTTACAACTCAGTTATGTTCGATGGCCACGACTTACCTTTCGACGAAAACCTTGAAAAGACAAAGGAAATCGTTAAATTAGCTCACGCTAAGGGTATGTCTGTTGAAGCTGAAGTTGGTTCAATCGGTGGTACTGAAGATGGTATTACTGGTCTTGGTGAATTAGCTGATGTTGAAGAAGCTAAGACACTTGCTGCTACTGGCGTTGACTACCTTGCTGTTGGTATTGGTAACATCCATGGTGTTTACCCTGACAACTGGAAAGGTTTGAGCTTTGACCGTCTACAAGAATTAGCTGCTGAAATCTCAACACCACTTGTTCTTCATGGTGGTTCAGGTATCCCTAAGGAACAAATCGTTAAGGCTATCTCAATGGGTATTTCAAAGGTTAACGTTAATACTGAATTACAATTGTCATTTGCTAAGGCAACTCGTGAATATATCGAAGCCGGCAAAGACCAAGATATCGCTGCTAAGGGTTACGATCCTCGTAAGTTACTTGCTGCTGGTACAAAAGCTATTACTGAAACAACTAAGGAACGTATCGAATGGTTCGGTACACCTTCAATCAAGTAATAATTTGATTAATAAAAGACAGGAACTTTGGTTCCTGTCTTTTTTGTGCTCTTTTTATATCCTAAATATATTTAAATACTTCTACTTTCAACTAATTAGTCGAACGTCTTGGGATACTTAACTCGTGCTCCATACTAATAGTACAATTCGTCTATAGCTAATTTTAGAAAATCGATTTTTTGATTGTGAAATATTTTCAAATAAATAAAAATTAATTCTACCTCGCCCTATCCCCTTACAACTCCTGACCTATATAGTTTTTTACTTCAAAAAAATAAAATTTTCACAATTATTTATATTGTGAAATTTACAAAAAGTTGCTATACTATGCTTGTACCAATAAAGAAAGCGCTAACATAGAGAAAGGAGGGGCTAAAATAGCAACTTTGTTAACATCTGGAATAAGTTATCAAAGCCTATCTGCCTCCCGTATAGAAAAGATTTATTTTATATAATTCTATGACTAGATGCTTATTCTAGATACTTAGTTGATTTTTTGTAACTCCCAATTACAATGCGATAGAGGAGAAAAAACTCATTTCTTAAGTTTGCCCAAAATACAACAAACCATAATAATCTCCCCGATTCATTGAATACCCCCATCATTCAATGACGAATAATTAATTTCATGCCTCTATCCAAAATCAACCATATAAAATAGATCAGTGGGTTCCCCGCCTGCTGGTCTTTTTGTTATGGTTTTTTCTCTCTGTTCACTGCCGCTGGTGGAGTTCAGAGATTTGAGCCTGCTATGCGACCGATTCAAGCCAAGGTCTCGAATCTCGATTTTGAACTTCGCAAAGTACGCGAATTTCAAAATACGTCGGTGGAGTAAGGGATAAATCCCTAACTCCACTTGCACAGCTGTCTCAATCTCTGAACTCCCCCAGCTCTTGCTCCTAAAAAATATAACCAAAATATTTTTTATAATATTTATTCTATTAAAAAGTTTAATCAATCCAATGGCAAAGAATTAAAATATGATGCCGCCCTATTAATAAACAAAATATTCTAAAACCCACTAGCCTCCGGTTGTCAGTAATACAGTACGCTGTGGAGGTGGCGTTATGGCTTTAGCCATTACACCACGGGGCGAGTTTGGAGACTCGCGGGTTGTGCGAGGCTTCAAATCGAGGTTCGAGACCGTCCTTTGGCTCGGACCGGTCCCCATAGCGTAACTGTATTACTGACAACCGGAGGCGGCACATTTCAAGAGCAAAAAAAATAGACCACCAATTTCTCGATGATCTAATATTATTTATATTTAATTTTCGTCGTCTTCTTTAGCAATTGCTTGTTGGGCAACTAAATTTAGATAATTGAAAGGATTATCGTAATTTGGTTGGAACAACATATCAACAAAGGCTAAATCGTCGATTGTATTTTCATTTTGAATACAGATTGAAATGGCATTAGCTGATTGAGCTATTTCATGCTTACTGAATAGCTGTGCACCAAGTACTTTTCTCGTATCTTTATCATAGATAAGATAAATCGTCAGCATATCAGTCGTTGGCATATAACTTGGACGATAGTAATCGTGGTAAACTACACAATCCGCATTCATTCCATTAGCTAAGGCTTTCTTCAAAGTTAAGCCTGTCTCAGCTAAGGTATAACCAAAAATTTCCATTCCGGTTGTTGCTTGAGTTCCCATGTATTTACGGATATCTCCAAAAATATTGATACCTGCTAGGGTTCCTTGACGAACAGCTTGGGTAGCTAGCGGAATATATTTCAATTCACCAGTTGGATTAAATTTGACGACACATGAGTCACCGGCACCATAAATATCAGGGTCTGAAGTTTGCATATAATCATTGACGATAATAGCACCGTAGCCGTCCATTTGAACTTGTCCACGTAATAAGTCGGTATTGGCAAAGAAACCGGTACAGACGATGACTAAGTCAGCTTTATAAGAATGACCTGCCTTAGTTGTGATCGTTAATTGCTCGCCATCTTCAATTTCAGCAACACGTTCGCCCAAACGAACATTTACATCATGCTCTTTTAATTTTTCAATGATAGTTTCTGACAAACCATCATCGACATAATTGTTCAAAATTTGTTCACGTGATTGAATCAAAGTTACTTCATGAACTGTGTTGGCGTAGCTTTCTGCTAATTCAACGCCAACATACCCAGCACCAACAATCGCAATGCTAGGGTAATTTAAAGCTGATTCGTAGATTTTCTTAGCCTGATCGTAACTCTTGCACAAGAGAACTCGTGGATTGTCCATCCCGCCAATTGGTGGAATACCAACCTCTGAACCAGTTGTCATAATTAATTTATCGTAAGTATCTTCAACAATTTCTTGAGTTTCCAAGTTTTGAACGATGACCTTTTTGTTCTTTGAATCTATTTTTAAAACATTATGCTTCATATGAACTTTAGCACCATAGCCTTCAAGCGTGGTAGGGTCAGCATAAAACATGTCCTCAAGATGGTTGACGATTCTTCCTAAATACAACGCGATTCCACATGATAGGAACGCAATATTATCTTCACGTTCATAGACAGTTACTTCAGTTTCGGGATGCTTTTTTAATATCTGTTCAACTGCAGCTGTTCCAGCATGTGTACATCCGACAACAATAACTTTCACCAGTCGGTTCCTCCTCTTAAGTACCATTTTATACTAGCTTTCATTCTTTACAGCATACCACAACACATACCTAAATTATATCAATCAGGATTTATTTCAATTCCAAGAAATTGTAAATTTTTATATCAAAAATCGGACATTTATATTTTACCTTTTGTAATACAATTAATTTGTATTGACTTTTTCAAAAATGGAGATTGCTATGAAGGAAATTAAACACATCCGTGGCGCTGATTCCGACATTTACCAAGATAGTCTAAAAATTAGAAAATCCGTCTTTGTCAACGAACAGCATGTACCACAAAATTTAGAAATTGATGATTCAGAAAATAAATGTACTTATTTTAATATTTATCTCGATAATCAAGCCGTCGCTACTGCTCGCTTCTCTCCTACCGAAGATAATGGTGTCCATATCCAACGTGTCGCCGTTCTAAAGGACTTCCGTCAGCAGCATCTCGGTTCAGAATTAATCGAAATTATTATTAAATATGCACGTGAGCACAATTATTCTTATGCAATTTTAGGGGCACAAGATCATGCTCAAAACTTTTATAAAAAACTAGGTTTTGAAGTTGTTGGTGAACAATATACCGAAGTCGGGATTCTTCATCATGACATGAAACTTAAGTTGTAGTAGTATTACAATTAGTGTTGAAATAACCGCTTAGAAATATATAGGGAATGTTGTAAAGGAGGTTGAGCATGTATAGATTTTTTATTCAGCCCCAACTAGATAAAGTTAATAACTCGCTAATCGGCTATGAATTATTAATGAAAAAAAAGACTGCCGAAGGTTGGCGACCACCCGCTAACTTTTCCGACGTGCCTTCACATACGATGGCTTCGCTTTTGATTGCAACAACCAAATTGTTGTCACTAAAAATTGGTTCAGTTTCAGTTAATATCAACCGTAACCAATTAATGGATAAAGAAGTCCGCGATGCCATTATCGAAGCCCAAAGTATTTTGCGACCATTACGTTTGGTAGTAGAGTTAACCGAAGATACACCAGACCAAGACTGGCCAAATTCTGAACTAGTTCCACTAATCCAAGAGTTTATCAATTATGGAATGGACTTCAGTCTCGATGACTGTGGTACCGGTGTTAACCAATTGGATAATATTCAAGAACTAGTTCCATTAGCTTCAGAAATTAAGTTTGCCATCCAAAACTTTGGTGAAAAATTGCGTGATCCAGATATCGAAAAGAAAGTAATCTTTTGGCGTGATTTCAGCAATAAAAATAACCTTCGCTTTATTTTGGAAGGTATTGAAGATGACAACGACGATGCATTAGCTGATTCATTGAAGATTGACCTCAGACAAGGTTACTTCTATGGCAAGCCTCGCCTACTTAAATTAAAACCAGACGATAATAAGTTTTAAGTGATTGCAGATAAATATATCTGCAATTTTTTTGTTTGACCGTTCACTGCCGCCGAAAGATGCCAGAGAATTTCACCTGCTGTGGGACCGGTGCGAGCCAAGGTCTCGCGCCTCGATTTTGAGCCGAAGTCTCAAAATCATCCTGTAATATAAGGACTCACTTCCTTATATTACTTGCACTGCGGGTGAATTCTCTGGCATCTTTTGGCTCTTTCTCTTTTTTGTGGCTGATTTGAATTGAGAGTAAGCTACATAGCTTAAGACGATTTAATAATTCTTCCATATAACTGCACAACTGTTTAATAACTCTAATAAATAAATCATCAGCTCTAATATACGAAGTTAATATTATTATTACAGTCCAATCTATCTAAAGAATAATTAAATTATTTATTAGCCGCGAAACAAGTCAACCTAACGAAAAAAATACACTAGCCGGAGATTTCCAGAGATGGAGCCAGCAGTGGGAAGTGTTGTTAGGACGAGCGAACTTCTCGTTCTTACAGCACTAGGACGACTTTTGAGACTTGCCGCCTTTGCAAGGCTCAAAATCGAGGTCCGAGACCGCACTTCGGCTCGGACCGGTCCCCACAGCAGGCTGCCATCTCTGGAAATCTCCGGCGGCATATATAAAAAAACTCCGAACAAAGATTAAGGAAATCTTCATTCAGAGCTTATATTTAATTTATTTACGTTCTTTAGCAACAGCCTGTTGTGCAACTAAATTCAAATAATTGAACGGATTATCATAGTTTGGTTGGAATAACATATCCATAAATGCCAAATCATCAATCGTGTTTTTATTTTGGATGCAAACAGAAATAGTATTAGCTGATTGGGCTACTTCGTGCTTACTGAATAGTTGAGCACCAAGGATCAAATGATTGTCCTTATTGTAAACCAATTTAATCGTCAACATTTCTGTACTTGGCATATAATTTGGACGATAGTAATCGTGATAAATTACGGCATCAGCGTTGATGTCATTGTCCAAAGCATGTCTCAATGTCAAACCAGTTGAAGCAATTGTGTGACCAAACAATTCCATGGCTGAAGTTGCTTGAGTTCCCATATACTTTTGAATATCGCCAAAAATATTTATACCGGCTAAAGCGCCTTGACGGATTGCATTTGTTGCCAAAGGCATGTAAGCTGGTTTACCAGTTGGGTTGAAATTAACTGTACAAGCATCCCCAGCAGCGTAAATATCAGGATTTGATGTTTGAGTATAATCATTAATAATGATTGCTCCGTGACGATCCATATCAACCTGACCACGTAGTAATTCTGTATTAGCAACAAAGCCGGTGCAGACGATAACTAAGTCGGCATGGTGATCTTTTTCACTAGTTTCAATCAAAACATTGTCATCGTCATCACGATCAAATCCAGTTACTCTTTCGTTCAAATAAACGTGAACACCATGATCCTTTAAGAGGTCAATTACATTCTGTGACATATCTTGATCAATGTAATTATTCAAAACTTGGTCATGTGACTGAATCAAAGTTACAACGTGTTCAGTATTAGCATAACTTTCAGCCAATTCAACACCAATATAACCACCACCAACGATAGTAATATGCTTGTGCTTTTGAGCTGTTTCATAAATGGCTTGTGCTTGTGCATAACTCTTACACATCAAAATACGAGTATCAGAAATCCCCATGATTGGTGGGACTGCTACGGTTGATCCCGTTGTCATAATTAATTTGTCATAACTGTCATTAACAATTTCATGTGTCTTCATGTTTTCACACATAACAGTTTTGTTCTTCGAATCAATTTTCAAAACATCATACTTCATGTGTACTTTAGCACCCAGTTTTTCCAGATCTTTAGGAGAAGCATAAAACATATCTTCAAGATGCTTTACTTTCTTTCCTAAATAAAGTGCAATACCACATGATAAGAACGAAATATTGTCATCACGTTCATAAATTGTGATTTCTGTATCTGGATGTTCTTGTAAAATTTGTTCAACTGCTGCTGTACCAGCTTGTGTACAACCTACAACGATAACTTTCATAAAACTTACCCCATAATTCATAATTTGTTTAAATCATAATATGACTTTTTAGCAATAAATTAAAAAAACTTCACTAATATATCCATTATAACCCCTATATTTTTATAAATAAATAAGTGTATAGTGTTTATATATGGGTTAAAAAATTATAATTAATTTTCAGTATTTCGTTTATATTGATTTTATCTAAATTCTATAAAATTACTATTTCAGTTATAATGGAAATTGATATATATAAATCTAAATATTCAAAATAAAAAAGCAATTGAGGTTTAAATTTGCCAGACAATACTTTAGAAAAAATTATTGATAATTATCTAAACATAAATTCAGCAATTATCACCCTAGTGACGATTGGCTTGATTACTATTATCACTATTGTCGCTTATTCGCTGGAAAGACGCATCAGTAAATCTTCACCACTATATCAAAAAATCGCAACTCACATTATTGAAGGTGTTATTTTAGCCTCTAGTATGATCATGCTAGAAAAGATTTTCTTCATTTTAAACAGTGGCACAATCAATAACGGTTGGCTCTATGCCAATGCTCAACTAACTATTTTGCTTTACTGTATGTATCTGATCCGTAACAAAATCACTTTGTTGATTAATCTGTTTATGCCACTACTTTACTACCAAGCAAAGATTTTTACTCGTTTGGACAATAAAGATTTACCATTATTCCTTGGTTCCTACCTGCTTTTAATTGCAATTATTATCTTCATTTACAATCAAACAGAAAAGTTACAGAACAATGAGTGGAAATACGTTGGTATGCAAACATTATTCGGGTTATCCTGGTGGGTTCTAATTTGGACCGATCACAATTTCCCTGCCTTCGAAATTATCAACATGTTGATTGTTTTCTTAATTTACATGACGATTATTCGTTTCTGTGCTCGTAAGCTACAAGATACAATGTTGACATACAACGATTTACAAGTTCAAGTAAACTATGATGAACTAACTGGTGTCAGAAATCGTGCTAACCTTGATAAAACTTCCGAAGAAATTTTTGATACCTATTCTCGAGAAGATGTTCCGTTAACAGTCACAATGTTTGATATCGACCATTTCAAAGCATTCAATGACGAATATGGTCACTCAACCGGTGATGAGGTTTTAAAGCACGTCGCTCATACGATGGAACGAGAAATGTTTCTCACTGATACTAAAGGACAATTATTCCGTTTTGGTGGTGAGGAATTTATCATCATTTTCCGTGGTAAAAAGCCAG
The DNA here is from genome assembly GCF_036246245.1 of Companilactobacillus muriivasis. Taxonomy (NCBI): domain Bacteria; kingdom Bacillati; phylum Bacillota; class Bacilli; order Lactobacillales; family Lactobacillaceae; genus Companilactobacillus; species Companilactobacillus muriivasis. Next base: position 20,850 of record NZ_BTTQ01000010.1, read on the forward strand.
CTGATTGTATTCCAATCATATCTGATTTACGTAATACATTAGTCAATACACCGCTAGTTCTCAAGAGCCAGAGATTGGATATCACTATCTCCTTTGGAGTTTCTGAACTAAAGCAAACTGATAATGATTTTGACGATTTATTCAACCGAGTTGATCAATTTCTTTATGCATCGAAGAACTCCGGTCGTAACCGTCTTACCGTTGAAGGCGTTACATATAAATTCGATGATTTAGCTGAAGAATAATCTCCGACTGATATAATTGAATCTAAGATTTTTTTAAATATATTTCTAACATCAATAAAGCAAACGGCACTAGCAATCAAATTCGATTACTAGTGCCGTTTTTTGTTTTTTTTCCCAAAAAAATAGTGAGAAATTAATCTCACCGTCGGGAAGGAATCAGTTGTTTTTGAATCTGGTAGTCCCTACTAGTCATACTAAACCATACCGACTTCTATCGCAAGTGAATAAATGAATAATTTTAACTCTTTTGAGTATAAATTTATTAATATTTACAAACTTTTAACCAGTCTGTTACCAAATCTTAAAATGAGTAATGGTGCTTTAACGATGGTAACACAATCTTATCAGAGTATCCGATTACAATTCCTTGGAAAAACATTGCCAATACCGTTCCGATTCCGACTGACAAAATATTTCCAGTTGTAAAATAACAAATAATCATGATGATCACTGGAGGTGTGTAACTGAATAATTGACCCCAACCAGCTGAACCATGTAAATATTTAAATCGTAGTAAATATGCTAACTCGTCATTTGGATGTTGAATCAAATTACAGCGTTGATAAATGGAAGTCCCGACCGAGACACCAATCAGTCCCAAAACGTCCACAGACAGCCTTAAAATGATTGGTAAAGCATTTAATTGGAATGGATCAAGTATCATTGAAAAGAATCCAACTAAATAACTAAAAGGCAGTGAAAATAGTAAATTTGATAAGAAAATATGGCCGTCAAACTTCCCTAACAAAAATTGATTCACAACGGTAACAATAACCGCGTAAACGAATAACGTAGTACCATAAGTCGAATGTAAAAGATGCGAAATATTGACCGCAGAAGCCGTCCAAACAGCACTCCCCATATTACTGTTAATCATCAATGAATTGGCAAAGGCATCTAGGACAATAGCGAATGTCAGATAACCCAAACGTTTTTTAAAATTCCCTTGTTTCACAATAAAATCTCTTTTCCCTCAGATAAAAAGCTTATATACAGCATTATGGCATACTTTCTTCGATTACAACTAAAAAAACCAATCTCAAAATAATAATGAGGTTGGTTTTTGAATTTTATTTAAATTTATATATCAATACTATGGAAATCAATATCAAAAAATATCAAGCTATTAAAGAACACCCTAGCCTCCGGGTGACTGAGATTCAGCCAGCAGTGAGATGTATTGTAACGGCATTGCCGTTACAATATAGGACGAATTTTGAGACGTGAACTTCGGCTCAAAATCGAGGCTCGAGACCGCACTCTGGCTCGAGCCGGTCCCACAGCAGGCTGAAATCTCAGTCACCCGGAGGCGGCAGTCCTTTAATACCAAAGACTATTTAGTTGGATGTTGCATTTCGTCCATACTGATCAAGTGATATTCGTGCTTTTCATTAGGATCATAAGCTTCAATTTGAGCCATCATACCAGTATCTTCATGTTCAAGAATATGACAGTGATACATGTAAACGCCAAACTTAGTGAATTGAACGGCAATTCTGACAGTTTCACCAGCATTGACACCAACGGTATCTTTCCAACCATGTTCATTAGGATATGGAGCTTTGCCATTTCGACTGAGAACTAGGAATTGGCAACCATGCATGTGGAATGGGTGAATCATACCGCCGTTCATATCATTAGTATTAACAACGTCCCAAAGTACTGTATCGCCAATCTTTTGTTTCCGGTCGATTCGTTGCATATCAAAGAGTTTGCCATCAAGACGAACTTTATCATCCATACCTGACATAACGGTGCGTGTAACGGGTAGTTCTGGAGTAACCTTTGGTGCATCAATAGTTGTAAGGTGTTCTGGCAATTCAACATCTTCACGTTTATAATCACCAATCTTAAACTTCATAATTGGCATATCGTCAGTCATCAATGTCACTACATCGCCAGGCTTCTTATCGCCAAAATCAAGAATAACTTCAGCACGTTCAGCACAAGTTAACATCAATTTAGTCATTCTAACTGGTTCAGGCATTGTACCACCATCTGAAGCAATTTGAGTAAATTCATGCTCATCGTCAAAATGTAATCTCCACTCACGACGGTTGGCACCATTCAAAATTCTCAGACGAACTCTTTGAGTTGTAACGTTGAAGACACCATTAATTGTGCCGTTAACAAGCGCATATTTACCCAAAGTACCATCCATATCATAATCAGCTTTGTAATCTAGTTGATTATCGTGGTAACTTCTATCTTGTAAAATAACGGGAATATCATCAACACCATAATTTCTTGGGAAAGGTAATTTAGCTTCTTCATCATCAGTCACAACGACCGCTGCAGCCAAACCGTTCCAAACCTGGCGAGCTGTATTTGGACATGGATGTGGGTGAATCCAATCAGTTTGAGCTGGTTGATCCAAGGTAAAGTCAATATCACGACTGCCACCTGGATAAACTGGAGCATGTGGGCCACCATCAACAATTGGTCCGGTAACATTTAGTCCATGCCAGTGGAAAGTAGTAACTTCTGGCAATTTATTTACTAGATGTACATGATAGTGAACACCCTGCTTTAAAACAATCGTAGTACCAAGCAATGAGGCATTGTAGCCCCAAGTCTTAGTTTTAGCACCAGGCAAAATTTGAGTTTCACCCTCCTGTGCAGTAATTGTGTAATAGACATCGTTGCCATCCACCTTATCAGGTTTCAAAGCAGCAGGAATATTCAAAGGCTTATCTGGTACATCGGCCTTTTCTAGTGGAACATACCCACCATCGTGCAAATCAAATACTGGTTCATCAAAAAAATAATCCGTGTAAACTTGTGATTCTGACATTTATAATCGCCACCCTATTTAGTTTTTGATCGAAACGTGAAAATACAATTTACTAAAGCCTCTACAAACATGCCAATAGCCATCATATACATCGCAATCATATTTTTATCAGCGAAGACAAAATACAATAAAATTGCATAAAAAATTAGCATGAGAACAGAGAATACTTTAGATCCACCTGCCATGTTATCACCACCAAATTTTTGATACGACTCCATTTTAATACAGTTAAGCCCAATTGTATGCGATTACGGAATATTTAGTATTCATAAATAATTAACTGGTTATCAATATAATTAGCCATATAAACTTCTGCTACATCTAAATTACGCTTTTTTAATTCATCTTCGAGCCACTCATCATCTTTGTGAATACTGCTTAATTCGTCGGCATCAATCTTGCCATCCAAGATAATTGGATATTTAATACTGTCCTCATTTTTCATAACTAAAGTCAAATGACCGTTACGTTCGAAGACCGCACGTTTAACATTTCTAACATCCATAACCCCAGCTTGTCGCAGTTTAAACGACAAATCATTGGCCGATAGACCGTTACGTAACGCTAGATTAACGTCAATTTTTCCATTTTTGATAATTAACTGTGGTGTTCCTTCAATCACCTTTTTGAACAAATTATTGTGATTAGTCAGAAACTTAGCAACAAACACTACCATTGTCCAAATTAGTAAAACGAGTGAAAATTGTAGAATTGTGATACTGGAGTTATAAATCATACCACCGACAATTCCACCAAGAACGTAGTTTTGAAGCTGATCAATCGCACTGGTTGGGGCAATATTTCCTCGACCAAATAGATTTATCTGCAAAACCATGAAAAGGAATCCGATAATAAATTTTAAAGTTAAATCTCCATACGACAGAACTATTTTTTCACCTACTTGTTAATTAGTTGAATCCTTTGGGAGCTGATAATACTAGCTTTCGTCAGCGTATAACTACTCTGATTGTTTTCGAAACTGACCCGATAAATATTGTCGCCCGACTTAATCAACATGCCTTCATTCAGACTGGAACTATTCGAATAAAGATTCTTCGTTGATAGCTTCTTGTCCTTAGCAACCGAACGCATCAGCTCCAAAGTTTGATTAGTCTTGTTGTTAACGTCGAGTTGTTGCTCATAATTATTGTAATTTATACCAATAAATAAAATTATTCCTAAGGCAAAAATTATCAGCAGATCTCGATATTTATTATTCGAACGATTTCTAAAATACAAAAGACTTGTAATAAAGATGGCCGCAGCCAAAACTATAATTCCTATAATAAATAAGAAATTAGGCTCATTATTATGGTCAATTAAATATTGATAAGAATAAAAATTCATATAAATCCCCTCGTCTATTTTTCTACGTCCAGTATAGCAAAAAAGCATTCTCTATAACGCATATGAGTTTGAACATTCCTAGTCTTCTTTGCTTGCGAACGCAACAGATAAGTTTCATAATACATGAAAGTTAAAAATTTTTATAAGGAGTGATTATTTTGGATAATAATTCCAATCTCTGCACTTGGTTAAATATGAAGCACTTCGAAAATGACATTCAAATCAAGTTGGAAAAAGCTCTGATTAAATACGATTTATCACCTGTCGAATTTAGTTTTCTCCATTATCTCTATGATCAATACGATTCCAAAGCAAGTCTGTTAGAAATTAAAAATTCATTGGAACTCAGTTCCGCTGCTGTCTCACGTATGGCGGTTCGACTAGAGAATAAGGATTGCAAGCCTATCGTGCGCTATCACAGTGACGATAATCAAAAGGAAGTCTGTTTGAAGATTACCAACTCTGGTATCAAACATTTTAAAGAAGCATCTATTGTCGTTAATGATGTTTTAAATGAATTTTTCAGTAATTCTGACTTTTTGGCTTTGAGAGACATGATTTTAAATACCAATACTCAAGCTGAAGATTAAACTAATTTTAAAAAAAAAGAGAGCTAGTAAACACACTTTTTGTGATTACTGGCTCTCTTTTGGTTTCTCTTATAAATATAGGCAGTGGCTCTAAAACGGGCTACGGGCGACAGATTCCTGTGCTTCTCCACGCCTCACAAATCACGCACAAAAACGGTGCGTAATTCGTGAAGCTAGGAGAATGCTCGGAATCTAAGCGGTCGCCCTCCGCCCTCTCTTAATCTTGCCAAGGAAACTTCAAACTAATATTCTGATTAAACTTCTCTTGTTTCATTAACTTAGTCAATCTTTCAGCCTGTCTTTCATGATATCCGCTACAAACATATTCTGCTTCATCATTATCTGGAACAATTCCCGGTAAAACAACACTTTTATCCGTTACAACGAAGGTTGAAAAACATGTCAATCCCAAAAATCTTTTACCAGTCTTCAAATGTTCACCGATAATCTTAGTGAAAACTTCGATAGAACGACTTCCGACACCTGAAACGTAAGATTCGGTACACATTGAATCTTGTAGTCCAAATGGCAATATGAAGTTTACTTGATCAATAGAAGCAGTAACCGTCTCAATTCTGGCTACACGTGACGCCGCTATGGATGAATTATCATCGATGGTCATTAACGTTCTGCCACCAAAAACTGTATTATGTTCATTCAAATCAGATGAAAATACCCGATGATTACTGATTGAAAGTGTTTGACTACATTTGATTGTTTCCATTATTTGACCGCCTTTATTTTACTAATATAAATTCTATTTTAAAAAAAATGCCTAATCGTTTAAATCATTCCATAATTCGTCAATAGACTTAAATTTTTTCAACTGTCCAGATTCAATTTCTTTCTTAGCCAAAATGTTTTCTAAATTATAAGTATCTGACTCAGAATGGATTGATGGCTTTTTCATTAAATCAGATTCTATTTTTATAGTGGAAATTCCATTAGTCGGAAGAACTGAGAATATTTACCTGCTGTGGGTGTGGCGTTATGGCTTTAGCCATTACACCACCGGGCGAGTTTTGAGATTCGCGTACTTTGCGAAACTCAAAATCGAGGTCCGAGACCGCCCTTCGGCTCGGACCGGTCCGTATAGCAGGTAAATGGTCTCAGCTCTGTAGACGGCCATCCAATTAATATTTGAAAAAATAAACCATAATCAACAATTGATTACGGCTTATTTTTAATTTATCGTCTGATAACTGATCCCTCCCGGAATCGAACCGGGGACCTACTGCTTAGGAGGCAGTTGCTCTATCCAACTGGGCCAAGGGACCATAAAACACACTTCTTATTCTAACTCAAAAAGTGTGCAGATACTAAATTAATCTTGTTTCTTATGGAAATTACGCTTACCTTTATTCTTTTGATCACGTAAACGTTTCTTAGGTTTGCTTGTCTTTTCTTGTGGTTTCGTAGCGTTATGACGCTTAGTCTTGTCAAAAACAGGTTTCTTTGAAAGCTTACCTTCGTGGTCAACATAAGCCTTAGTAATGTTAGCTTCGACCATATCTTGCAAGTTTCTCATATCATGGCTGTTACCAAAAGTAATTACGTTACCGCTCTTACCCATTCTACCTGTACGACCTGAACGGTGAATATATTCACTGTCATCACGAGGCATCATGTAATTAACAATCATATTAATATCATCAATATCCATACCACGAGCCGCTACATCAGTTGTTAACATCAAGTTAACTTTCTTAGTTGAGAATAGTTGTAGCGCCGTTTTACGTTGTTGAGAAGACATCTTGCTGTCCAATGCTACAAAGTTAGTCTTATTGTGGTTCATGTCACTGATAGCCTTGTGAAGTGAACGTGAATTACTGAAGAAGACGATACCCAAGAATTTCTTGTTATGAGCTAATTCTCTTAAGATTGCGTTCTTAATAAATTCATTATTGGCATCCACAAAATAATGTTTGATACCGGCTGTATAACTAGTATCATTTCGTTGATCGATTACTAAGAAATCTTTTCCAAACCACTTGTGCATGTCTTGGAAAATATCGTTGCCAGTAGCTGAGAAGAAAGTCATTTGAACATCAGCTGGCATTTGTGAAATTGTACTACGAACACTCTCAAGTTTTGATTCGTTCAACATTTCATCGGCTTCATCGACGATAACTGTATTGATTTTACCTAATTTAACTTTACGAGATTCAACTAATTCGTTCAATCGTCCTAATGTAGCAACAATAATTTCAGGCTTTTCTTTCAATTTCTTCAATTGACGTGTGGGATTAGCACCACCTGTCAAAGCTTGAACTTTACAGTCAATTAACTTAGCAAGTGGTTGAATAACATCACGAACTTGCATGGCTAATTCTTGTGAAGGTTCCAAGATCAAAACTTGGAGTCCGTCTTTAGGAACCAAGGTTTCTAGCATTGGCATCACGAAACCTAATGTCTTACCTGAACCTGTTGGTGCCATAGCTACTAAATCTTTACCTTCTTTGAAAGGCATGTAGACAGCCTCTTGAATCTTAGTTAATGTTTCAAATTGATTTGCTTTAAAGTAGTCTTGATATAATTTTGGTATTTCCAATTTATTTTTCCTCATCTGCATCAAAAACAATACCGGCACTTGTTCTTGCTTGCTCTAGAATTCTATTTACCGTTCTGGCGTATTTTAATAGTTTATCATAAGTTGCTTGATCCTTTTCGGTCATTATTCTAGCAAACTCACTAGCCTCAGAATCCATTGGATTTTCAGCCTTCAAAGCTGGTACATCAGTAATATTCTTATTATCGTCGGCCCAATCTAAATGACTGATATCCCCACCATTATCTAACAATAAGGTGTCGCGGCCAAAATAAATTTCGGATGACATGTAAGAATTCTTTGTCTTACCGATAATAATATTGACATCAAAGTTAGGATATTTCAAAGTTAAAGCACCACTGCCATCGACTCCGGATGCTAGAAATTCAGCATCGTAATCAACTTTTTCTGGTTGACCGAATAATACAACGGCGTCATAAACCGTATAAACTCCTAAGTCATATAAAGCCCCACCAGAGAACTTAGTTGTGAAAATATTAGGATTCTTGCCTGCTAAGTAGGCGTCATAACGGCTCGAGTATTTCATATAAGAAAAACTAGCACCACTTAATTTTTCCCGATTCTTATCAACAATTTCCTCAATCTTCTTAAAGATTGGTTCATGAATATGTCTAGCTGCCTCAAATAAATAGAGACCATTTTTGTGAGCCAAATCGTCCAATAAACTAAACTCTTTGATTGTTGAAGTACTAGGCTTTTCAACGATAACATTCTTACCATTTTCCAAAGCCTGTTTAGCTTGAGCAAAATGTAATCCATTTGGTGAAGCAATGTAGACTGTATCGAAATCTTTCTTAAAGAAAGCAGTTAAATCTGTACTAATATCAATATCTTTCTTCTTCAAATCTTCAATAAGGCTTTCAGCTTTCGCTTCTGTACGTGAGTAAACGTTTGTTAAAGCAAAAGTTTTGGTTTCATCCGTTGCTTTAATAAATTGTTCTGTGATCCAGTTTGTTCCTATTATTCCTAAACTAATCATAAAATCACCTCTGTATTTAATTTTACTGATATGTAAGCGTAATTACCAACAAAAAAATACTCGAAATTTAATAATATGGTATATAATTTTGTTTTATACCTTTTGAGGGGAGTACTTTTTTTCAATGAATAATGAAACAGACAAATTTAGCCTGAAAAGAGATTTAGGATTCTTTCCAGCGCTATCAACAGTAATGGGCCTTGTAATCGGGGGTGGAGTATTCTTCAAAATCTCCAGTGTTACAGCCGCTACTGGATCAGCTAGTTTGACTATTTTCGTCTGGCTACTGGCTGGTTTTATTACCATCAATGCTGGTTTAACCGTGGCTGAATTAGCTTCAGCACTACCCGTTGCCGGTGGAATTTACAAATACATTGAATATATTTACGGAAAAGTCCCTGCTTTCTTACTAGCTTGGGCACAGTCAGTCATTTATTATCCCGCTGGAATTTCCGCACTATCCATAATCTTTGCTACACAAGTGTTGAACCTTTGCAACATCCCACACGTTTGGCAAATTCCCATCGCTATCACCTTGGCAGTCTTTTTATTTGCCGTCAATCTTTTAGGTGCCAAAGTTGGTGGAAGAATTCAATCAATTGCTCTAATCGCTAAATTGATTCCAATTGTTTTAATTATCGTTGTGGGAATTTTCACACCAGCAACACATCCCGTATCACTCTTCCCTGTGACATCTGGAAGTCATCCCGACTTTTGGTCATCAATGGGTGGAGGACTATTAGCCACAATGTTTGCTTTTGATGGCTGGATGAACGTTGGTAATTTGGCTGGTGAGATGAAGAAACCTGAGAAAGACTTAGCTAAATCAATTATTGTAGGACTATTCTTTATCACTTTAATTTACGTCTTGATCAGTTTTGTTTTCATCAAATCATTACCATTCCATTTGATCCCAGGCAATCAAAACGCCGCTTCCGAAGCTGCTATTAAAATTTTCGGTGATATTGGTGGAAAGATTGTTACAATCGGTATTTTAATTTCCGTCTTTGGATCCGTTAATGGCTATACAATGACTGGTTCACGTGTCAGCTATGTGCTTGGTACCGACGACGAAATTGTTTTCTCAAAATTCTTCGGTAAATTGACTAATAAAACTCGTGTTCCCGCTAATGCCGGAATCGTTCAAACAATTATCGCCATTATTATGATTTTTATGGGTAGCTTCGATTACCTAACCGATATGCTAGTTTTCGTTATGTGGATTTTTTCAATGATGATGTTCATCGGTGTATTCATTTTACGTCGCAATGAGCCCGAATTGGAACGTCCTTACAAGATTAGCTTTTATCCACTTCCACCAATTATTGCCCTACTCGGTGGCGGATATATCATCATTTCAACCTTGATACGCCAACCTGGACTGGCATTTATGGGTATCGGAATCACATTACTCGGTCTTCCAATTTATTATATTCATTATTTTCATAAAAAAAGGTCGCTTTGATGGCGGCTTTTTTTTTTCAAGGTTATAATTTGCGTGGGATATTATTTGAAACGAATAGCAGGTGTTTTCATGAAAGTTCAATTCAACAGTAAGTTTGAGGAATGGTTGGTTCGAGGGACTTTAAAGATTCAGAAGTTATTAATTTATCGAATTATTCAACGAACTTTATTATTAATCTTTCCTTTTGCTTTATTCGGAAGTTTTATAAAAATTATTCAAACAGTTGTCATCGGTAAAGAAGGCTTTCTAACTGATGTTTTCCCAACATTTGGGAACGACTTCTTTTATCGTTTAATTGAAAATATCGCTAACGGACTGTACAACATGTCACTCGGTTGGGTGTCAGTTATCGCTATCTTTGGTGCGGCCAAATATACGGCTAAATATTATCACCGTGACGATCAATTAGCCGGTCTCACGGGTATCAGTTCCCTTTTGATTATGGATTACGCTTATTCAAAGGTGCAGCCTTTCTCATTCCATCCTGATATGTTGGGTATGCGTGGGCTCTTATTTGCTATTATTGCCGGTATGCTTATCGGATGGCTTTTCAAGAAACTCAGTCGTCCCGCCCCTAATTTTGAAAGTGGAAAACAAGCTACCAGTATTTTGGAAAGAACTTTCATTTCCTTGAAACCAATTATTGTTTCATTAATTATTGCAATGATTTTCAGTACTCTAATCAATGTAACTTATTATTCAGAAGCACCAGGCAACTTTATCAATGCCCTTTCCACGGAATACACTTCCAAAAATAATTGGACACAGTTGGCTAAAACCTTGATTTTTTCTATCTATACATTAATCATGTCATTCTTCGGTTGGTCAGGTACTTACTCTGCCCTCGGTGTTGAAAAAATGGACGTCTTATCAACCATCAATTTGAATTATGCTCTTCAAAAACACACCGCTTGGAACGCTCCTAATCCATTTACTAGTTCAACGTTATATCATGCTTTCGCAACATACGGCGGGACTGGTTCAATCCTTGGTCTGATCATCGCTATTCTAATTATTTCCAAGGATAAAGATTTTCAAACTGTGGCTCGTTGGGCAATGATACCAAGTGTTTTCAATATGAGTAGCGGCGTTATGACGGGTATGCCTGTATTATTCAACGTTATCTTTCTCATTCCATTTCTATTAGCCCCCTTGGCTAATATGTTGATGGCAGCACTCGCTATCACGTTACATCTGATGCCACCAAGTGTTTACCCTGTCCCAATTGGAACCCCAGGACCTCTGATTGCCTTCATCGGTACCAATGGTAGCTGGCAGGCGCTAGGATTCTCTATCCTAGCGATAATTATTTCGGTATACATCTACATGCCTTTCGTTAAAATGGCCGCTAAGGTCAAACTATTAGACAATCCCGGTATTGAAGAAGGTGAAGTCTAATGCGGATGCAATTACGTAATTTAAGACAGAATAAAAACTTCAAATATCTGTTAAGTTTAGGAATTATCTTGATTCTGCTTGGCATACCATCATATCTATGGACCAAGAGCAACGTTACGACTTTAGCTGGACGTTACAACTCACCAATGTCACCTGTCATTATGATTCCCGGTAGCAGTGCGACGGCCAATCGTTTTGATGATTTGGTCAAAACAGTTAATCGACAATACGGCGAACATCACAGTTTGCTCAAAATGACTGTCCATACAAATGACACTATCACCTATACCGGCAGCATTCGCCCCAATGACACACGTCCCTTTATTGTCGTGGGTTTTGAAAATAATAAAGACGGCTATGCCAATATCAAAAAACAGGCTGCTTGGTTCAATCTAGCTTTTAATAAACTCAAAGCTCGTTATCGTTTCAATAATTTCAATGCCTTTGGACACTCAAATGGTGGTTTGATTTGGACTTACTTCTTGGAACATTACTTTGATGACTCCACAATTACAGTCAATCAAATGTTAACCGTTGGTACGCCCTATAACTTTGAAGAAAAGAATACCTCCAATCGAACACAGATGTTGAACGATTTAGTTAAAGATCGTAGCAAGATTCCAACTGATCTAACTTACTATTCAGTCGCTGGTACACAACTGTACACGGATGATGGAATTGTCCCACTCGGCAGTGTCGATGCTGGTAAATATATTTACGAAGGTCACATCAAACGTTATACATTGATCACCCTCACTGGTGACAAAGCTCAGCATTCGGATATGATTGCCAATACTCAATTTATCGACATCTTCCATCAGTACATTGTTGGAAATGGTATAAATAACTCCGGCAACAGTCAAACTAATAAGAAAGTCCCTAATCCTCAACCATAATTAGCTTGTATTACGTCAAATTTTTAAATACAATTAGCGTATGGTATATATAGATTGGCAACTAAGTTTTGTAGCGAATTTCTTCGTGCTATTTGCAATTTTACAAATGCACCGCTACTTTTTAAATTCATTTAATATAGGACATTTAATATCCGATGTAGCTGTTTCTTTAATATTTGGTTATATCGGATTATTTGTCGACGATATTTTTATTTTATTATTCGTCTGCTTTATCTTGTTGTGCAATTTGGCTTGGAATAAATTCAAGACGTTAGATATGCAAAAGTCGATTTCACTAGTTATGGCGGCTAATGTGGAAACCGTCTTGTTCAGTCTAGGAACCTATACGTCTAGAATTATCTTTTTTGTTGCCCTCAATGAGTGGAAATTACAAATTTTAGAGGAATTCCAACAGAATTTTATCCTCGTTTCCTTGGTAATAAACGCAATTTACATCATCTTTTTTCTATTATTAGTCAATCACTATCGACCTGCCGTTGTAAAGTTATGGATTCAAGTCGAACAGTATCATCTTGGTAGAAGGGTCTTTACGATGTCTTTCAGCGTCTTTGTGGCCTTCATCGTAATTCTACTAGTCAGTGACTTACAATCCGTTACAGCGACAATACAGGCCATTATTCTAGTAGTTTTCACAGTAATCATTACTTTGACATATCGCCAATTAATTTTCTTTGTTAAAACTATCGCCATTCAGCGCCAAGCCCAAGCTAAAGTCATTTATAACAAGCAATTGAACGATTATCTAATCAGTGTCCGCCAGCAATATACCGATATACGCAAGTTCAAGCATGACTTTCAAAATATTATGTTATCGATGAAAACCTTTGTCGATCAAAGTGACTCTTCTGAATTGAAACAATATTATCAAGATATCGTGCAATCTCAAGCCAAGTTATTGCCAACTGACAGTGGAAATATCGCCCAAGTCCAAGCTATCGACAGTGACGCGATTCGCGGAATATTAATTCAAAAGTTTTTCCTAGCAAGAAGTCAGAATATTAATTTTCAAATAGAATTGAATCAGGACCATTATCATTTCACAACAGAAATTTTAATTATCGTCAGAATTCTAGGCATTCTTTTGGATAATGCTTTTGAATACGTTCAAACAATCTCCGAAAAAGATGTCACCTGTGCCATTACTCAAGCTGACAATGTTACTGAAATAACTATCGACAATCCCATCAAGGGAAATTTAAATTTCAAAGACCTATTCCAGACAGGTTATACGACTAAAACTAACCATCCTGGATTTGGTTTATCAAATACGCGCCGTTTGATCTCGGAAACTGATAATCTATACTTAGAAACTAAAATTATCCATAGCCATCTGTTGATGACATTAATTATTGTAGGGGGTGATTAAGTGTTCCCAGTTTATTTACTCGAAGATAACTCCATTCAATGCCAGAAATACGCTGAATTTATTAGAAATGGTATTTTGATCAATGATGCCAATCTTGAATTAAAATCAATCTCCGATTCAGTCGAGAAATTTTACCAAGATTACACGCCTCAAGAACAAGGTCTCTATTTTTTAGATATGGAAATTAACGATGACAAAATGGCCGGCTTAAATATTGCGGAAAGAGTTCGTAGAGATGCTCCAATGGCTCAAATTGTTTTCATCACGACCCACGACGAATTATCTCTAACCACACTGGAACGCAAGATTGCTCCGATGGATTACATTTTGAAAAATAAAGGCCTAGATGAAATCAAACATCGAATCACTGACGATATTGAAATGGCAAAAAACAATCTTCAGAAATATAGCCATTCGTCAAAAAATCTCTTAGATTACAAGATTGGCAGCCGTTATTTTTCAATCATGATGGACGACATTATCATGCTCTACACGCAAAAAGACGTCCCTGGTCGAATATTTATCATCACCAAAAATCAACTGGCCGAATTCAACGGCTCACTAAATACTTTCGAAACCGACTACCCCAACCTATTCCGTTGCAACCGCAGTTATTTAGTCAACTTAGAAAACGCGACGACATATGACAGCCACTCAAGAACACTGTCATTCACCGACGGATCAACCTGTGAAGTCTCGTTTAGAAAGAATAAAGAATTAACCAAACTGCTTTCCAACAAAGACTAATTAAATAAAGGACTCACCAAATGCATACAAACATTTGATGAGTCCTTTTTAGGATTATATTCAAAAAAATACCTAACCTTTAAAGGTTAAGTATCCGTTTATTTTCTTCCAACTAATTTGTCCAAACTGACTTCATAAACGTCAGCGAATCGCATCATCATATAGATATCGGGAGTTCTAGTGTTGTGTTCATATTTTGAAATCGTCGTAATATCAACATGCAACATCTTAGAAACTTCGCGTTCTGATAAATTACAATTTTTTCGACAACTTCTCAGGTTATCACCTAAGAAAACTTTTTCATGCTCCATGGTATCCCTCAATTCTTACTACTAACAATATTATATTTCAGAAATAATAACCAAAACATAAAGTATCTTTAAACGTATCGTTTTTCCCGATTAACGTAAAGAAATCAAAGTTTGAACACCATAAACCAACAAAACAGCCGCAAAAGCCAAACTAGCGATCGTAGCAATTAAGGCAAAAATCAGTGGACTAGATTGTTTCTTGAGATTATTAAAATATTGTTTTGAAACATAAACTTGCCAAATACCAATTAAAATAGCACCGATTCCAAAAATTAATTTCATAGTGTTTGTCCTCTGTCGCCTCCAGTTTCGAGGATGAATCCTGCTGTGTGGACCGGTTCGAGACAAAGTACGGTCTCGATCCTCGTTTTTGAGCCGAAAACCACGTCTCAAAAGCGTCCTGTGGTGTAAGAACGAGAAATTCACTCGCCCTAATACCACACCCACTGCGGGTTTCATCCTCGAAACCTCCGGCTAGTTTAATATTCAATTCAATATTAGTCTATCAGTCATACAATTACTATTATTCAAATCCTCAATAATAAAGTAATTAATATTCCTAGAAAAACTGAGAGCGAAAAAAAAGCATTCTTCCCAACAGGTAAACTGATGATAAGAATGCTATTTATTTTAATATTATTACCAACCAAGAAATACATTAGTCGGAGTGGGACAGTGATGGAGCCTGCGGTGAGAGTTGTGTTAGAGCTTCAGCTCTTACACAACTGACGTATTTTAAGCCTTGCCGAACCTGCAAGGCTTAAAATCGAGGCGCGAGACCAAGGCTCGCACCGGTCCACCGCGGCGGAATCACTGTCCCACTCCGACGGCAGTCATAAAACTATTTCAAAGTAAGTTGAGTAACACATTCAATATGGTTAGTCATTGGGAACATATCAACAGGAGTTACATCGCCAATTTCGTATGTATCGCTCAATAGTTCCAAATCACGTGCCAAAGTAGCAGGATTACAACTGATATAAACGATGCGCTTTGGTTTGATGTTCTTCAATGAATCAATCAATGAATTAGCCAAACCTTTACGTGGAGGATCAACCATCAATACGTCAACTGAGACTTCGTTCTTAGCCCAGTCATTCAAGACATCTTCAGTCTTACCAACGATGAAGTCAGTATTAGTAATATTGTTCAATTTAGCATTTTGGTCAGCATCTTTTACGGCATCTTCGATAATTTCGATACCAGTAACGTGCTTAGCCTTGTTAGCTAATGAAAGTCCAATTGTACCAATTCCTGAATAAGCATCGACAACATTTTCCTTACCTGTCAATTCAGCCTTATCAATTGCAAGTTTGTAAAGGTTTTGAGTTTGAACAGGGTTAACTTGATAGAAAGATTTTGGTGAAATACGGTACTTGTGTCCCAAAATTTCATCATCAATATACTTTTTACCACCAAGCAATGTCATCTTTTGACCAAGAATAACGTTAGTATTCTTAGAATTGATGTTCAAGAAGACTGACTTAATCTCAGGATTGCTCAAGATTTCCTTAGTAATGTCCTTATAGTGAGAAATATCAGGTGTTCTAGAAACAAGAACGACCATCATTTCACCTGTAAAGTAAGCACGACGGACCATGATTGTCTTGATTTGACCCTTTTGTTTTTGTTCATCAAAACCACGAACGTTATATTTACGTAAAATATCACGAACACGAATGATTTCAGCATCAATCTTAGGATCCTGAATCAAAAAGTTTTCCATTGGTACTAAATCGTGTGAACGACGACGATAGAAACCAGTAGTCAACTTGCCGTTAATTTGGCGAACTGGTACTTGTGCCTTGTTACGGTAATTGAATGGTGATTCCATACCCAAAGTATCGTTAACAGTAATATCTTTCAAGCCAATCTTATCAAAGTCAGTTACGACTTGGTTGTGTTTGAATTCAAGTTGCTTATCATACTTCAAGTGGCTCAAAGGAGCAATTCCTGTTTGAGCGTAGACGGCGTCGATATCGTGAACACGGTCAGGAGATTCAACTAAAACATCGAGTGTCTTAGCAAAGCCAAAGTTCTTATTCACACGTGTGATAACAGCCTTAACTTTTTCACCTGGCAACGCATTGTCAACGAACAATGTGAAGTCATCGACTTTAGCAACACCTTTACCCTCATATGAGAGATCAAGGATGTCTAATTCTATTTCTTGGTTCTTTTTCAAATTTGGTTTTTCCATTTTTCACCTATACATAGAAAAAAGAAGTGTCCAAAATCGATACACTTCCTAATTCTTATTTATTTATCTGTTTCTTTTTCTTTATCGTTATCTGATTTATCTGAATCGAGGTTCTTTTCTTCTTCGATAATCTTCTCGCCAGCATCTTTTTCACTGAGACTTGAAGTATCCATTGCTTTGAGCGGAATCGAATCAACGTTGGCGTAAATATTTAGATGGTTATGCAAGTTAGTAAATTCCATCGGAGCATCCCCACCATATTCACCATCCAAGTTGACCATGACACGATTTTCATCGTTAGCCTTAACACTGATTTTTTTAGTCTTCGTGTAAATAACTTTTGGATTATAAACATGACGACCACCGTTTAGAACTAGAGCAATCAAATGAACTAAATCACGCAAGTTAGTTTCTTTAACGATAATCAATGAGAAGGTTCCATCACCAATGACTGAGTTAGGAGCAATTTGTTCCATTCCTCCGATTGAATTAGTCAATCCGATTAGAAACATTGTTGCTTTCCCGTCAAAAACACCGTCGTCATATTCGATGTGCATGTCAATGGGACTGATACGAGGCAACAATTCTGCACCTTTTACCAAGTAGGCCAAGTAACCCAAGATTGACTTATAAGCTGAAGGAACTTCATAAGTCAATTCGGTCATTGAACCACCACCAGCGATATTGATAAAGTAACTCTTACCAGCTTGTCCAATATCAACTGGTAATTTTTGACCTTTCAAAATCACTTTGGCAGCCTCGACGACATCATCACGTGGAATCTTCAAAGCACGAGCATAATCATTCGTTGTTCCGGCCGGAATAATTGCCACTTCAGGACGGTGGTCTAAATCGGCAATCCCGTTAACAACTTCATTGATTGTTCCATCGCCACCAGCAGCAACAACTAGGTCAAACCCCTCTTTTGCTACACGTCTGGCTTCGTCTTTAGCTGAGTTTTTTTTCGGTGTCGTTCGATAAGCACTAGCCTCATAACCAGCTTTTTCAATAATATTCAAAATGTCTCCAACATTACTGTTCATGGTCTCGTGACCTGAAGTTGGATTATATATAAGTCTAGCTCGCATATCTTTCCCTCACTAACGACTGTTTAGCTCTGCCATCAAAATCTTATTAACAACCTTAGGATTAGCTTGACCATGAGTTTGTTTCATGATTTGACCAACTAAGAAACCAACAGCACGATCTTTACCATTCTTAAAGTCATCGATTGATTGTTGATTATTATCTAGAATTTCTAAGATCATTGGCTTCAAAACAGCTGGATCAGATTCTTGGACAAGTCCCTTAGACTTAACCCATTCCTCAGGTTCTGTTCCGTTACTGATAGTTTCTTGGAAGACCTTCTTAGCAATCTTAGAAGAAATCGTTCCGTTTGAAATCAAATTGATCATCTTAGCAAGATGTTCAGGTGTCAACTTAGTATCAAGCAAACCAATTTTCTTATCGTTCAAGTAAGCATTAACTTCACCCATCAACCAGTTAGAAACTAGTTTTGGATTAGCGTCATAGCTCACTGCTTCATCAAAGAAGTCAGACATTTCCTTAGTATCTGTCAAAACGCCGGCATCATACTCAGGAATTCCTAATTCATTGATGTAGTGGTTACGTCTTGCAGCAGCTGTTTCTGGCAAGTTAGCTTTGATTTCAGCAATCCATTCTGGTGAAATTTCATAATCTGGTAGATCTGGTTCTGGGAAGTAACGATAATCGTCAGCACCAGACTTAACACGCATTAAGAATGTTTCGCCAGATTTTTCATCAAAACGTCTTGTTTCTTGACCAATTGTGCCACCTTGTTTAAGGATAGCAGCTTGACGTTTCTCTTCATAAGCTAGACCTAATCTAACGTGGTTGAATGAGTTCAAGTTCTTCAATTCGACTTTGGTACCATATGTATCTGATCCAACTGGGCGGATTGAGATATTAGTATCAACACGCATTGAACCTTCTTCCATCTTAACATCAGAAGCACCAGTAAATTGAATAATCTTACGAAGATTTTCAAGATATTGATAAGCTTCTTCAGGAGACTTCATGTCAGGCTTTGAAACAATTTCAATCAAAGGTGTACCTTGACGGTTCAAATCGACATATGAATAGCCGTTGTTACCGTGGGTATTTTTACCAGCATCTTCTTCGACGTGAAGTTCTTCGATACCGATTTTCTTCTTTTCGCCATCAACTTCAATTTCGATGTAGCCATCGTGACCCAATGGTTTGTCTTGTTGAGTAATTTGGTAAGCTTTTGGATTATCTGGATAGAAGTAGTTCTTACGATCAAAGTGAGTGTGATTTTCGATATTAGCGTTCAAAGCTAGTCCGACCATAACACCGAGACGATAAGCATTTTTATTTACAGTTGGCAATGTTCCTGGAAAACCAAAGTCAATAACGTTGGTATTGATATTAGATTCAGCACCATAAGCAACTGGTGAAGGACTATACATCTTGGACTTAGTCTTTAATTCAACGTGGACTTCTAGTCCGATAGTTGTTTCAAAATTCATTAGTCTTCCCCCTTGAGTGCAGTTGGTATTTGTTCATAGAATTTATTTTCTTCTTGTAAAGCATAAGCAGCATTGAAGACATCTTGTTCAGCAAATGGCTTACCGATGATTTGTAGACCAACTGGCATTCCGTCAGCTAAACCGGCAGGAACTGAAGCAGCAGGCAAACCAGCTAAGTTAGCAGGAATTGTCAAAATATCATTCATGTACATTGCCAATGGATCATCAACTTTTTCACCAATCTTGAAAGCTGGTGTTGTTGTTGAAGGTCCCATAATTAAATCATAATCTTTTAGAACATCATTCATTTCATTGATAAAGATTGTTCTAACTTCAGCAGCCTTCTTGAAGTATGCATCATAAGCACCAGCTGATAGAGCAAAAGTACCTAGCATGATACGACGTTTAACTTCATCACCGAAACCTTCTGAACGAGAGTTAACGAACAAGTCTTTGATATTCTTAACATCTTTAGCACGGTAACCATATCTAACACCATCATATCTTTGAAGGTTAGATGAGGCTTCACTAGATGCTAGGACATAATAAACTTCAACGGCATGTTCCAATGTTGGAAGACTAACTTCCTCGACTGTAGCACCCATCTTCTTATAAGCATCAAGAGCTTTATTAACGTTATCAAGCACGTCAGGATGAGTTCCTTCATGCCAGAATTCCTTAGGAACGGCAATCTTAACGCCATGCATATCTTTGTTCAAGTTAGCACGGTAATCTGGAACTTCTTTTTCTGAACTAGTTGAATCTTTGTCATCATGACCAGCAATAACTGAAAGAACAGTTGCTGAATCTTCGACACGTTTTGACATAACACCGACTTGATCAAGACTTGATGCAAAGGCAATAACGCCCCAACGAGAAACACGACCGTAAGTTGGTTTGATACCAAAGATACCATTGAAGGCAGCAGGTTGTCTGATTGAACCACCAGTATCTGTACCTAGAGCAGCAACAACTTCACCAGCGGCAACGGCAGCAGCAGAACCACCTGAAGAACCACCAGGAACGCGACTGAAGTCCCAAGGATTAACTGAAGTTCCATAGTATGAAGTTTCAGTAGATGAACCCATGGCAAATTCGTCCAAGTTAGTCTTACCAACGTTAATAGCGCCAGCAGCAGCTAACTTGTCCATAACAGTCGCACTGTAAACAGGCATGAAATTGTAAAGAATTTTACTTGCGGCAGTAGTCTTAATGCCGTTTGTAACGATATTATCCTTGATACCAACTGGAATACCAGCTAATAAGCCGTCTACACCTTCAGCGTCAATTTTCTTAGCATCCTCAGTTGCCTTGTCATTGACAGTAATGAAAGTATTTAGCTTTTCAGCATCACCTTTGATATTGTCTAAAGCTTGGTTTGTAAGAGCTTCGGCAGTTACATCTTTGTTAACTAACTTCTCGTGCAAAGAAGCAATTGTTTCTTTCTTGATATCCACTATTCAGCGTCCTCCTTGTCAACAATCGTTGGAACTTTGATAAGGTTATCTTCAACTTCGGGAACATTTTCAAGCATTTGTTCTCTAGTTTCAGTATGGATACCTTTATCTTCACGGAAGACAGAGTTGGTGTCAGCCATATTGTAAGTTGGTTCAACACCAGTTGTATCAACTGATGATAATTTGCTTTCCATACCAACAATTTTATCTAGTTGGTCAACAAAACTGTCAACTTCATTATCTTGGAATTTTAAATTAGCCAAAGTGGCAACGTGTAAAATTTCATCTTTTGAAATCATTTGTTTCTCCTTTTTAATCTGCATTATAAACGTGTGAATAGAACTTACCGTTTGTACGTGTGACAACGGCTTGTTGTTCATCAACTGTTTGAATATTGATGTCTAAGTTAGCTCCTGATGGCAAATACTTTTGGGCACTTGTCTGAACGAACTGAGTAAAACTAGTTACTTGAGCTAGCCCATCAAATTGAGTATTGATTGTAATATCCATTGCTTTGAGGCTTGTTCCATCGTAGTGAGCTTGGGCAGTAACTCCCGAAAGATTAGGGAAGTAATTTTGAATATGTTGCTTAAAGTTGGCAAACGCATCGGAGTCACTACTGCTGATAGCACTATCGCCGTTAACAGTTGGCAACATTTGATTCTTATAACCTAGATCACTCCAATTACCTAAACCATCGCTCTTACTCAATGAATATTGGAAATAAGTTCCCCCAACTAAAGTATCTGCTGGAGCAACTGAATATAAACCAACAACAATTGGAATATTACCGACTTTACTATCTTTACGCAAGCGTTGGACAACTTCTTTGGCAATTCTTTCACCTTGAGCCTTTTGCTCTTCAGTAGAAATCGTTGACTTGAAAGTGGCACCGTATTGCTTCTTTTGATAGTAATCGATCTTATTCATTGCAATACCAATCGACATCCCAGCCAATTTATATTTTCCATCTTGCTTTTGAAGATAATCTTCTTCAAGCATTTGTTGGAAATACATTGGAGTACGTTTGTCAGGATCAGTTGAACCGTTAGATTCAGGATTCAAACCTGACTCATTCTTGCTAGATTTACGTGCTAACCAATCATTGACAGTACTTGCACTCAAAACTTGGCCCTCTTGGAAAACATATGAATTCGTTGAAAATTGTTTCTTCGACAAGCTCATAAGTCCACTTTCGAAACTTCTACTGTTGAACTGATTACTATTGTCAGCCGCAGTAAGTCCAGAAATAGGACTAGTTTTATATTTTCCATCACTTAATAAAACATCGTAGCTGCTTGAATCAGACGATGTTGTTGTCTGAACTGAACTCTTGGAAGAATCGCCACCACCTGATGACAAACTGGAATCTTGTAAATTCCCACAGGCAGCCAACAATAACGAGCACATCAGCAATAGCGATGTAGTTTTTAAGAATTTTTTCAAAACTGTTCTCCTACTCTTTGGCATCATCTAAATATTCAGACAATGTTGCTTCATCAATAATCTGTGTTCCCAATTGTTGTGCTTTAGTTAGTTTACTACCAGCTTTTTCACCGGCAATCAAGATGTCAGTCTTTTTCGTAACCGAACCCGTAACTTTAGCACCGAGATTTTCAAGCGTCTCGGACAATTGTGAACGTTTATAATTTTGTAATGTTCCGGTTATAACAATTATTTTATCAGTAAAATGACTATTTGTTTCATTAGAATTTGAACTACCGATAAAATTCATATTAATATTTACTGATTTTAGTTCATTAATAAGCTTTTTAACATCATCATTTGCAAAATAAGTTGCAATACTATCAGCAATTATCTCACCCATAGTATTTACTTCAAGGATTTCTTCTCTGGAAGCGGACATCAAATTATCTAAGCTACCAAAATTCTCAGCCAAAATTCGACCAGCTTTAGCACCGACGTGACGAATTCCTAAACCAAACAGCAATCTTTCAACAGAATTACTCTTTGAGTTATCAATTGCTGTTAATAAGTTGTTGATAGACTTTTCTTTGAATCCATCCAAAGTTTCCAAATCCTCAGCCGTCAATTTATAAATATCAGCGACATCTTGCACTAATTTCTTCGTATATAGTTGCTCAATAATCTTGGGACCTAAGCCATCGATATTCATCGCATTTCTTGAAGCAAAGTGAGTCAACTGTTCTTTAACTTGAGCAGGACACTTAGGATTAATGCAGCGTAAAGCCACTTCATCTTCTAAGTGAATCAACTCAGAATCACAGTATGGACAATGCGTTGGAATTTCAGCTGGCACTGAATCCTTGGGACGTTTGCTCAAAACAACTTGAGAAACTTCCGGAATGATATCGCCTGCTTTATGCAAGAGTACGGTATCACCAATGCGAATATCCTTTTGACGAATCATATCTTCGTTATGCAAAGTTGCTCGAGATACCGTTGTCCCTGCTAATTGCACTGGATCCATCACAGCTGTCGGCGTTAAGACGCCCGTGCGACCAATCGTCCATTCAATATCGTGAACCACTGACTCAGCTTGTTCAGGTGGAAACTTATAGGCAATTTCCCAACGAGGTACTTTGACAGTATTACCAAGGTCTCGTTGAATGGCTAAATCATCAACTTTGAGAACAACTCCATCAATACCGTAATCAAGGTCATCACGAATTTCACCATAACGTTCGATGAATTCTTGAACACCCTTCAAACCAGTTGTAACTTCAGCTGTTGGGTTAACATTAAAGCCTAATTCTTTCAAAGTTTCCAAAGCTTCATGTTGTGTTGAAACGTTCAAATCGTCAAAAGTAACAATCGTATACATGAATGTATCCAGTTTTCTGGAAGCAGTCACCTTGGGATCCAACTGACGTAAACTACCGGCAGCCGCATTTCTAGGATTGGCAAAAACTTGTTGTCCTTCATTTTCACGTTCTTGATTCAAACGTAAAAATTCTTTCTTGGACATGAAACATTCGCCACGGACTTCAAACGACAACGGACGACTGAGTTTCTGGGGAATATCTTTGATAGTCTTAACATTCTCCGTCACATTTTCACCAATCGTTCCGTTTCCACGGGTTGAGCCTTGTACTAAGATACCATTTTCATAAATAAGTGACAGTGATAAACCATCAATTTTTAATTCAACATTATAATCGACCTCATGTCCAACATTTTTTTCAATTCGGTCGTTAAATTCAGCTAATTCAGCCTCAGAAAAAACGTCCCCCATCGACAGCATTGGAATATCGTGGGTTACTTTGTTGAAATCTGGTAATGTGACATCACCAACTTGTTGCGAAGGTGAATCTGAAGTTACCAAATCAGGATATTGCTGCTCTAGCGCTAATAATTGATTGTAAAGTTTGTCATAAACATTATCTTCAACGACGGGTGCATCCTTAGTATAGTAAGCATCACGCCATTCATTCAATTGAGGACGAATCTTCGCTAACTCTTGATTAGCTTGTTCTTTTGTTAAATCTGCCATGATTTCACCTCTTGATTAATCAGTAACTTTTTTAATTGGGGCATATTCGGCTAAGAGACGTTTGATACCTTCACTCTTGAAAGCCACGTCTAATTCAGCGTTATTACCATCGCCATTAACTTTGACAACTGTACCTTGGCCCCACTTCTTATGTTCAACTTTATCACCAACATTCCAGTGCAATTTCTCCGCACCAGACGCACCTTTAGCTTTCAAAGTTGGTGATTGGAAAGTTGCAGTAGTAGCAGCCACACGTCGACGGTCCTTATATGATGAATTACGGCCACTTGGACGACCAATATTACCAGCATTGCTGTTAACACGTTCAATGGCATCATCTTTAATTTCTTCAACGAAACGCGAAGTAGCATTGTTTTGGAGACGACCATAAAGCATTCGGCTAACGGCATTTGTTAAGTAAAGGCGCTTTTCAGCACGAGTGATACCAACATATGCTAAACGACGCTCTTCTTCAAGGTCATCTTCTTTGAGCAATGAACGACCGAGTGGGAAAATTCCTTCTTCCATACCAACTAGGAAGACAACTGGGAATTCCAAACCTTTAGCAGCGTGCAATGTCATCAAAGTAATTTCTTGTTGTTCTTCTTCAATTTGATCTTGATCACTGACCAATGACAATTCAGTTAAGAAAGTTGTCAAACGCGTTTCGTCAACATCTGGGTCTGGTTCATATGCTTGGTCAAATTGAGTAGTAACAGTCAAAAGTTCTTCGATATTTTCCACACGTGCTTGTGATTCCAAGTTATTTTGTTGTTTCAAATCTTCAACATAACCTGAATCTTCCAACAAGTGGTCCATCAAAATTGTCATTGACTGGTCTTCAGCCAACTTAGTTAAGTTATCAATAACTTTGGCAAAACCACCGATAGTCTTACGAGGACGGGCAGCCAATGGTGAAAGCTCAATGTTTTCAGCAGCTTCTAGCAATGACCAACTGTGTTCATCCGCATAAGCTTGCAACTTTTCAATCGTACCAGGACCGATACCACGCTTGGGACTGTTGATAACACGTTGAAAACTCATTGAGTCATCATGGTTAGCAATCAAACGCAAGTAAGCTAAAATATCCCTAATTTCCTTACGATCGTAGAACTTATGACCACCAATAATCTTGTATGGCATATTGGCTTGCATGAGTTTCTCTTCAAATGTACGTGATTGAGCATTTGTCCGATAAAGCACCGCAAAGTCACCGTATTTAAAGCCTTCTTGCAATAAATTTTTTACTTGGTCAACGACGTACAAAGCTTCGTCTGATTCATTTTGACCACGATAAAACTTAATCTTGTCGCCTTCTTGATTATCAGTCCACAAATCCTTAGGTTTGCGGTTACCATTGTTGTTGATAACTTCATTGGCAGCCTTCAAAATTGTCTTAGTTGAACGATAATTCTGTTCCAATTTAATCGTTGTTGCTTCGGGATAATCTTTTTCAAAATTCATAATATTTTGAATATTAGCACCACGCCAACCATAAATACTCTGGTCAGCATCACCAACAACACAGACGTTGCGGTACTTGGCACCTAATTGTTTAACAAGCTTATATTGAGCCTCGTTAGTATCCTGATATTCATCAACGTGAATATATTGGAATTTTTCTTGATACTTTTCCAAAACGTCAGGACACTGGTCGAACAATTCACTGGTTTGCATGATTAAATCGTCAAAATCAAGCGAGTTGTTACGTTCCATTTCTTTGGCATAAACGTCATAAACGCTGGCAACTGTTTGTTCATAAGGTGAAGCAGCAACTTTGGCATATTCAGCTGGGGTCTGCAATTCGTTCTTAGCATTACTGATTGTACCTAAAATAGCACGCGGATCGTAACGCTTAGGATCCAAGTTCATCTTTGTCAAAATTTGCTTCATCAATGTTCGTTGCTCACCAGGATCTGCAATTGTGAACGTCTTAGGCTTACCCATCTTATCGAAATCTCTTCTTAAAATTCTTACACAAAGAGAGTGGAAAGTTGAGACCCAGACATCATTTGCTGACTCATTTAGTAACTTGCCGATTCTTTCCTTCATTTCCTTAGCAGCCTTATTAGTAAAGGTAATCGCTAAGACATGCCAAGGCATGATATTTTTTTCTTCAATCAAGTAAGCCACACGGTGAGTTAAAACTCTTGTTTTACCTGAACCGGCACCGGCCATGATCAAAAGTGGTCCTTCTGTTGCCTTAACCGCGTCTTGTTGCTCAGGGTTAAGACCTTTTAGCATCGTATCGTCCAATTTTAAAATCCCTCAAATCTTTGTGTAAAAAGTTTTAGTTGTAACTAAAATAGCTGTTTATATTGTAGCAAATTTTTCTGCATAGAGCGAAAGACAACTCGCTAAAGTTGAACATATGTTTCCATATTTATTTAACTTTAATATGCCGACTCCGGTTGCCAATGATTTTCGCCTGCTATGAGGACCGGTGCGGGCCAAGGTCTCGCATCTCGCTTTGAAGCCTTGCAAGTTCGGCAAGTCTCCAAAGTCGCCCTGTGGTGTAATGGCTAAAGCCACAACGCCACTTCCATAGCTGGTGAAATCATTGGCAACCTCCGTCTAGGGTTTTAGTTAACTCTGAGTCTATTATTCTTTGGCAGTTACTTTCTTCAATACATCTTCATAACCGAATAATTAAATTTACGCCTTTAATAAACAATACGAAACAAAATCCAATTACTCTGAATATTTTAAAAAATTAAATATCTTTGCCCACTTAAAAAATCTCAACCGAAAAAATTCAGTTGAGATTTTCTTATTATCATTATTAAAAGCACACTACCAATCGACCAGGATACCAATCAAAGCCAAACCAATACCCTAGCCGGAGGGTTCGAGGGAGTGAGTCAGCAGTGAGAAGTGTTGTTAGGACGGAATTTTTCCGTTCTTACAACACTAGGACGACTTTTGAGACTCGCGGTCTATGCGAGGCTCAAAATCGAGGGTCGAGACCGCACTTTGGCTCGAGCCGGTCCTCACAGCAGACTCAACTCCCTTGAAACCTCCGGCGGCAGTGCAAAAACCTACTCTAAACCAACACGCTTAAATATTTCGTCAACGTGACGTAAATGCCAGTGATAATCGAATGCATCGTCTAAATCTTTGTCTGATAGCTTATCGGTTACTCTAGTATCATTTTCAAGCATTGTTCTGAAGTCTTTCTTTTCATCCCAAGCTTTGGCAGTAAATGGTTGCACGATGTCATAAGCTTGTTCACGTGAATAGCCAGCTTCAACTAACTTCAACAAGACACGTTGTGAGAAAATCAATCCGTGTGTCAAATTCATGTCTTCAATCATCTTGTCAGGGAATACGGTTAGATCTTTTGTGATCTTAGTAAATCTGCGTAAGATGTAATCCAACAATTCAGTTGTATCTGGAATGATAATTCTTTCAGCAGAACTGTGTGAAATGTCTCGTTCATGCCACAATGGCACGTCTTCTAAGGCTGTAAATGCATGTCCTCTAATCACACGAGCCAAACCGGTTACGTTTTCTGAACCGATTGGGTTACGTTTGTGAGGCATTGCTGATGAACCTTTTTGTCCAGCAGCGAAGAACTCCTCAGCTTCACGGACTTCAGTTCTTTGTAAGTGACGAACTTCGAGTGCGAAACGTTCAATTGATGTCGCAATCAATGCCATCGTTTGAATGTATTCGGCATGTAAGTCACGTGGTAGAACTTGTGTTGAAATTTCTTGGGCACGGATGCCTAGTTTATCACAAACAAATTTTTCCACATCAGTTGGAACATTGGCATAACTACCAACAGCACCACTGATTTTACCAGCTTCAACACCCTTAGCAGCATGGTCGAAACGTTCAATGTCACGTTTAATTTCAGAATACCAGTTAGCTAAAACTAGTCCGAAAGTTGTAGGTTCAGCGTGAACACCGTGAGTTCTACCGATCATAACAGTATCTTTGTACTTCAAAGCTTTCTCACCGACTACTTTGAGAAATTCATTCAAATCTTCACGAATAATATCATTAGCCTGTTTCATCAAGTATCCATAGGCTGTATCAACGACATCAGTTGATGTTAATCCAAAGTGGACCCACTTCTTTTCTGGTCCCAAGTATCTGGAAACATCTCTTGTGAAAGCAACCACGTCATGTTTAGTTTCTTTTTCGATTTCAGCAATCTCCGAAACATCAAACTTAGCGTTTTGAGCAATTAACTTAGCATCTTCAGCAGGGATTTCTCCTTCTTTGCTCCATCCTTCAACGGCCGCAATTTCTACTTCGAGCCAAGCTTGAAATCTGTTTTGGTCTGTCCAAATTGGTTTCATCTGTTCAGTTACATATCTATCAATCATGAATTATTCTACTCTCCAAATATTAGTTGTTAGGATATCATTTTTTAATTCTTCGACATCGTCTGAGAAAATTGAAATATAACCGACATCCCGGTCGGCTTGATCCTTAGCTTTAAATCCGGTGTAATAATTAAATTTCCACTGGGCCTTTTCCTGGAGTAAATCCAAACTCTGTGGCAAGTTACCTTCAATGATTTTCAAGGTAGCCGCGTTGACCATTGGAAAAATCTCGGGAATTGGCCAGTCACAAATAGCTCTGATATGTAATTCAAATTGTGAAATACCTGTTGCCTCTTGATAAACGTTAGCTGAATAATTGATTCCTGGAAAGATTCGTTTGACGTACAAGACCCCGGATTGAGATAGGATGAAACCTATGCCAAAAATTCCCACGTAGTTAATATTTTCAGCTACCATCAAGGCAACTCGCTGCATTTCTGCTTCCACATCTGGATCATTCTTTTTAAAGATAAAAGAACTCATTAGATGCGTACCATCATAAATCTCTTTGATCATTGGAAAAGTATGGATTTTTTGATCCTTACTCTTGCTGATCATAATTGAATACTCAGTCTTAGTCTCAATCCACGCTTCAAGAATATAAGTCCCATCCTGAAGTAACTTCTTCACACGTTCCACATCGTTATCGTTATAAAGAATATGACGTTTCAAAATCGTTTGGTTCTTTTGAATCGGCTTTAAAATACATGGGAAACCAATTTCTTCGACTGCTCGTTTGATATCATCTACCGTTACGATTGAAAAAAATGGTGGCACATTAATATTTAAATCATTCAAGAAGGTTCTTTCGATATAACGATCTTGAGCAATTGTTAACAGGTCAGCACCTTGAGCAACGTTAAAACTCTTGGCCAATTCCTTTAACAAACTGCTGTCAAAATTCTCGTCCATATACAAAAGAAGGTCACTTCTATGGCCCAATTCACTTAGATTCTCGATGTTTTCCAACTGACCGACTAAAAAGCTGTCAGCAGCCTGTGTCGCAATATCCTTTTCTTCATCGGTTAAAAGCATGGTTCTAAAGCCCATTCTCTTAGCTTCCAATTCAAAAATATATGTTTCACTACCGCCACCAATTATGCCTAATGTCTTACCGGGCGCAATAAAAGTCATAATTCCACCTTCTTAATTACTAGTCTTCTTCTTCATCGAAAACTACTTGTCCATTTTCAAAAGCTTTGATTTTAGCTAGTGAGCAGATTGGAATACCTGATTTATCAATCATTTGTCTACCCTTTTGGAAGGACTTTTCAATTACGATTCCAATACCAGCCAAAGTTGCGCCAGCATCCTCAATAATCGTATTCAAGCCGTTAACAGCTTGTCCATTAGCTAAGAAATCATCAATGATCAAAACTTTGTCATCACTGGATAAATATTTTTTGGCGATACTGATGTGATTAGAAGTCTTCTTTGTGAATGAGTAAACCTCTGATGTATAAAGATCATCACTCAATGTTACAGATTTGTGCTTTCTAGCAAACACAACTGGTACTTGGAACTGTAAACCAGTCATTACAGCTGGTGCAATACCTGAAGATTCAACTGTCAAAATCTTGTTGATACCTGAATCTTTAAAGTGTTTGTAGAATTCCTCACCCATTCTCTCCATTAGCATTGGGTCAACTTGATGGTTTAAAAAACTATCGACTTTAAGCACGTCCTTGCCTAAAACTCGGCCATCCGTTCTGATTCTTTCTTCTAATTCCTTCATTACCGTTCTCCCTACATTTACATAGAATAATTAGAGTCTATCATACTTTGATTTTTACTTGATACCCTCATCGTATTTTTTCAGATTATATTTCTGAATAACCCGAATAATTTTGTTCGTATAACCAGGATCTGTCGCATATCCGTCAGTTTGTAAAGCTACCGCCGCATCAATATAATTCTTCGATTGGATAACTTGCCTGTATTGTTGCGAGTTCCAGGTCGTACCATTGACTAGCAATTTTGTATGGTCCTTCATCGATTCACGAAAATCCGAATAAACGCGAAAACGTCCGTTGATAGTTATCCACTGACCATTGGTGTATTCTTTCGTCTGTAAAACTTTCGTATTGGCAGGGTCTTCACCCTTGATACCAAAGTAATTGTTGTACTGACTAGCGAGTGAACTAGTACCCCAGTTGCTTTCCAAAATTGCTTGAGCAATCGTGATACTAGGTAAAACGCCATATTGCTTGCCCAATTCAACTGCATAAGGCGAAACTTTTTTAATGAATTGACTGTGGTCTTGTTGAACCATTTCAACCTTTGTCTCACTCTGATACTGGGCATATCTGCGATAGCCAAAGAAGCTGATGACAAACACTGCGACAATCGCTATTAAGATAATAGTTGTCCGATTATTCTTGTTACTTTTGCGTCGATAACTAGTCCGACGTGATTTGTATCTCCTCTTTTGTGGCAATTGATCTATCCTTTGTAAGTTTAATCTGCCGTCTCCAGAGCAGAGAAGTATTTCACCTGCTGTGCGGAACGATTCGAGACCGCTCTTTGGCTCGGACCGGTCCACATAGCAGGTAAATATTCTTATCCACGTAAATAAAACGGCAAAACTTTAGTTAATATCTCCAATTATAGCCGATATACTTGAAGTTTTTGTGATTTGAAATGGAATTTTAACAATTACCAAGGTTTTCAATTATTGCATTCAAATTGCCTTTGTTTCGAGTAATACAACCACGTTCCTAAAGCCATCAACTCCAAAAATGCAGAGAAAAGGAAAATACTTTTGTAGCCAAAACCGATTGCAATCCACGCAGCAATCATTGGTCCCAAAACGTTGCCAAACGACTGTGCCGATTGATTATAACTGAAAACTCGTCCGAAAATTGGCTTCGGTACATTTTGTACAGTTAAAACTTGTATTGATGGAACTAATGCTGCATCGGAAATTCCTAAAATGAATCTCAAAATTATCAATTGCCAAATATTTTGAACCAAACTTGTTAAGGCTAAACATACAATTGCGGAAATAAGAAATATTATCATACTTCGTAAGGCACCAAGCCGATCTATCAGAATTCCAATGACCCCTGCCATTAAAATTGTGGCGAATCCGGGGGCTGCGGAAACTACTCCGGTCATTATTACCACGTTTTGCCCACTAGAATTCAATTCTCGGACAAGTAAGCTGAGCATCGGTGAATTGCATTGGTTGTTGCTTGAACGGCTAAGAGCGACCCAAACAAGGCAATAAAGAACGGCCAACCGATTTTCTTCATCAAAGGAAGTGCTGGCTGCAGTTCATTTTTCGTAATCGGTGTAAATTCTTCCTTAACGCCAAGCAAAGTAGTTAGAAAAACAATGGCCATCAAAAAACTAGTCACAAAGAAAGCTCCTCGATATCCTAACCAAGTAGCTAAGAATCCTCCGACTAACGGACCCAACAGTGTTCCTGTAATACTACCAGTCACTAATTTGCTCATTACCCGACCCTGGATTTTCTTAGGAGCTGACACTGACATCAAAGCATTAGCATTATTGATATATCCGGAGAAGGCCCCTTGAAGGACTCGAAAAAATAATAGAAACCAAACATTTGGCGAAAATCCAATCATCAGAATTGTCAGAGTCATGACACCTGAAGCGCGCAAACACATCAACTTTCGACCCTTTAAATCAGCCAAACGCCCCCAAAATGGCGAAACGATAGCCTTACTCAAATATGTTAATGAAAAGGCAGCAGCTCCAAGTAAATTTAATTCGGCTTTATTGAAATGACCTAGAGTATCAATAAACAAAACAATAAAAGGCAACGTCATCGCATTGCCCATATCGGTGATCAAACTACCAAACCATAAAATCCTAAAATTCTTGCGCCAATTTTCTTGCATAGCGTAACTCCTGAAATTATTTAAGTATTTGAATAAAATAAAATTCCAATAACATTTTATTCTATCCAAATACTTAAATTTACCTGAAATAAAAGTTATATAAAACCATCCGCCCCAAAAACTAGTCTCCGGTTGCAAGTGATTTCACACGCTGTGAAGGTGGAGTTAGGACTTTAGTCCTTACTCCACGGGGCGAATTTGGAGACTTGCTGAACTTGCAAGGCTTCAAATCGAGGCGCGAGACCTTGGCTCGCACCGGTCCCCATAGCGTATGAAAATCACTGGCGACCGGAGACGGCCACAACAAATACAATAAACCAGTAAAGTAAATTTCTTGTAAAGTTAATGTAAATTCGAAAAAAAGGTGCAAAAAAAAAGCCAACTCTGCGAGTTAGCTTTTATAAAATTTAGTTTTAATTAAGCTTTGTTAACGTTTGAAGCTTGTGGGCCACGATCTGAATCTTCGATATCAAATGTAACTGCTTGGCCTTCTTCAAGAGTCTTGTAACCGTCGCCTTGGATAGCTGAGAAATGTACGAATACATCACTACCATCTTCGCGAGTAATAAAACCATAACCTTTTTCTGCGTTAAACCATTTAACTGTTCCGTTTTCCATGAACTTTTCCTCCTGATAAGAAAATATTTTTTGTGCATTATTTCGTGGTACATCATGGAAGAAAGTCTAAAATACGAAACATTCAAACCATTCGAACCATTCACCATTCAAAAATACAACTACTATATTAACATGCTTGACCAATTATTTCAATCCGCTAAACGTAAAGTTTCTTTTACAAATACTTAAATTTCAACATCTTTTAAATGTGGGATCGAATTCTGAGCACCTTGCGTTTGAACCGTAATGGAAGATGCTTTACTAGCAAATTTCATTGCCTCTTCGATATTGTCTAAATCTTGATTTAGCTTTGAAGCTAAATAACCGATAAATGTATCACCAGCGGCTGTAGTATCAACCGTGTTAACTTTGTAAGCATTAACAAAGCCATTCTTTCCATTGACTGAATAGAACGCTCCATTAGCACCAACAGTTATTATAACATTTTTTACACCCATAGTATGCATTTTGTTTGCAGCTTCGACCATTGAAGGTTGATCTGTGACTTTGACTCCGGTGATTGCTTCGGCTTCTGTTTCGTTAGGAACGATGATATCAGTAAGTTTCAATAATTCATCGGGAATATAAGTCTTGGCTGGAGCGGGATTCAAAATAGTTAGGACATTATTTTCCTTAGCTATCTTAAATGCTTCAGTTGATGCTTCAAGTGGTGTTTCAAATTCAGTAATCAAACAGTCAGCGTCAGCAATCGCATCTTTAGCGTTTCTGATATCTTCAGTTGTAATAGTTTGATTAGCACCACCGTAAATTAAAATGCTGTTTTGACCATTATCATCAAGTAAAATATAGGCTTGACCAGTACCGGCCTTGTCATCTTGTGTAACGTGATCAATGTTCAAACCGTCAAATTTGAAAGTATCCAACATAAAATCAGCTGAATGATCCTGACCAATTTTTGCGATGAAAGAAGTTTCTGCACCGGCACGAACGGCTGCGATTGCTTGATTAGCACCCTTACCACCACCAGCAGTTGAGCGGTCATGCATTGCCATAGTTTCACCTGGTAAAGGTAAACGAGCAATATTTAAAATAATATCTACATTGATTGAACCTAGTACGACAATTTTTTTCATATTAAAGCTCCTCTAAAAGACAACTCCACTTTCAAGTAAAATATTTGAATATGGTGTTTCCTCACCTGTTCTAATGAATGCTTTAGTATCACTCAAATCTTTTTTCATTTCTTCATGGGGAATAAATTCAATTGGTGTATCGCCAACTAATTTCTTAACAGCAACTAATTGTTCAGGGTTTTGGACCTTAATTTCTTCAGCTAAGTAGACCTTTTGAACTTCTAACTCGCTCAAAACATTATCCAAAACTTGAATAAAACTTGGCAAACCTGCTTCAACAGCTAAGTCGATTTTTTCGGTATCGTCAGGAACAGGCATCCCAGCATCGCCAATTCCGATTGTATCGAAGTGTCCCATTTGGGCAATCACCCGTGATATATTTGAGTTAATAACTCTCGTTTTTTTCATGAATTTTTCACCTTTTCCGTAATCGTTTGCATCAATAATACTACCATGCACAATTATATCAGTATATATTTTAGCAATTTCGTAATACTAGTAGCAAGTACATATTTTCATTGATTGCTTGGCAACTTCATTATATCCTTAAACAAAGATACATATTTTTTACTTTTTTGCCGCCGGAGGGTGCCAGAGATTTTCGCCTGCTATGAGGACCGGGTCGAGCCAAGGTCTCGCCCCTCGCTTTGAAGCCTTGCACAAACCGCAAGTCTCCAAAGTCGCCCTGTGGAGTAAGGACTAAAGTCCTAACTCCACCTCCACAGCAGGCAAAAAATCACTGAGCAACCTACGACTAATTTATGGTTTCAATTAAACTAAATTTTTATTAAGCCACCCAAAAGTTGACTGTTAATAGACTATTTATTGAAGAATCCAATTCAGATCCGAATATTAATGTATTTATTATTATTACAATTTATTTAATCAAAATATCCATAAATTGTTTATACTGATTTAGAAAGCAAATTAGTCGGAAGAGATGAGAATATTAACACGCTGTGGATGTTGTGTTAGAGCTTTAGCTCTTACACAACCGGGCGAGTTTGGAGACTTACCGGTCTTTGGTAAGGCTTCAAACCGAGGTTCGAGACCGCCTTTTGGCTCGAGCCGGTCCGCATAGCGAGTTAATATTCTCATCTCTGGAGACGGTCAACTTTTCAATACCTAAAAGAGGACAAAAAATGACACGTACAGCAAAACTTAGTTTTTATTTCATTATATTTATCATCTTCGGCCTAGTCGGCATGTGGATGCCACTGTTAGGTGATGACCTGCACTGGGGAACTTACTTCGGTAGTAATTACTTCCCTCAAGGCATCTTCCTAAAATATGACGGCCGCTACCTTGGTGACTTGCTTGTTATTACGATGACCAAATTCAAGCCAATTGCTTTTCTTGGATACGGAACTTTTATGACAGCAATTGTCTACTTGATTCAACAGATTCGTGAACAGATCAAAGCTCCCAAGTCGATTGGTTTGGTCTCCGCATCCCTAGCAACCATTTTCATCCTATTGACTCCCAATGCTATCTTTAAACAAATTTTAGGTTGGCACGCTGGATTTGCTAACTACGTTCCTTCATTAGTATTTCCATTATTCATGCTTTACTTAGTTTTAAAAAATTATGATAATAAAAATGTTCATTATTATCGCACTAGTACTTACTTGATATTTTTTGCCGCTATCTTTGCTCAATTTTTTGCCGAACATGTAACAATTTTGAACGTCTTTAACAGTATTCTCGTTTGGTTATTCTTAAGAAAACACTTTGGCAATGAATTTAAGAAAGTTTTGAACTTCATTTTAGTTGGTAATTTTATCGGTGCTTTCCTAATGTTTATCAACGGTGCCTACATCAAAATCCTGTTTGGGACTGACTCATATCGCTCACTTAAAGGATCAAGTAATTCTGACACGATGGTTCACTACATGCTCACACAATTCTCAACAAAACACTTGATCATGTTGATTGTGGCTGTTTTGATTTTCACAGTGGCCGTAGTATTATACACATTACGCGTTAGAAATACCAAGCAAAAAATTGCTAACTTCTCACTATTATTATCAGGTTTCGTTGTTGTTGCTCCATTCATCGTCGTTTCACCATTCGGTTCCAGATGTATGTTTGCAACCTACATGTTTTTTGCCACTATCTTCATCATCAACTTCGACATGCTGCTAGATGGTTACGAAAAATTTGTCCTACCAGTCTTCATGGTTATTGCCGTTGGACTTGGTATCAAGACTGATGCAATGTCACATAACTATGGCAATACTTTTAATATGCAAGTTCAATATTCGATGTATCAAAATAATGTTCAACGTAATTCTCAATATTTCCTACAATATAAAGATACTAATCATATCTGGTTGACCGCACAAATTCAAAACGATGCTAACTTCTCTGAACTTTACGTTAAGAACAAGGATCGTAACATGGTACCAATCAACTATTACGACTGGACCGATGCTGAAAGAAAACTCAAGGGTAAGAAATTCAAAACTCATGATGACTACATGAGAGCCTTTGACCAACAAATTCTTAAAAAAGTTAAACTGATTCAAGCTAAAGAAAATAAGTAAGTAAAAAAAAGTTCTAATTGGGATTTCTCCTAATCAGAACTTTTTTTGTACCATTCAACCACTCTATCAACTTGTGCTTGAGGTAAATATTTAACTTTTAAATTTCTTTCGCCAATACCTGAACGACAACTCAGCCTTAAGTGTGCGAATCTTTTCTGCTGTAGCCAAATACTTTGACGACGTTCCAACAACTGAATACTGTTCTTAGGTACAAAATAAGAATTTTTAGATGTCAGCTGATTATTTTGTAAGAAGACATATTTATCATCCATCACCGTAACGGCAGCTCTTCTAGCATTCAAATACGCTGGAGCAATCCAGATTATTGCTGAAAGTACTGCTACTATGAATACTGAAATAATTGAGATATTGAAGATAAATAAGCCAATTATTAAATCCGTTACCAAACTAAAAATTATGGCATTTCGTAAATCATAGTAATAAGTTCCTGAATTAGCAGTCAACGCCTGCCCTTTTTCTACAGGAATATTTGGGAAAAACTTATGCATAAATTGGGTTAATTTAACCGTTTCAATCACTGGCATGACAATAATATCTTTTTCCGTATCCTCTTTTTTAGAGTTGGAAATAATAACCAATTTAACTGAAACA
Source organism: Companilactobacillus muriivasis (assembly GCF_036246245.1). Lineage (NCBI taxonomy): Bacteria > Bacillati > Bacillota > Bacilli > Lactobacillales > Lactobacillaceae > Companilactobacillus > Companilactobacillus muriivasis. The sequence goes on from NZ_BTTQ01000010.1 coordinate 58,311, forward strand.
ATGTGTAACATTCTTCTCAACAAAGTCTGCTTAACTACAACTGCTTGAATTCTACTCTGAGAAATACTTGTTTTCTTCGTCTTAAAAAATCCATATTGCATCTCAAATTGACCGTTCTCCATTGTCAGATGGAAGTGATAATATCGCGCAATTAAAGCAAAAACCGATAACAGATAAAAAGCCAAAATTATCAACAGCATGCTCAAAACAACTACGAGCCAACCTAAATGAGCAAATTCTTGAGCAGCAGCCGCATACATTTGCGCACTGATTGAATGTTGCACCTTGCCATAAATTGCTAGAACTACCAACAATCCTGACAAAAACGCTGGCGACGTCAAAGAAAACTTGATCAATTCTCGCCACGTTATTGCATATGACTGGCCATTTGATTTTGTTTCTTTATCTTCAACCACAGTCTCATTTGCCTTGACCTGATTGCGATAGTTATTCAATTCATCCTTTAATCCCACTGAAACTGCTGCCAAACTAACTTCTGGTCCATCCGAATGACCCGCTGTTTCAATTTCTAACTCTTCCAATTTGAATGGGCGCAAGAAGAACCACTGATTAGCTGTCACATTCTGAATTCGATCGTAAGGAATATGGTTAACTTTCTTAACAAAAATACCTTTTCTAACCAAAATTTCTTGATTGAAAAATTGATAGCTGAATGTCATATACTTCACAACATCGCCAACAACTACCAACAAAAAAAGACTAACAAGACCAATTATTGTCCAAAATCTAGCTTGTTGAAACGTTGCAAACGCAAATACAACCGCAGGAATAAACAAGTTTTTAATATCTTTGTAGAAGAAAAATAAAATGGCAGCCGGGCTCAATCTTCTCGGTTTAGATATCATTTTTAGCCTCCTGAGCCAGCTTCATAATAGTCTCCTTCAACTGGTCAGCTTGTTCCGAATTGATACCATCAATCTCACTACGGCCTGATGCAGTAACGATAATTACCTTCTGTAAATCTTTCCAACGTAAAATTGGACCCTGTTTCAAAGTTACATTTTGAACTCGGGCAATCGGAATAATCACTTGCTTTCTAAAAAAGTAGCCACTATGTAATTGAACTTGTCGCTCATCAATGTAGTACGTCCAAAATGCCCACAAATAATTAACTAGAAACAGACTTCCAATAAATATAATCATCCCTAATATTAAAATGATAATCATTATCAAATCGAAATAACCCTTAGCCGTTGCCGGCAATGCCAATCTAATAAAGCCTATTCCAATCATAATTAATGCAAAAATAATAAATTCAATCAACGCGTGAATCCGCCAAATAGTTTTAATACCCTTGGGTAGCCTCTTAACCTTATCCATACTTCCCCCCTATATAAATATTTTCTTGAGTATATCAAAAAAAGAGAGTGCAACAAAACATGGTCAGCTTTCGAGCATTAAGCAAATGGCCCCAGTAATCCGATTTGGGATTACTGGAGCCATTTGTTTTAAGCGGAAAAAGCTATGTTTTGTTACACGTTTATGCCACATATTTAAGTTGAAAATAGCCATGTCAAAACCCTTTTTCTATTTATGCAGGATATTTAACGAATTCATTTGTCGCGATTCTTAAATATTCCTGTCCATCAATTGTGACAATACGGTCAGCTTTCCATGAACTACCAATAGGAAGTTTCTTGGAAATCACCTTACCAGTACTGTTATAAACAGTTGTCTCAGTCTCGGCTTTATAAACAGTTTTAACCGGTTGATAAGTTGTGGAAACTTTCTCACTGACCCAGCCATCGGTTGAAACACGATACATCGTTACGCCATTAATCACAGCACTACCGTCAGTCTTCCAAGCACTACCACTTGGTAATGTCTGACCAGTACTCTTACCTTGAGAATCGTAAATCAATGTTTTTTCAGTGACATGAACAACTGTTGGCTTAGCAGCTGGTGTGAATGCCAAAGATTTAGCGACCGGAATAAATTCATCCGTAGCAACTTGATAATAACTAGCTCCTTTAATCGTCACAATATTGCTGTATTTCCACTCAGTATTTGCCAACAATGATCTAGTCAAAGGTTCACCATAGGCATTTACAGGTGTTACAGCAGTACCAAAGGTCCTCACGATACCGGAAGTAGTCTCTTTAACAAAATCGTAATCAGAAGCTGCTACAACTTCACCAGAGCCTAATAGATAGAAAGGCTTTCCATGAATAGTAGCAGTTGCTTTGACACCAATGTGAGCCAATGCAGCTTCAACACCTATAGGATTGTCAGGAATATAGTAGAAAATCACCTTTTCGCCATCAGCTGTTTTATCTGGTACTTTGATTGGAGCTGGTTTTTTAGCTGGAGTAGAACTGCTTGAACTAGACGATGGTTTCTTTGGAATCTTGGCATATGTCAAAGTAATCACTTGTGGGTCCTGAGTATATTCGCCTTTCAAACCAGTCGTTGGACTAGTCAATTTATAACCAGCAACTGCGGTATCACCAGTTAAATCGAAGGCATCTCCGATATTCGTACCATTAACAGTCTTTGTCATTAAAGATTTGCCGGTACTATCGACATAATTGATAGTTACATTCGGATGATCTTGCCAAATAATTGGTTGACCATTGATAAAATTGCTTAAAAATACACTCTTTCCATAGTGCTTAAAAGTGATGCCGTCAAGGCTAGAAGTTGGATTATAATTAGCATTCAATCCAGCGTTACCATATGTCAATATAGATTCGGTTGGATCGGCGCCATCCAATTCATATTTATCATTGCCAAGACTTTTCAAGTTATAAATTTTGGCTGTACCAGCGGGCACAGATGTTGAAAAATTATAATTAGAAGCCAAATCTTCGCCATCTAAACCAGTGAATGGTTTAGCAGTAAATTTAATTGGTTGACCTTTGACAGCATAAATTGGTGTTGAATTATAGGAACCACCCGTCACATTGAGGTTAAAGTTAGCAGTTCTATTGATATCTTTCAAAGGTGAATAATCAGTAATCGAATTGCCATTCAAAATTAATCCATCATATTGTTGACCATTATTTGAATAGGCTATGATCCAAGGTGCCAAAGTCTTCAATTCAGCATTGTTGATACCGTTATAATCTTGGTCACCATAAAAATCTACTCCACCAGTTGTTGTGGGAACTTCCAATTTTGTAATCTGGTCTACATTAATTTCTTTCGCATTCGGATTACTGAAATTGCCTATTAACATCAAACCATTAAATTTAATACCATCCAAAGGCGTTAAATCGGGGTTAGCTTTGGCATCCGAACCCAGTCTGACTCTAAAATCAATCATATCTGAAGGCAAAAGTTTCAAATATTGAATCCCATCAAGGCTCTCAATTGGTGTAAATTGTGGTTCCAATAATTGAGCTGTGGCTGGATTGAAGGCCATATAAGTTTCTTCATCAACTTCCAGTGTTACTGCGTTTTTATAGCCTTTAATATCACCGACAGTAATATTATCCGTTGGCTTTAGTCCCAAACCTTTCTTAACCAAAGCTGCCAAAGTTGGATCCGCAAAATTTACTACCGTATCGTTGGTAATGTTAGCAGGAATTGAATAATCATTTGTCCCTGTTGCTGGTAATGTCGGCGTTGTGGTTCCAGTAGTTGTGGTTCCAGTACCTGTTGGTGTTGTTGTTGGGATAGATGAACTAGGAAAAGTTACACCTGTTGTTGACCCAGTACTTGCAGTGGCAGTGGTCGTAGTAGTCGAAGGTGTTGCCGCAATACCAGTTGTCGTAGTTATAGTGGAACTTGTTTTAGTGGTTGTCGATGCAGTAGTTGTACTTGTAGGAGCCGTAGCAGTCGTTGATGTACTTGCAACCGTCACTGGAGCGGTAGTTGTTGTAGTCACAGTCGTTGGAGCTGTTGACGTGCTACTTGTCGTTGTATTTACCGCAGGTGTAGCTGTCGTCACACTTTTAAGTGCCGTTGTTGCCGTACTTGGAGATGCTTCACTAGTAGTTGAACTTGTCGAAGTATCAGCCGTCGTAGCCGCTCTAACAGTTTGATTTGATAAAGATGTTAATAATACGGCTGAAAATAATGTTGCCCCTAAGTAAACATATTTTTTATTTGATGACATAATAATCACCCTTCTTTCAGATTTCATCGCCAATTTTAGGTTGAAATATGTCATATACCAAACAAAAAGAGTGTTATACTAAAGACGTGGTAAATCTTTTATTACAGCCATAAAGGATTATTTAGTTTTGACTATACCAATTGTAGAAATTGCATAATTTAAGCTCTAATTAAAAACAAAAAAATCTATGGATTTATAATGTCCACAGATTTTATTCCACTTTTGGAAAACAGTTCTTACAAAAACTGAATCAAAATTAAGTCTAAATGATAGTACACTACGAATTGTATTAAGGAATGACCTCATATATATTAGATAAATTCTTAAAGCGCATTTGGCAGTGCACACAAAGATTGAATATATATACAAAAAAAGATATCAACGGTCGGCATACCGAAGATATCTAGAGATAGTAATTCACACACTAAATTTAAATTAGATAGTAGCACTAAATGATTGTTCCACAACATCGTACATGGCAACGTACTGATCAGGAGCAACACGTAAAAACGGAACACCGTTCGAATAATTGATTTCAGTATCAGTAGCCCATTTACTATCGGCTGCAAGTTGAACATCATTTCTTTGAACTAAATTATGATCATAAACATTTACATCTTTATCTGCGCCGTCGAGTGATTGAACTTTAATAATCATTCGACGGTTTTTGTATGCAAAACTATCCTTTGCACTAAGATATCCATCGGCTGAAACTTGGTAATAGTCACTTCCGTTAATGCTTTGTGTCTTAGCAACTTGCCAAGTACTGTCTTTATCCAAAGCAATATTGATCTTGTCCCCGTTTTGATTGTAAAGTTGAGCTTCATCGCTACTTACTTGAGCATAGTTTCCATTTTGGGTAACTGATTGAGCGTTGACATTTGTAACGGAACTAGCTGCAGTGGCAACTGCACTACCTGTACCTAAAAGTGCACAGACTAGTAGTAACATAGTTTTCTTCATAATAAATAACCTCGATATACATTTTTTAGTTTAATCCCCAGCACACCATTTTTTGGCAGAAAAATAGCGCACACAAAAATTGATTCTGATATACAAAAAAAGATTTTTTTATAATTCACACATTTGCTTATACAGATTGGCATAATCCTAAGCACCTTTATACTACAAGGAATCGGCACTTATTTCAACATATTTGTGTGAAAAATGATATATTTCTCTATTAAATTTTTTATATATTTAATATACCAAAATTACGAAAGTGCTATAATAGCTTGACTCATCTACTTTTGTAAACCTATGCCACATGAATATAAAAAAAGAGTTTTCCAAAAAAAATTTTGGATTACCCTTTTTAAAAACTAGTATTATCTTTCTGTAAACGATTGCTGAATCACATTCCACATACCAACATATTCATCGGTGGCAACACGGACAAATGGCATACCATCTGGAGTGGTGATCACACGATCTGAATACCAATAAGTACCTGGAGCCAAAGCAACACTCGAGCTCTCAACAAAGTTGTGGTTATAGACAGGAACATCTTCATCGGTCTCTACTCTAATAACCTCTGGTCTATCACGATACATATAGCTATCACTGGAACTTAAGTACTCATCAGTTCCAATTTGATAGTAATCTTTGCCGTCAATAGTTGCGGTTCTCCCAAGATACCAACAACTATTTTCAGGTTCAGATTTACCTAAAGAATCACCAGAGGCATTATATACTTCTGCAGAATGTGAGCTAACGTCGACGAAATATCCGCTAGTTACAGACTCAGCCTTGACACTTTGGATTGGCAAAAATGAAAATCCTATTCCTAGTAGAATTGTAAAAAGCACTACTATAACCTTTCTTTTCAAATTACTTGCTTCCTTAGTCTCCTTAGACTATCCAGATTATAATATGTTTAAACAATTTCAACAACATTATTACTTACTTAAATATTTATAAAAAAAATCATCAATCCATATAGATTGATGATTTTTTTGTTTATCTGTTAACGCATTTTGGCGAGCAATGATTCATTCTTATTCGACTTTGCTAAGTACAAAGCAAGATTGTAATAATCTTGATAAGCTTGTTTTTCATTGTTATCGTCCTTAATCGCATAGGCAGCTTGATAATTAAGTTCGTCCAAGAAATAAGATACATGTCTTGTTTGAGCAATATTTAATCCGCAACGGCTGAAATCATATGACCTCTTATACAATTCCATGATGTTGTAAGATTTAGCAAGCGTCTTACAAATAAAGAGAATTTCCAAATCACTGGCATTTGAGATTTGAGAAACTTCGTCAACTGAAGTAGTGATCATTTTGAAATAATACTGAGCACGATCATTATGCTTTTGTCCTAAGTAATTCATCCCTTTGAACAAATATGCAAGCAAAGTATAGATATCGTCCCCTGCGGACTTGGTATATTGCAATACCTTGTCTAAACCAAACAGTGAAACATCGTAATTCTTGTTCCAGTAATCCATCACACCACTAATCAATTCATACTGCTTCATGTCATTATCGTTCAGTTTACCTTCCAATGATGACATTCTTTCATCGATATCTGAGATTTTTCCGAGCAAAACATCTCTTTCAATAGCGTCCAAGGCACTTTCTTCTTTGACTGAAGATTCGGTCGTAAAGTCACTGAATACATCATTCAATGTCAAACCTAGCTTCAAACAAATCTTGATCAAAATGTTAACCGTTGGCGCTATGTTATGCTTTTCAATCTTACTTATCGTATTTTGAGTACAAATATCGTTAGCTAACTCAATTTGAGTCAAATTCATTTCTCGTCTTTTATTATAAATAATAGATCCAAGAAACAATGGCAACACACTCCCATCTATCGTTATGATATTTATCAATAATACTATACCACCACATAAATATATATATGACGGTGTGACCAATAAATAATCCATTTGCACAAAAATTTCTTTCAAATATTTGCATATGCACAATTTTTTTTGTATTAAATGACGTAATTTATTTTGAAACGGAAAAGCAAGAATATTACGTGAATAAATTTTGTGAAGAAAAAGTCGGGTATTAAATAACTTATTTTTAGCATTATTTCTCGATATAGTATGTTGAAATACATGAATATTTATTGATTCAATATATCGGAAAATACTAATTTGATTTAAAGTCCTAATTTTAAAGCTGTTTATATAAATCTGTTGCATCTCTAGCCCAACAGTTAATTTGAGATTAATTCCACTAGCATCCAATAATCTAAGATAACGTTTTTTAATTTAAAGAAAGCCTAAAATGCAATTTTTTCTAAATCACCCTTTCAACTTTGCAGAACGATTCTTACCGTATCTGAAACATTCACAAACTGCCGAGACCATATAATCAAATCGTCTAATCGAACTAGTTTTTACATATTATAGAGGATGGAAGGTCAGAATATGAGATTTCAACAATTGAAAAGTGATTCGAACATGATCATGAGAAAAAAATTAGTTAAATCAAAAAAGAATTGGATTGTGATCAGTAGTCTGACGTTTGCGGGCGGAATTTTTCTAATTGGTACACCAGATATGGTTCAAGCCGCTACCGTTAAAACTGCTGTGACTAATCCAATGCCTTCAAATATTGGTGGGAATTCTTCCTCGCCTGCCTTGAATCCTGTTAATAAAGATACAAAAGTTTCTACAAAAACAGTTAAAGAGGATGTCAAAACACCTATTTCTCCTATTAAAGCACCTACTCCAGTGGCTGACGTTTCTAATAAGGCTGAACCTGTAGCAAAACCTGTCGTAAATAATGTTAAACCATCCACTCTGATAACCGAGACATCTAAGGAAAACACTGAACCTACACTAAAGCCTTCTGGCTCAATTAAACCAGCACCTACTACGCCAACAGATACCAAACCTCAAGTTACTAAATCAATTCAAACTCCAAAGGCCTCTTCAATCAATGAACAAGAAGATACCGCAGAAATTGCTAAGAAGATTGATCACGGTGCTGGTTGGAAAATCACTGATAATGGTACCAACTTACTTATTAATGGTCCTCTGACTGATCAAAAAGGTGACGATACTGAACATTGGGGCGGTTATACTAAGCAAATTACTACTATTAATATTGATAAAGAGGTTAATGCGCCACTTAAGTCTTCTTACCTATTCGCTAATATGGAAAATTTAACTATTATTAAGAACTTGGGGAATTTGAAATTCATCCGAAAATTTCAATAACAAGTTAGCCACTTGGACAAAATAAATTGAATCCAAGTGATATCAGTATTTGAAGTTTATAAATATGTCTTTAAGCGCCACAGGAACTAGCAAAGAGTTCTTGTGGCGTTTT